>NZ_JBQQXJ010000006.1:0-302278 GCF_052266595.1 Antarctobacter jejuensis | reverse complement strand
AAGCCTCCTGTCTGTCGATTGAGAAGGTCCCAATCGTCAGGCAGGTCCGCCCATTCCCGAATGCACAGTGGCTTGATCAATGCCCAAGGCTGGCCACAAGCGCCAATGCCGCGGAGCGGCTTCGTCCTCTCCGCCCTTCTCCCCGGAGGTCTTCGCAACCGATGCGGAAACTGAGGTCCGCAGCCAATGCCAGGAAGGTCCGCATAGGCGACCAACACGTTTTGCGGACACCCCCAAAAATTATGATCGCCATCAAGTAGGCGCACTCAATGCACATAAGGTGCCGATGCAACACCTATGACGTGGGCAATCGCCCAAGATCATGACGCAAAGCATGGCCAGCACTATGAGGTTGCGCCAGTTCTTGCCGGCCAAGATCTCTCGGGCGATGACAGCGGCGAGCACGACGGCAAAGGACAGGTCGATCACGGCGGTCAATCCGGGAAGAAGTCCCGCGGACACGGCCATTGCGCCCCGCCCGACCAACCCCGACACAGCACAGCCCTGTCCTGATGACAAGGTATACCGGGCCTTCGTGGCGGCGATGCCGAACCAGCTCAGGGTGTCAGATTTCACCTATGTCTCAAGCTGGCAAGGGATGGTTTACGTCGCTTTCGTCATCGACGTCTTTGCCCGGAAGATAGCCGGCTGGCGTGTGTCGACTTCAATGACCACAGACTTGGTTCTCGACGCCCTGAACCAGGTCATATGTCAGCGGGCGCCGTCCGAGGCAGACAAGCTGATCCATCATTCGGATCGCGGATCGCATTATCTGTCGATCAGGTACACTGAGCGTCTGGCCGAGGCCGACATCGACACTTCGGTCGCCAGCGTCGGAGATTCTTATGACAACGCCCTGGCCGAAAGCATCATCGGTCTGTTCAAGACCGAAGTCATCAACTTCCTCGGCCCATCGAAGTCAGTCGGACAAGTCGAATGGGAAACGCTGAAATGGGTCAACTGGTACAACACCGAACGCCTTCACAGCCAATCGGATATGTCACGCCACAAGAAGCAGAGGAGGCATTCTTCGCAGACTTGAGCACCGCAGAAATAGCGGCATAATTATTGTACCAGAAACTCTCCGACAAAACCTGGGCGGTTCAAAGTGCTACAAGTCGAGGCTTATTGCTGTCAGTCTGTTTCGTCCTCTTTCCCGAGCCAGAAGTGCTCACTGACTATTCCATGAATTTGCAGCCAAACCTCTGGATAGCGCTCCCGTAGTGAATCATTGAACGCACGCTGAAGATCCGGATCGGCATTTAATTTGTCTTCAATGATCTGCATGACGTCCTCCAGCGAGAGCATTGTCTTCCCTTTTTTCGAATACTTGCACATCCTGTTTCAACTTTTTCTGCAGATTTTTTCACCACCCTAACGCTAATTTCCGCTCTTTAAGAAATGACTCTCCAGTTCATCAAGAATTGCTTCCTGCGCGGGACTCAAATCAGACGCCACGAGTAACCGATTCTGCCAGATATCACGCAGCAATTGCTGCTTTTCATTCTCCGTCGCCGGTTCAAGGCGCATCGGCGTATCAATGACATCGCGACCTTGCCAGTCGATTTGCAATCCGATCCTCGGAATCGCCAACCTGATGAAATCCTTAGTTTCCTTCCGTACCAACTTGTCGTCGTGAATGACGGCAAACGACGAAATGTCGTTGATTCCAGACCCGTAGTGCTGCTCGAAAAATATCCTGACACCAAGATATCTGTCACATGCCACATCGTGCAAAACCCGCAGCAAGCGCGCCTTTTCTTCGCGTGTTGAGCGTTCCTGTTCGTAAGCCGCCGCTCGTCGCCGCCGGTTTCTCTCCCGGAGACGACGCATGTCATCATTTGTCATTTCGAGCTCCTTTCGCCTGCAGACCTAAAAACCGCTGACAGAGGCTTCCCCCCTTACCAAGCCGATCCAATCCCATTTACCGACTTCCGAACGCGCACCACGCCTCTTCTCAAGGGCGGCCCGTCATGTCTCACTTCTGTTTCTATGATCAGGTGTCTGGGCTCGACAGCCGCGACTTTGCATCGCCTTGGTCGCCCGAAGCGCTTGTTTGATCGCTGGTGTCGACTCTGACGGAATTGCGATTACGTGACAGCAATTTGCGCAGATCCAGACAAGGATGTTTTTCGCGACACCGGAACCGTCATCAAACAGCACGTCCCGGCGCACAGCATGTGTTTCGGCAATCCCCGTGCACGAGAAACAGATTGCCCGACGACCGTGCTGAGAACCTGTTGTTTGGTATTCCAAGACCATACCTCCAGTATGTTTGCCACATCCATGCTCACAGGCCTCGACTTGAACCTGCCAAGGTATCCTCGGATACCTAATTCCGCCGCGAGCGGCCAATCGCTTTCGACGCTTCGAAAGCATGTTGCAGGAACGCCGAAAGCAAGGGAATTGGCTCGCAGAATCAGTCGTCCCACCCGACTTGCCTTGCCTCTTCTTGCGCCAGTGCGTGAAAGATGCGTTCCCGAATTACGTCCGGAAAAATGTCTTCCGCAGAAAGACTAACGCCGTCGTCGGATCTTTGTTGCAGCACTTTGCAAGTGATCTCACGTGTCTGGAACACATTCACGATCATTGACACGGTGCCATCCGACAGTCGGAAACCATCAAAATCGGTCAATGCTCTTCCCAGTTCTGTGAGTTCGACCTGACAAGACACCGAAGAAGGTCCGCGTGAGATCGTACCTCGCTTGGTTGCGTTTTCTGCATCGCCGGCCGGCAACCAGCCGGTCAATCTCAGCCGGAACACGTCTCTCCAGTGCGGGTCAAGGGTCCGCTTATCGATCAGCGCATGAGTTTTGTTCAACAAGGATACTCCCATTTTGGGAGTAATACTTATCAGCGGTAAGCGTCGGCGTCCACACGGAGATCGAGATGGCCGGCGCACTTCACACAGACGAATACCGATCCGTGGTGCGGGGACTCGTTGAAGCGAGGAAGTCGGCGGGCCTCTCGCAAGCGGTACTGGCCGCACGGATCGGGCGCCCCCCCTCCTACGTTGCAAAGGTGGAACTCTGTGAGCGGAGGCTCGACGTCGTCGAGTTTTGCCGAATCGCTCTGGCGCTATCTCTTGATCCGTTTGACTACCTTCGCGAGAAGCTTCGAGCGATGGAGTACCCAACTGACGATAGTAAATAATCGAGCGATCAGTTGCACTACGTAGAGCTTTCGAGCCTGCCTCAAACCCGTTTACTCTGGGATCTTCCGAGCCTTCCCTCCCCAATTGAAATACTGCGGACACGCATTGGCTGTTACTTTCAGCCGACCGGAGCATCACGCCGCACCCAACGCATGAAAATGCTCAAAGGCCACGCGTTTGATCGCAGCACGAGGCAACCTGAGGTGCCGCCCCGTAAGTCGCAGGCACATCTTTCGCGCCGCGGCCCGCAGACTCTCTGTTGTCACGACCAAGGGTCGTCTGTATTCAAATAGCGGCAAGGCGCTGAGATCGTCGATGACGACCACTGTTTCGACCTGTTGATCATCTCCAATTGTGACGTCAACCGAGGCGGTCCCAGCAGGCTGCAGCCCACAGCCTACTATGATAGGGAAGCCGTGCTTCGGGCTGTGCTTAATCTCGAGTTGATAATCCGCCGCATCCGCTGCCTTCTTCAGATCAGCGGTGTTGTGGGACGTGTAATGGATGTTCAGAACCGTACCGTGGCTATGACCCGCGATAGCCTGACGCTGACCGTCGTTGACCTCTGCTGCGCGCAGCATCGATGAAAACGTCTTTCGCAATGCGTAAAAGTCTTCGTCGAAATCGCGCACATCCAAGTGATTCAGAATCCGGCTCAGACGTTTGCCAAAGGCGCTCGACACATCACCTGTCTCGGTGTTTCGAGCGACTTCTGAGAACAGTAAAACGCCATGGCGTTCAGGCAACGACTGCCACCACTCTACGAACCCGAGGTCGAGCATGACCTGCGGCAAAGGCAGAATCCGCTTTGCATCTCGGGTCTTCCCCGGGCTTTCTGCGCCAGAATTGAGCGCGACGCAGAATGCTCCGTTGCGAAACAAAATATCCTTGCGCTTCAGCAGAAGCACTTCCTCGACCCGGGTCCCCAGGGCCATTACAAACAGCGGAACCCAATAATAGGCATCACGCGTGATGACAGTCCCGCGCTGCCAACGCCTGTGCGGCGATTTTGCCCCAGTGTACAGCGGCGACGTAAGCAGGGCGGCAAGACGTTCCCGAGACCACGGCTGGCGCACCTTGCCCTTTGTCACCCGTACATAGAGTTCGTCGTCGGGGTCGAATTGATGCACTTGGCGCTCGACCTCCTTGTAGGTCAGCGCATCGATTTTCGGCGCTCCCAGCTCGACCGCAGCCTTGAACATCCGGTTGAGCCCGTCGCGATTGCGGCGGATCGTAGTCACCGTCAAGCGAGGCGTCAGGCGCTCCGCAAGCAGCGCGCGCTTTTCGGCGAGGGATATATCCTCGCGGTCCCGGAGTTCCGAGATGACCTTGGCGTCTTCGGCGTCAGCGTAGTTGATCTGATCGTTGGCGCAAAGTGTTCGACCCTCTTTCGTGAAACGATTGCGGCCATGCCCCTTGCCATGAGTTTTGGCAGGCGGCTCATCCAAGCAAACAACTCTTTCTGTCTTTCTTTCGTCAAAGAGGTGATCGGCGCATCGCCAAAGAAAGAGATCACCAGCTTGGCCAAGGCATCGATGTTGCCCTTCATCGAAGCGGTGTGCAGTTCGAGGGCCTTTGCCCAGGCATCTGAAAGCTTCACTGGTGGACGCACGAATTCTTCCAGCGCAGCGATGCCTTGTTGATCCAAGATGTCCTTTGTGGCCTGCTCAACCGTATCGCCGTCGATGACCGCAATCTCTGCGTCGTTGATCTGCCGTTTGAGCGCGGACGCCTTTCTGCCGAGGGAAGAGACCATCTGCTCGGCAGGTTCGATCTGCATGGCCTTTGCTGCGTCGCCCAAGGGCTCTCGAACGGTTGACCAGTCGGCCTTTCGCGCAGCGGCACGCAACTGCCGCGTCTCTTCTTCAAGCACCCGGACACGCGCTTCCAAACTGTCCTCGGTCTGGTCCGATATCTGCGCTTCAAACTCGAGCAGGCGGGCCATTTCCGCTCGCAGAAATTCCTGCAGGATGGTTTTGCCCATTTCCGGACAGAAATTCGAAGTCCCTGATTCTCTGATCATTCTTGTTACTCGCTCTTCAAGAGCCGCGATAAGCGCAGAGGCGCGTCTCACGGCGACGAGGAGGAGGTCGGTTTGCAGGGAAAGACAGAGAAACAGGTTTGATCCGGGTTCTGACACAGCCCGGGGCAGACGTTTGCGAAAGTAGAAGAAGCGCCCCCTACGCATCAGGTAGGGCATGGGGATGCCGCGGCCTGAACGGGAGGAATCGAAGCGGCGGCGGGGTCTGTGTGATACAGGATGTGTTACAGCACCCGAAGGTGGTGTGGCACATCCGCAATCCGGCCCCTCAGGGCCTTTGTTTTTATTGGATAATTTCGGCATTTGGCTGGGGTGGTAGGATTCGAACCTACGGTACGCGGTACCAAAAACCGTTGCCTTACCACTTGGCTACACCCCAACCGTGGCGCGTGACATACGAGAACGATTTGCCGGGATCAAGACCTAACTTGCAGGAATTTCATCTGTTCGCGACTTGTGGAGAGTCCTCGCTCTCTTCCTCGCCCGAGAAGAAACGATATTGCGCGCGTCCGGCCCGTTTCGACACGTAAAGAGCCACGTCCGCTTGTTCCAGAAGTTCCGCCGGGTTTTCACATGGCCCCTCGGAAATGGCGATGCCGATACTCGCCGAAACCTTGCACTCGCGCCCTTCGTGGTAGATCGGTTCTTCGATTCTCTGGATCAATCGCGAGGCGATTTCTGACAGCCGCGTCGGATTGGCAAGTCCAGCAAACAGGATCACGAACTCATCGCCACCGACACGAGCTGCGGTATCGTCAGTTCGGGTCACGTCGTTCATGACCCGGGCAACATGGCGCAGGACCTGGTCACCCGCAGCATGCCCAAGCGTGTCATTGACCTGCTTGAAGTAGTCGAGGTCGAGGTGCATGAGCGCAAAACTGTCACCCGCACGGCGGAGCCGATCCAGAACGGCGTCCAGCGCGCGCCGGTTGCGCAGGCCGGTCAGCGTATCGGTAAAGGCCCGCTCCTCGGCGGCCACCATGGCCCCCTGCAGTCGCGTGTTCAGCGCGCGAGACGATTCCATCGCGGCCGACTTCGCCTCGACAAGATAGAGCATCTCGACCGCAAGATCGGTTGGCGCGAAATCCGTGCTGGTCAGCGCATAGTCCCGCACAGCGTCGACGACCCCGATCCCGAAGGACAGGTTGATCACGGCCCCGCCCTGCCCGTTCGGGACAAGGATGCCCTTCAATTGCGTGCGAACACCGTCTCGCAGGCGCAGGTGCAGCTTTCGGCCGGCTGTCTGCAACAGTTGATCCATGTTGCCAACGGCCCTGGGGCGGTACACCTCGAAGATTTCGAGAAATCGCGCCCCTTCCAGCCGCCGGGGGCCGAGTTTGTGCAGCGTCGGTCCCGCCTGCCGAATATGCCCCGTGTGTTCCAGAACCGCGTGCATTGGGCAAAGCAGATGCAGCATTTCTTCGGGCACCATGCTCATTCGCCGCCTCCTGCCCTCTTGCTCGCCGCCAGTTCGAATTCCCTGCCCTCGGCAAACGCCGTCTCGATCACGGTGATTTCCAGCATTTGTTCCCCACGCTGGCCGCTTTCCGCGTCGAGAAGAACCAGTGCCCCGTAGTCATCCGCCATCGCCCTCAGCACACCGATCATCACGTAGCCGAACCCCGGCAGGCCATCCCCGACCCGCAAGCGGAATGCGTTGGAGGTAAAGTCGCTCAATTCCAGTTCCGGCAGGACGAGATCCGCCACCGCGAGTCGCGTTCTGTCTGGCAGGTCGTCCAGCGAATGCAGGAACTCGATGAAATCGACCCCGCCGAACCGCAGCAGGCGGCGAAGGCCCTCACTGTTGGGATGCGATACGAGGTAAGTGCCCACATCCTCCCAAACGGCCTCGGCCGGTTTGCTCAGCTGCTCGACCGTGGCGTCGATCAGAGCGCTGTAAATCTGTTCGTCGTAGTTGAGCATCGCTTCGAAGACAGGAACGTCCAGACCCGCCTTTTGCGTGATCTGTGACCACACCTGTGGCCCATAGGTATCTTCGACAAAGACCTCGAACGTCCGCAGGATTAGCCCGTGCATCTACCCTTACCTCGCCATTCGGGCAGAGAATGGCAGCCGGGCTGTTAAAAATCAGGTAACAGGAACAATTGCGAAGGTTTTGTATGGTGGATTCACGGACCCTTCGGGCATCAATAATGCGTGCGATTTTCGCCTTTCTGCGCGGCAAGGATCAGACCGGCATGGATCGCCGGTCGCGCCACTCGGCGACCGGCTCCTGCATCAGAAATCGGTGGGGGCGCCCCCCTCTTCCTTGCGGCGCGCGACGAAAGCTTGCAGTTCCTCGCGAATGGCCGGATCCATCGGCGGCTCCTCAAACTCGGCGATAATCTGCTTGAACTGCAGGTGGGCGCGCTCGGCCGTCCAGACCGCGCCTGCCGCCTCCCAGCCCTCAAAGTTTTTCCAATCGGACAAGAACGGTTGGTAAAACGCCGTCTCATATCGGTCCTGCGTGTGCTGCACGCCAAAGAAATGCCCGTTTGGCCCAACCTCACGGATCGTTTCGACGGCAAGCGCGTCTTCCGACACGTCGCAGATTTCTGGCTCCATATAGCGCTGCAGTTGCTGCAGGACTTCGCAGTCCATGATGAACTTCTCAGGGCTGGCGATCAGTCCGCCCTCCAGCCAGCCAGCGGCGTGGTAGACCATGTTGGTGCCCGACTGGATGGCCGCCCAGAGGGAATGTTCGGTTTCCCACATGGCCTGTCCGTCCGGCACGTTGGCCGCACAGACACCGGAGGATCGCATGGGCAGGCCGTAGAATCGCGCCATCTGGCCGGTCATTTGGGTCGCGCGCATGTATTCCGGTGTCCCGAAGGCCGGCGCGCCGGTTTTCATGTCCACGTTCGAGGTGAATGTCCCGATCACGCAGGGCACGCCCGGATTGATGATCTGCGCCAGAACAATGGCGGCCAGTCCCTCGGCCAGCGACTGCGCAACTGCGCCCGCCATGGTCACCGGTGCCATCGCCCCGGCCAATGTGAACGGCGTCACCACCAGCGCCTGCCCGCGTCGCGCCAGCCGCATCCAGCCGTCCATCATCGGGTAGTCATGCTTGAGCGGCGAGGTCGAGTTGATGTTGGTGTACATCCGTGGCGAGGCGTCGAACTCTTCATGAGACAGCCCACCCGCGATGCGCACCATCTCCATCACGTCCTCGACCCGCTCCTTTCCAAGGCTGTAGGCGTGCATGACCTTGTCGCATAGCGTGAGCTTGTCATAGAGCACGTCCAGATGCCGAACGCTTGCATGCACGTCCACCGGCTCCACCGGGTAGCCGCCCGCAAAGTGGATACAGTTGAAAAACTGCGTCAGTTTCAGAAGGTTACGGCACTGCTCCCGCGTCCCAGAGACCTTTTTGCCAATCTCGAGATCGTAGTAGTTCGGCGGCGAAGAGACATTGCCAAAGAGAATATGCCCGTCCCCGATCGTCAGTTGCCGCGCCGGGTTGCGCGGCGTCAGGGTAAAGGACGACGGCGCTTTGGCGACCAGTTCCATGACCATGTCCCGGCCCATCCGGACGTTTTCGCCGTTCACTGTACAGCCGGCCGTGCGCAGGATCTCGACGGCTTCTTCGTTGAGGAATTCGATCCCGATGTCTTCGAGGATGCGCATACAGGCATCGTGCATGCGCGCCACGCCCTCGTCCGTCAGTGGCTCGGTGGGACGGTCGATGTTCCGTGGCAGGCGCCACGGCATCTGCTCAACAGCAGGGCCGCCGCGCCGCGCGTTGCCTGCGCGACCTCCATGGCGGCGGCGTTTCGGTGCGGATTCTGGGTGGAGCGCGGCTTCCGTCATGAGGACTCTCCCGTGTCAGGTGCTCCTCATGACACAGCGCGACACGGTCCGACGCCTTCGTATTTCCGACAGATCACGTCGCTTTCGGATCCTGCCCGAAAAGCGCAGTCCGATAGCGGCTCCGACGTCAGGTAATGGGCCCGGAGTCCAGCCAGCCGGGAAGATACCCGATATCGCGCAGCACCGCATGTGCCATTGGCGACAACACCTCTGCCGTCGCCATCCCGGTCAGGACACCGACAGTCCACATACCGGCCGCCCGACCCGCCGCCAGATCGTGCAGGCTGTCCCCCACCATGACAACGCGATCCGGCCGGTGTCCAAGCGCCTCGGCGAAAGCCAGCAAGGGGCGTGGCGAGGGTTTGGCGCCATGGCCGCTGTCAGCACCGGCGACAAAGTCGAACATCCCCTCGACCCCCGCCGCCTGCAGATGCAGCCGCGCGACGGATTCCGTATCGTTCGTCATGACGCCCAGTGACAAGCCCCGTGCCGCGAGCTCGGCAAGAAAGGGCACCAAGGGCACCGCCTCGCTCAACGGCGCGACGGCTGCCTCCTCGACGATCTGCGCCTCCAGATCCCGCGCGTCCCGTTCGGTCAGGATTTGCTGAACGATTTCCGCGACCTCTCGATTGGTGCCTGCGATCACCGGACTGCTGGGCAAAAAGCTGCCCTTTGCCAGATCGAATTCAAGCACCCTAGCAAGGGAACGCCTGCGAAATGGATCGCCGGCGGACAGGTTGTCGATCAGGCGCAGAGCAAAGGCGTTCCATGTCGCGCCGAAATCGAAGAGGGTTCCGTCCTTGTCGAAAAGGACCGCCTCGATCAGTGGCGCAGCGCTCATGTCCAATGAATCGCTTCCCCTCCGGGCAGCATGGCCCGCGCCTGTAGCGGCATCGTCGGATCCAGCCCTTGCGCCTCGCAAAACTCCATGACCCAACGGTCGTCCATCAGCAGAAAGTCCAGCACAGACCCCTGAAAAGCCGGATCTTCCAGCCCCTCGCGGAAGTCCGCTTCGGATGCGCCCGTGGCGCCCAGAAAAACCGGCAACAACTCGTCATTTGCGGCGATCCAGGCCACGGATTGCAGGCCGACCGTTTCGGCGGTTTCCCGCGACAGTGTCATTTTGATTTCTTTCTGAAAGGGTTTCTTAACCAATAGCTATCAAATCTGAGGCAACGGGAAAGTGCAAGCAACTGGGCTTGCCGTCGAACCGCAGGAAGCGGGGAGTGCCGAAAGATGACAGGACGCATTCTGATAGTGGACGCTGTGCCAACGAACCGCATCATCTTGCGGGTCAAACTGGCATCGGCCTACTACGACGTCATTCAAAGCGACAGCGGCGCCAACGCGCTGCGGACCAGCAGCAAGGTACCGCCGGACCTGGTCATCGCGGCCTCTGAACTGCCCGACATGAGCGGGCGTGAATTATGTTCGCGGCTTCACGAACAAACGCAAGGCATTCGCATTCCCGTCATCATAGTGCACGGAGATGACGCCCCCTGCGAACGGCTTGCCTCGCTTGCAGCCGGGGCGGATGACGTCTTGTCCCGTCCGATCGACGACATGGTCCTGCTGGCCCGCCTTCGGTCCCTGCTGCGCGCCCGCGATGCCGAGGCGGAACTGCAATTGCGGGACGATACGCGCCGGGCCCTTGGACTGGCGGAACACGGAACCGAATTCGTGGCGCCCGGGCTGGTCCGTCTGATCGCCCCCCCTAAATTGAGCGAAACGCAGGCCCTGCTGGCCGGGTTGAAGGCCCGGATCAGCGACCGAGTCGACGTTGTCGATCCGGACGACGCCCTGCGCGAACAGGCGCGCGCCCCGGATGTGGTGATCGTTGCAGAACCTCCGGGCAGCACCGGCGAAGGACTGACCCTGCTGCCGCAACTGCGCGCCAGCCGCCATACCCGGCACTCCGCCCTGATCTACATTGCGCAGCCGCACCAGAGACGGGAGGCCGCCAGCGCGCTCGACATGGGGGCAAATGATCTTCTGGCTGCAGGCCTCGACCTTGACGAACTTGCGACCCGTCTCAGGAAACAGATCGACCGCAAGCGCATGAACGACCGGCTCCGCGCCAACATGCGTGACGGTCTGCGCGCGGCCGTCTGCGATCCGCTGACCGGCCTCTATAACCGGCGCTACGCGATCCCGCACATCTCACGCGTGGCAGATCGGGCGCACCAACAGAAGCGCCCCTATGCCCTGCTGCTCGCCGATCTGGATTTCTTCAAACAGGTCAATGACGAACATGGCCATGCGTCGGGCGACGCCGTTCTGGTGACCCTTGCGCAGCGTCTCAAGGACAACCTGCGAGCGGCTGACCTGATCTCGCGCTGGGGTGGTGAGGAGTTCCTGATCGCGATGCCTGATGCAGACCGCAACGCGGCCAAGCGCACCGCAGAGCGGCTGTGCCGGATCATGGCGCGGCAGCCCGTCAGCCTGCCCGGAGGCGGCAGGCTGACGGTCACGCTGTCGATCGGTGTGGCCATCGGCAAACCTGATGGCGAACAAACGCCACTGGGCCTGATTGAACAGGCGGATCAGGCGCTTTACGCGGCCAAGAACAAGGGCCGCAACACGGTGGTCATGGCGGACAAAGTACGCCCCATGCCGCCACGCGACGGGACGCCCCTGCCCCAACGCGACTATTCCCGTGACAAAGACGCCGCCGAACGGCGCAGCGCCGGGCTGACCTGAGGCAGCAGTGCCCGCGTCAGTCGCGACCGGGCGTTCGGCGATCCCCGTCGTTGCGGCGGTCTTTCCAGCGCAGGCCCCGCTCACGCATCGCTTCGACTTCCGCTTCCAGCCGGTCGGCATAGGCCCTGCGCTCTTCCGGCGACATTGCGGCAAGGTAGCCGCTCAGGACTTTCTGCCCACGCTGACGCACATCGACGCCGCGGGCGGCCTGCGCTTTCAGCACTTCCGCAATACGTTCGGCGTCAAAGGGATCTGCCCGCAACAGCTCAAGGGCGGTTTCATAGTCGGATAGATAGCCGTCCCGAACGCCCTGGCCCTCGCTCCTGAAGGATCGGCGCAGCGCCTGCCGCAGCTCGCGTTGCTGATCCTGATCGAATGCGCGGGTATAGGGCAAAACGGGGTCTGTGCGGTCGCCACGCGGTTTCGGCGGCCCGTTCAGGACAAAGCCGATCACCAGCCCGACAACCAGCAGGTTGAACGCCAGCGAAACAAACAATAGAACGCGTAGCCAACGCCCCGGCCGCCGCGAAACACCCGTCTCTTTCATCGTTCACCCTTCCATCAGAGCAAGCTCGAACCCGCCCAGCGGATCGACGCCAAGCGTACCGAGCCCGGCCGTGCTGCCGTTCCAATAATCGCTCAAGCCCTCGGGCGGGCTGATGCCAATCCACAGACCCGCGGCGCAGGCCGTGGCGAGCCCGGCCATACCGGCCCAGCCACCCAGCGCATCCCGCAACTGCCGGATCAGCCCGGTGGACACCGTGGGCTCCGGCGCGATCTCCCGCTCGGGGCGCGCCACGGGCTGCTGTTCCAGCGCCATGGCCTCCATCCGGGCCAGAAAGTCGCCCGATGGCTGCGGCTTCTCTGCGCGGGCCGCGGCAAAGTACGTCTCCAGCCCGAAATCGTTTTCGGGGCCTCCGAGGGCCGGATCGATCCGGCTGTCCTTGCGCTCAATCATCGTCTTCGTACCCCAATTCTGCGCGTCGCCCCTGCAACGCTGCCTCCAACGCCCTTTTGCCCCGCGCGACCAGACTCTCCACCGCGCGTGACCCGATGTCCATGATTTCGCCGATCTCGGGGTTTGACAGCCCCTCGATGTGCCGCAGGATCACCGCCTGCCGCTGACGGTCGGGCAAACCGTCGAGGGCCAGTTGCAGCGCTTCGGCCCGTGCCGCCTGTTGCAGACCAGCCGCCGCAGAGGGCGCCTCGTCCATTGGCTCGGGCACCGAATCCAGATCGGGACCGCTGCGACGACGGCGGATCCGGTCGATGCACAGATTGGCGGTCACGCGGTACAGCCAGGTTGTGACCTTGGCCTCGCCGCTGCGCCAACCCGGGGCTGCGCGCCAGAGCCGCAACAGGGCATCCTGCGTGACGTCCTCGGCCTCGGCCCGGTCACCGCCCAGCATCCGCATGGCATGGGCAAAGACGCGCGGCGCAAGGCGTTGCGTCAACACCTTCGCTGCCTGCGCATCACCCGCGGCATAGGCGGCGAGAAGGTCTTCGTCCTCGGTTGCGCTCATGGCTTCAAACGGCATGTCCTGTCCATGTCTACGCGCTACTCCGCCTGCCCGCCTCTTGCAATGTCCCGGGCGGTGAGTTTCGCCGCCCGGGGCTTATTCGTGTCAGTCAGGGATCAGTCGTCCTGCATGCCGCGACCGAAGAAGGGGAACCCCCGGCCTTCGCCGCGCTCATGGTGATGGCCTTGGCCAAACCGCTTGCCGCCCATGCCGCCACGGTTCAGTTGCGCCTGCTGGATCTCTTCCAGGGTCAGGGCGCCGTCACCGTCCATGTCGAGGCGGTCCAGCATGTTTTCCGGGCCGCGACGGCCCTGACCTGCAGCCAGTTCCTCGGCGCTCAGCAGGCCGTCATCGTTCTGATCGAGCTTCTCGACCATCGTTTCAAAACGCTCGACACGGCGCGCGTCACGGGCTGCGGTCATTTCCTCAGGCGACAGCTTGCCGTCACCATCCGCATCCATCGCGTCGAAACGGGCCTTCTTGAAGGCGTCGATCTCTTCCTGCGTGATCTTGCCGTCGCTGTCTGCGTCGATCTGCTGGAACATCTCTTCCATGACCGGGCCGCGCGGACCACGATCACCGCGGTCGCCAAAGTTCTTGCCATGTGCCGAAGCCACGCCTGCGGTGCCCATCACGACGACCAGAGCGCCGGTGATCCAGAGTGCAGATTTTTTCATTTTTTTAGTCCTTCCAGAGGTTGTCTCGGTCTTCCGAGCCGCCGTCTCCTTGGGCGTCTCTGCAGGCTTTCACGGCCCGACGCGCGGGTTCCGTCGCAAAAAAATGCGGCAATCGATCACGCTCCCGTGATCTGTGACATCCGGACGCAAGGACGTTTTGTGCAGTTCCAGAGGTGCCACTTGATAGGGATGTTAGCGCCGGGAGAAGAGAGGGTTCAGATGGCACATCTGCAGGAATCTACAGGAAAGGACGAGCTTTGGCCGACGCTCTGGCGTGGCTGGCGAAGGCGCTGTCCAAATTGCGGCAACGGTCCGATGCTGTCGGGCTACCTGACCGTGCGCGATCATTGCCCGGTCTGCCGGGAAGAATTGTACCATCACCGCGCCGACGACGGGCCGGCCTATCTGACGATCCTGATCGTCGGGCATGTGATGGCACCGCTGCTGCTTTACGTGTTCACCACGTGGCGCCCGGACCCACTGGTTCTGTTCACGATATTTGGCGTTGGCTGCGTTGCGCTCTCGCTCTATCTTTTGCCTCGATTGAAAGGGGCGATCGTGGCCTTCCAGTGGATCCGCGGCATGCATGGATTTGCATCCCCGCGATGAGGGGCCAATGAGCGAGCAGACAATGGACAAGACCGCAATCCGTGACGCATCGACCATCATCGTGATGCGGGACCGCGCAACGCGCCCCCGTGTCCTGATGGGCCAGCGCGGCGCCAAGGCGGCCTTCATGCCGAACAAGTTCGTCTTTCCCGGCGGCGCCGTAGACCGTCAGGATGCAGAGGTGCCGTTGGCCCAGCCCTTGGCCCCCCTGTGCGCCGCGCGCCTGGCCGAGGAGGCCGGGGCCGATCTGGCGAACGCGCTGGCGGTGGCCGCCATCCGCGAGCTCTGGGAAGAGACCGGGCAAATCCTTGGCGTCCCGGCCCCCTGGCCGGGGGCGATTCCGCCGGACTGGCTGGAATTTGCGGGCACCGGACACCGACCTTCCGCCGAGGCGCTTCAATTCGTTTTTCGCGCCATCACACCTCCGGGACGGCCCCGCCGCTTTGACGCGCGGTTTTTCCTGCTGGACGCGGATGAACTCGCCTCTGACCCGGATGATTTCCGTGGGGCGGCGGATGAGCTGTCCCACCTGCAGTGGATCGCCATCGACGAGGTGCGCGATTACGACATGCCGTTCATTACCGAGGTCGTACTGGCAGAGGTTGCAGCGCGGGCCACGGACAACACGCCCCCCGATTCCGTGCCTTTTTTCCGCAATGACGACGAACAGAGCCTTTTCCTGCGTCTGCGCGGTGTACCGATGCGGCAGGACTAGGCCTCAGTCGCCCGAGCCCACCGTACAGCGCAGCACCCAGACATCGTAACGCGCGTGATCCAGCGGGTTCAGCGCCGGAGACGAGGCGATCATCCAGCCAGAGAACACCGGCTGCGCCACACCGGCCTCACGAATGGTGAGAAAGGCGTAGGCATCGCCAGAGGGATCGTTCTGCGGGTAACGGCATTCCTTCAGCGCGATCTCGATCAGCCCGATGGCCTGCCTTTCGCCGTTGCGCAGCGTCAGATCGCCGACCTTGGCGTTGAGCTTGTCCAGACTGCGCAGGATCGCCCCTGTCCCGGTCGACACGGTCTCCTGCGCTGCCACAGGCAGCACAGGACCGACGGCCAGCACGGCAGCAAGGCATAGCGCCGCCGCCCTCATTCTTCGCCGCCTCCGCCGATATAGCGCATCAGCAGGTTCAGCAGGCTGACAGATCCCTGCGTATCGAGGATTTCCTCCCCCGCGCCATAATAGTCAAAGGACGCACCGGGGGAAATTTCGACATAGTTGCCACCCAACAGCCCTTCGGACGCAATGGCGATCACGCTGTCGTCCGGCACCAGAACCCCGTCGTTCATCACGACGGTGGTATCGGCGCGGTAGGTATCGGGATTGAGGGTGATGCCCGTCACGGTGCCAACCTTGACCCCGCCAAGACGCACATCGGTCCCGACGCTGATCCCCTCGACGGATCGGAAGGACGCGCTCAACTCATACCCGGTCGACCCCAGCGCAAAGCCGGTGCTCTGGACCGTATACAGACCAAAGGCCAAGGCGGCGGCCAGAACGGCACCGCCTACGGCCACTTCGGCAGCGGAGTGGGTCATTCCGGCGACCAGGCCTCATAATCGCTGCGCGGCGCGGGAGTTTCGCGCCGGATCGAACCCGCGGGCGCATAGGCCAGCGCGGTCCCCGTCAGGTTTTCCTGATGTGGCTTTTCCCACGCCTTGTGCGGCAAAGGCCTATCCGAAGGCGCTTCGTCAAAGGTGTGGTGCAGCCAGCCATGCCAGTCGGGGCTGACCCGGCTCGCCTCGGCCTCGCCATTGAAGATCACCCAGCGCCTCTTGCCGTCGCGGGTCTGGTAGAATGCATTGCCCTGCTCATCCTCACCGACCTTCACTCCCTTACGGCGCGTGTAGATCAGCGTGTTGAGCGTCGCGCCGTTCCACCAGGTGACGGCTCGCAGAAGCGTATTGAGTATGCCCATGGACGACTCCTCGTGTCTCTTGCGACCCTGTATGGCGAATTCCCCGGTCAGGGTCCAGAGGCCGCCATGACGCATCGGCGCGTTTACCCCACCCGCCATTAGCTCTGGCCGGATCGACCTGCTGAACGTATTGTTAACAACAATCAAGAACACGAAAACCAATACGGGCACCCGAAGAGGCCGAGCAGTCATGGAAGAGATGGAGCCGAATGTCACGTTTCGCGGGGTCAAGGTTCCCTCGTCGCCCTATCTGACGGACATGCGCCGCAAGCGCATCGCCGAAGGACGTTACGAAGCCGAAGAGATCGCCGGCGCCCTGGCCACCGTGCGCCCGGGCGATCGTGTGCTGGAGATGGGCGCAGGTTTGGGGATTGTCGGCGCCGTTGTTGCCGCCAATGCCAAGCCGCAGGCGCTCCTGTCGTTTGAGGCAAATCCCGATCTCATGCCGCACATCCGCGCGCTGCATGACATGAACGGCCTGCAGGATCGGATCGAATTGCGCAATCAGGTCCTGATGAGCGCCAAGGACCGCCCGGCGACGCGCAGCTTTCATATCCGCAGTTCCTTTCTGGGGTCTTCGCTGATCGATCCGGAAAACCGCCCGACCCGCTGTGTCGAGGTTCCGACGGCCTCTCTGGACGAGGTGCTTAAGGAATTCCGCCCCGATGTGCTGATCATGGACATCGAAGGCGGCGAACTGGAATTTCTTGCCGATGCGGACCTGCGCGGAATTCGCGCGGTGGTGATCGAGTTCCACCCCAAGGTTTACGGCCAAGAGGGGGTCAGGGCCTGCAAGGACAAATTGAGGGGCATGGGGTTCCGCAAAGCGGAAGAGCTGTCTACCCGCTTCGTCTGGACCTGCACGCGGAACGTGATCCGGCTTGAACCGCCCAGCCCGGCGGGGGGATGGTCGACGCAGATCGCGCGGTTGAAATCCCCCATCGTGGTGCCGCCGGATCATCGCAGCCATGTGCAACCGTCCGGGGTGCTGACCGCGACCGGACAGTTTGTGCCCCATTCGGCGACATGGCGGAATGCCCGCCTGCTGACGCCCCCGCCCGAGCGGCCAGCCACTGCGGAGCGGTTGCCGGGCCGATGGCTGTGGGGCGGGGTTCTGTGGCGGTACTTCCCACACTTCGTGACCGAAAGCGTGACCCGGCTCTGGGCGCTGGAGCATCTGGACGGCAGCCAATTGGACGGCATCCTCTTTTCGCCGAAAAATCCGACCGTGGAGGATCCGCTGCCGGCGTTTCAGCGCGACTTTCTGGATCTGATGGGATGTTCCCTGCCGATCCGGGAGGCGCGGGCGCCTTGCGTGCCGGATGAGTTGATCGTGCCGGGACAGGGCTTTGGGTTGGGCCAGATCAGCCGCGGGACGGATCGTTTCATCGAGGCCGTGGCCCTGCGCTTTGGCCGGGACGTGGCGCCCGAGGGGCCGGAGAAACTGTATATCAGCCGCTCGCGGCTGGGGGCGAACCGGGGCGCGCTGTTGGGTGAGGCGCGGCTGGAGGCCTATCTGGCCGAGCAGGGGTATGAGATCTTTCACCCGCAGGCGCATCCGCTGGCCGTTCAGGTGGCCCGCTACAAGGCGGCGCGGCGGATCGTGGCGGCGGAGGGATCGGCGCTGCATCTGCTGGGCTTCGTGGCCGGGCCGGAGCAGCAGGTGGCGATGATCCTGCGGCGGCGGTCGGGGGCGACGCAGCATATCTCGGCCCATCTGGAGAGCTTTTCCGGGCGGGCGCCGCTGTGGGTCGAGACCCTGCGGCGGACATGGATGCCGGCCGGGCAGATCCGAAAGAGGCTGGCCGTGGGCGAGCCGGATTTCGCGGCCCTGCAGGCAGCGCTGGTGGCGCAGGGATTCGTGGCGTCGGGGCCGGTCTGGGAGCAGCCGGGAGAGGATGAAATCCGGGCCGAACTGGGCGAGGGTTTCACCCTGCTGGATGAGGGCGCGCGTCTGGCCGGATGAGGGGTGTCCACGCGTGGACAGCTTAGGGGGAATGCCAGATCAAGGTGTTACGAGGTCGATTTAACCCTTTGTCAGGATTTGCGGGTCACGTCGAAGGTCATCGAGACCCGTTTTGCGCCCGGCGCGGATGGCCGCCCCCGCCCCCCAACAAGCGTCAGATCGGGTCCGGGCCGGTGTAGGTCCAGCGGTAGGCGGGAGGGGTCGGCCCCTTGTTGCGGCCGCCTTGATTCATCTGCTCCCAGGCATGCGCCATGATGCCGACAGACCGCGACAGGCAGAACAGCCCGCGCGCCAGCGGCCCGGCAAAGCCAAGCTCTGCGTAGATCACCGCCGTCGCGCCGTCGATGTTCATGGGCACGGGTTTGCCCTTGCGCGTGTTGAGCGTGAGTTGGATCGCCCGCCCGATCTGCGCGAAGCGCCCGCTGACAGTCCCGGCGGCGGCGGCCTCATCGACAAGGCCGAGGAGTCGAGGGGACCGGGGATCTTCGGGCTTGTGGAAGCGATGGCCAAAGCCGGGGATGAATTTGCTTTTCTCGGCCTGCCAGCGGTCGATCATCTGTTCAGTGGCGTCCTGCAGGGGCATCCCCTCTTGCACGGCGGCGTCGATCCAGTGGAAGAGTTCCACCGCCTGCTCCCCTGCCCCGCCATGCACATCGTCCAGCATGTTCACCGCCGAGGCCATCGCGCCGTTCAGCCCCAGCCCGCAGGTCACGGCCATCCGGGCGGCGGCAATCGACGGCGCCTGCGGCCCGTGATCAACCGCCGCGACCAAGGCGCATTCCAAAAGCCGCGCCTGCGCCTCTGACGGCAGGTCGCCGCGCGTCAGAAGCCAGATCATCTGCGGAAAACTCACGTTACCGATCAGATCCTGAATCGGCTGGCCACGAAACCGGATCTGGCCGGGGGCCATGTCGATGATTTCGGTGCTCCACCAGTCGGATACGTCGCTGCTCATATTGCGCCATCCTTTTTCAATGTCTCGATCTCTTTGTCTGTCAGGCCGAGGGCGTGCCAGATTTCGCTGTTGTGCTGGCCCAGTTCGGGCGGCGGGCTGTCCACCGTGGGCGCGGTGCCGTCCAGCTTGATCCCCGTGGTCGCCACCTGAATGTCGCGGCCCACGCCGGGCACATCCGCGTAGCCGTGCAGAAATCCCCGGTCGGCCACCTGCGGCATGGCAAGGATTTCCGGCACGCTCAGGACCGCGCCCGCCGGGACGCCGATGCGGTTCAACTCCTTGGCCCAGTCGCGGGCGGGGCGGGTTTTCAACACGGTCTCAAGCTCTGCCTTCAGGGCCAGCCGGTTCGCCTTGCGCGCCTCACGCGTGGCGTATTCGGGCCGGTCGCAGAGGTGCGAGAGGCCAAGATGATCGGCCAGCAGCACCCATTGTTCATCCTTGTTGGCGGCGATGTTGATCAGCCCGCCCGCCGCCTCGAACGCGCCAGAGGGGGCGGAGGTGGGGTTTTCGTTGCCATTGGCCTGCGGTTCCACCCCCGCGATCAGGTAGTTGGAGATCACCCAGCCCATGGTGGCCAGAACGGATTCCAGCATCGACACGTCGATCAGGCTGCCGCGCGGGGTGGCGTTGAGGGCAGAGGAAATGGCGAAGGCCGCCGTGATGCCACCCACGGTATCGGCCACCGGATAGCCGACGCGCAGCGGCGCGCTGTCAGCATCGCCGGTGATCGACATGACGCCGGACGCGCCCTGCACGATCTGGTCATAGGCCGGGCGATGCACCCAGGGGCCATCCTGCCCAAAGCCGGAAATGGCGCAGTAGATCAGGGAGGGGTTGACCCCCTTCAGCACCTCATAGCCAACGCCCAGCCGGTCCATGACGCCGGGGCGAAAGTTTTCGACAACCACATCGGCGGTCCGGACCAGTTTCAGGAACAGGGCCTTGCCGTCGGGGTGTTTGAGGTTGACGGTCACGGATTTCTTGCCCGCGTTCTGCGCCAGAAAGGAGACGCCCATGCCCTTGGCGTTCAACTCTGGATCGGCGCCCAACTGCCGGGCGAGATCGCCCCTGCCCGTGGCCTCTACCTTGATCACCTCTGCGCCCATATGCGCGAGGTGATGACAGCAGAACGGCCCGGCCAGCACGTTGGTCAGGTCAAGCACGCGGATGCCTGATAGCGGTTTGGTCATGCCCTTCCCCCCGGAGAACTGTTTGAAACGGCAACCGGGCAGCGCCATGCACTGACGCTGCCCGGCTCAGGTGTTAGGTTGCGGGCTCAATCGCCGTCGGCCACGCCCCTGGCGCGGAGGCGCGCCCGACGCTTGCGATAGCTGGGCAGGACCACGAGGATCAGCGCCAGAACCAGCAGGCCAAGGGTCATCGGGCGTTCCCAGATAAAGCTGACACCGTCATAGAGCTGCATCGCGCGGGAGAAGTTGTTTTCCAACAGCGGCCCGAGGATGAAGCCGATCAGCAAGGGCGCAAGCGGGTAATCGGCAAAGCGCAGGAGCGTCGCGCAGACCCCGAAGCCGACGAGGAGCAGCAGCTCTGTCGCGTTGTTCTGCCCGATATAGGCCCCCATCAGCGTGAAGAAGAGGATGAAGGGGATCAGGTAGTTGCGTGGCACCGCCAGCACCTTGGCGATGTAGGGGATCAGCGGCAGGTTCAGGATCAGCAGCACCAGGTTGCCGAGGTACATCGAGATGATGACCGCCCAGAAGATCTCTGGCTCGTCCACCATCAGGCGCGGGCCGGGGCTGACGTTCAGCGCGATCAGCGCGCCCAGCAGGATGGCCGTGGTGCCGGATCCCGGAATGCCCAGCGTCAGAAGCGGCACGAAAGAGCCGGTGCAGGCGGCGTTGTTGGCGCTTTCCGGGGCGGCGATGCCCTTGATCGAGCCTTTGCCGAATTGTTCCTGCTCTTCCTTCGAGGCGATGTTGCGTTCGACCGCATAGCCGAGGAAGGAGGCAATGGTCGCCCCCGCGCCCGGCAGCACGCCGATGAAGAAGCCCTGCAGCGACTGGCGGCCAATGACCGGGGCGATCTGGCGGCCCTCTTCGCGGGTGATGCGGAGGTTGGTGATCTTGCCGCCGTCTTCGCCGTCTCCGGTCTTGGACCGGCTGGGATCGAGCACGAGGTAGATCGCCTCCGGCAGGGCAAACATGGCCATCGCCAGCGTGATGAAGCCAAAGCCGGATTGCAGGTCCATGATCCCCATGGTGAAGCGCGGGGCGTTGAACAGCACGCCTTCGCCCACGGTGGCCATGATCAGGCCGAGGAAGGTCATCAGGAGCGCCTTGCTGACCTGCCCGGTGCCCGCGAAGGCCGCGATGGCCGACAGGCCCACGACCATCAGCGCGAAATATTCCGACGAGTGGAACAGCAGCGCGACCGAGGCCAGCGCCGGGGCAAAGACCATCAGGAGCACCGCGCCGATGGTGCCGCCCGCGAAGGATGAGATCGCCGCGACGGTCAGCGCCTTGCCCGCCTTGCCCTGACGGGCCAGCGGATAGCCGTCGAACGAGGTGGCCACGGTTGACGCCACCCCGGGCGCGTTGATCAGGATCGACGAGGTCGAGCCGCCGAAGACCGCGCCGTAATAGACCCCGGCCAGCAGGATCAGCGCGGCGGAGGGATCGCCGATGGTGATGGCAATCGGGATCATGATGGCGATGATCGACATCGGGCCAAGGCCCGGTAGCATGCCGATGAAGGTGCCGATCAGGCAGCCGCCGATCACCATCATGATGTTGGTGAATGTAAAGGCCGTCGCGAGGCCCGTCATGAGTCCTTCAAGCATCTCAAGCTCCGTTCATGACTGCAGGCAGGGGGCTGAGGAAGATGCCCAGCACCGCGTCCACCAGATACCAGACGCTGACCGCCGCGATCCCCGAGACGAGGGCCATCAGCACGAAACGCCGTTCGCCAAGGATAAAGCTGCCCCCGGCCAGAAACAGGAAGGTTGCGGCCAGAAAACCGATCGGCCGCAGCAGCAGCGCGTAGGCCACCATCAGGGCCAGCAGCAACAACGCCTGCCCCAGTTTGTATTCATGCAGGCGCGACAGGTTGATGTCGGCGGTGCCCTCTTTCGACGCCGGTTTTTCCAGCCCCAGAACAACGCTGAGCGACAAAAGGATGCCCCCCACCGCAAGCACCTTGGGGAAGGTCGAAGGCCAGATCGGACGCTGCTTCATGATTGGGGGCAACAGCCCGTCCATGGTGAAAAACGCCGTGTACCCATAGGCCAGACACAGCAGCAGGATGACAAAGGCTATCCAGCGATCAATCGCCATCGTTCCCTCCGGAGGGTTGAAGTGTTGCGCCCGGGGGTGTCCCGGGCGCCTCTTTCTTGACTGTCAGTGGTGCGGATCAGAGGAAGCCGAGCTTCTTCATCAGGTCGCCGATGACCTTTTCCTGGTCTTCGAGGAAGCCGCGGAAGTCGTCGCCGGGCTTGTGGATGTTGACCCAGCCGTTGCGCGCGCGCACGGTTTCCCATTCGGGGGTGTCGTACATCTTGGCGATGGCGTCCTGATAGGCGGCCAGCTTGTCCTCGGGCAGACCGGGCGCCGCGAAGAAGCCGCGCCAGTTGATGAACGTGGTGTCGTAGCCCTGCTCGACGATTGTCGGCGCATCTGCGTAGGCGGGGACGCGTTCCGGCGCGGTTACGCCGATGATGCGCACCTCACCTGCCTTTGCCAGTTCGACCGCCTCGGAGAAGCCGGTGGACACCACCTGAACCTCACCCGACAGCAGGCCCGCCATCGTCTCGCCGCCACCATCGTAGGGCACGTATTTCATCTGGATCGGATCGGCGTCCGCCGCCTGCCAGACCATCGCGGCAACAAGATGGTCCATGCCACCCGGAACCGAGCCGCCACCCACGGCAATGGATCCCGGATCCGCGTTGAAGGCGGCAATCAGCCCCTCGACGTTCTGGATGTCGCTGTCTGCCGCGACAACCAATGCGGCGTAGTCGCCGATGGTGCCGGACACCAGCGTCAGGTCACGGAACGATTGCGGGAAAACGCCGGTAAGCGAGCGGATCACGATCGGGGTCGAGTTGACCATCAGCGTGCCGTGGTTCGATTCAGCGTTTTCGATCAGGTAGCCGATGGCCTTGCCGCCGCCGCCGCCCGACATGTTCTCATAGCTGGCGGTGCCGACCAGACCCGCGTTGGTCAGCGCCTCGCCGGTGCCGCGCGCGGTCCCGTCCCAGCCGCCGCCCGCGCCGCCCGGGATCAGAAAGTGGATGCTGTCCACAACCTGATGGCCGTCGGCCATGAGCGGCGTGCCGAGCGACATGGTTGCCGCTGTGGCAAGGGCAAAGGCCCGGCGTGAAAGTTTGAAGTGTGCCATTGGTTCCTCCCGTAGTAATGGCGTGAAGTCTTTTGACCTCTTTGGCTTTTCAGCCCTCAGAGTATAAGCGGAACATCCGCGACAAGAACACCGTCTTCATCGCAGTAAATGCATTGGCCGGTCTCAAAAAGCAGGTGGCCAAAGGCCACCGGCACATCCAGAGCGCCGATCCCGGCCTTGGCGGACCTGACAGCGGTTGTGCCCAGCGCCTTGATCCCGATGTCCATGCCGGCAAGCGCTGCGCTGTCGCGCACCGCGCCGTTGATGACGATCCCGACCCAGCCGTTGTCGATTAACCGCTGCGCCATCCGGTCGCCCAGCATCGCCGTGCGCAGCGATGCGCCGCCATCCAGCACGATCACACCGCCCTCTCCGGGCGTGGAAAACAGCGCCTCCTGCACAAGCCTGGTGTCCTCCATCGTCACCGCTGTGCGGATGCGGCCCGAAAACTGCCGCTTGCCGCCGAAATCCGTCAGAGGCAGCAGCAGGGGCCGCGCCTTGTCCGGGTGCGCGTCGCAAAGATCCGTGGTCGGGAAAAAGTCCAGCGCGCGGGTCATTCAGCGGCTTCCGGAAAATCCGAGGGGTAGAGCACCGCGCCTTCCATGATCCGCCGCTGAGTGCGGAAGGTGCCTGCGGAAATCGCCTCTGGCCCGTTTGGCCCGCTGCGCACCTCTGCCGTCACCGGCAGCACGCCAGAGGGTGTTCCGATGCGCAGGATCTGTCCCTTTGGCTGTGCCGTGGTCTGGATGAGGCTGCCCGCGATCTGCGCGGCAACGGCGCTGCACATGCCGCCCGTCAGCGTGATCGCCCGGTGGAAATTGCCCATCGAGACCAGCCGGATGTTGATGTCATGGCTTTCGGGGGCATAGGTCTGCCCATCCAGCGCGGTGAATTCCCGTGGTCCTGCGGCCATCGCCACCTTGGGGTTGGAGCGTTTGACCGTGTCCAGCGTCGCCGCCATGCCCATCGCAATCGCGCCTGCGCAGCGGATCTTTTCGACCTGCGCCATGAAGGCGGCATCGCTGTCCAGCTCCTGCGGAGACTCTGTCGCGGTCTTTCCCAGATCGGCGGCGCGGAAATAGACCACCGGATTGGCCGCGTCGATCAGGGACACCTCCAGCGCGCCGATGCCATCGACCTCTACGGTTTGCAGCGCGTGGCCGCCGGGCAAGAGCTGCCCCGTGGCCGCCCCACCGGGGAACAGGAAATCCAGCGTCACCCGCGACCCGGTGCCCGACACACCGGCGATGGCGAAATCGCCCTGTTCAACCGGCAGGCCGCCGCTGACCGCAAAGCGCGCATGGTAGATCTGATTGGTATTGGTGTTGAAGATGCGCACCAGCGCCTCTTCGTCGTCGTTGGCCACCGTGACCATGCCCTCTTCGAGTGCGAAGGGACCGACGCAGGAGGACATGTTTCCGCAGGCCGATCCGTAGTCGGCCAAGGGTTCGTTCACCGAGATCTGGACAAAGGTATAGTCCACATCCGCATCATCCCGGGCCGAGGGTTCGACAATCACCACCTTGGACAGAGAGGACAGCCCGCCGCCCATGCCGTCCAGCTGGCGGCCGTAGGGATCCGGGCTGCCCAGAACGTGCAGGAAGATGCGGTCGCGCAGGGCGCGGTCCGCTGGCAGATCGGCGCCGTTGAACACCACGGCCTTGGAGGTTCCGCCGCGGTAGAAGGCTGCTCTGAGACGCTGTGCCATCATGCTGCCCTTCCCAGAAAGCCGCGGAAGGCGCGGGGCAGCAGCCCGCCTTCGGCAAAGGTTGCCCGCTCTCCGTCGTTATACAGGCGCAGGTCCAGTGGCGTCGTGTCGGTGCTGCCGTCCTTGCGATGGATCGTCAGGGTCGCGCCGGTCAGGTCGTCCGCAAGGGCGATGTCGTAGGTTTCTGTCCCGTCGAGGCGCAGCGTCTTGCGCGTGACACCTTCGGGGAAACACAGCGGCGCGATGCCCATGTTCACAAGGTTCGAGCGGTGGATACGCTCAAAGCTTTCGGCGATCACCGCGCGGATCCCTGCCAGCCAGGGGGCCTTGGCCGCCGTGTCGCGGGACGAGCCGCAGCCGTATTCCTTGCCCCCGATCACCACCAGCTTTTGCCCGCGGTCCTGGTAGGTTTCGATGGCCTTGAACACGGTGGTTATTTCGCCTTCGGGTTCGATCCGCGCCCAAGAGCCCTCTTTGTCCGGCGTCATCTCATTGCGCAGGCGGTAGTTGGCAAAGGTCGAGCGGATGATCACATCCGAACAGCCGCGCCGCGTGCCGAAAGAGTTGAAATCGCGCGGTTCCACCCCTTTGGCTTGCAGGAATTGTCCGGCTTCGGATTCCGGCGTGATGATTCCGGAGGGCGAGATGTGATCGGTGGTCACGCTGTCGCCCAGAATGACCAGCGGGCGCAGACCTTTGAGCGGCGCGATTCCGGTGTTGACCGGGTCGATGTCCGCCACGAAGGGCGGGAAGGAAACATAGGTCGACGGCACCCAGTCGTATTTGTCGGTCCCGACCTCCAGCGCGTTCCACTGGTCGTTCACATTGGCGATGGAGGCGTAGTTCTTCTGGAATGCCTCTGGGGTCACATGCGTCTCGACGATCTGCGCCACCTCTTCGGCCGAGGGCCAGAGATCGTCCAGCATCACCGGGTTGCCATCCTGGCCATGGCCCAGGGGCTGTGTCGTGATGTCGTTCAGCACGGTGCCCATCAGCGCATAGGCCACCACAAGCGGCGGCGAGGCGATCATGTTGCGCGAGGCCAGCGGATGGATGCGGCCCGCGAAGTTGCGGTTGCCTGACAGGACGGCGATGCCCTTGATATCATGTTCCTTGATCGTCGCCTCATGCGCAGGATGCAGGGGGCCGGACATGCCGTTGCAGGTGGAACAGGAGAAGGCCGCGACCTCGAATCCCAGCGCATCCAGCGAGGTTTGCAGCCCGCTGTCGGCCAGGTATTTCGCCACAACCCGAGAGCCGGGAGCCAGCGAGGTTTTGACATGCGGCTTGACCGTCAGCCCCTTGGCGACCGCGTTGCGCGCCAGCAGGCCGGCCAGCACCATGTTGCGTGGGTTGGCGGTGTTGGTGCAGCTGGTGATCGCGGCGATGATCACGTCGCCATCGCCGATGTCGTGGCTTTGCCCCGCGACCGGGACGCGGCGTTCCGTTTCGCCGTCAAAACTCAGGCGGTCTGTGGCGGCGGCGAGGTCGATGCGCTGTTCGGGCCGCGAGGGGCCGGAAACCGAGCGGCCGATCCGGTTGAGGTTCAGCTCGATCACCTCTTCGTATTCGATGGCGCTATCGACGCCGTCGACCCAGAGGTTCTGCGCCCGGCAGTAGGCCTCGGTCCGGGCCACGTGTTCGCCCCTGCCCGTCTGACGCAGATAGCCGATGGTGCGCTGGTCCACCGGGCAGAACACCATGGTCGAGCCATATTCCGGCGCCATGTTGGCGATGGTCGCGCGGTCCGCCACGCTGAGCGCGCTGTAGCCGGAGCCGAACAGCTCGACAAAGGTATCCACCACGCCCACGGCGCGCAGCTTTTCGGCCACCACCAGCGCGATATCGGTGGCGGTGATGTCATCCGACGGCGTTCCCGTGACCTCCAGCCCGATGACGCGCGGCACGTTGACCAATGAGGTTTCGCCAAACAGCAGCGCCTCGGCCTCCAGCCCGCCGATGCCCCAGCCCATGATGCCCAGCGCGTTGATCATCGGGGTGTGGCTGTCGGTGCCAAGGCTGGAATCCGGGATCAGGATGGAGGGATCCTCGTTCGACGGCAGCACCGTCTGGCCGAGGTATTCAAGGTTGATCTGGTGACAGATGCCGCCGCCGGGCGGGATGACCCGCAACCGGGGAAAGCGCGTCTCGCAGGCCTTGAGAAAGGCAAAGCGTTCGCGGTTGACCTCGAACTCACGCTCCATATTCGCGTCCAGCGCAAAGCGGTCGGCCCAGTGGTTGATCGACATGGAATGATCGATCGCCAGATCCACGGGCAGGCTCATCTCTACCTTGGACGGGTCGCCGCCCTGATCCTCGAGCAGGTTGCGCATCGCCATGATGTCGATCAGCGCCGGAATGCCCAGCATGTCGTGCAACAAGAGCCGCGCTGGCCGGAAGGGCACGGCCTCTCCCTTGCGGGCCAGAACGTCCTGAACTGCCGCGCCCCCTTGGGAATGGCGGGCGGCGTTTTCGGCCAGAACGCGCAGCGAATAAGGCAGGCTGCGATAACCGGGGCCAAGCAGGCCGCAGTAGTCAACCGCGCGCAGCGACGTGTTGGCGATGTCCAGATATTGCATGTCGGGCCTCCTGAATTGACTAAAAACTAGACAGCACGCGAACGATGCCGCAAGCTGGCGCGACCAGCGTTTCACCTGACAGAATGCACATGGCCGCCAATCGCACCGAGTCCGTAGAACGCGCAATGGCGATCCTCAGCGCCTTTTCGGCGCAGAAACCGGCCATGACGCTGGCGGAGCTTGCCGAGGAGACCGGCCTGCACAAAAGCACCATCCTGCGGCTGACCAATTCGATGACGATCTTCGGCTTTATCCAGCGCGACAAGGAGGGCGTTTTCAGCGTAGGTCCCAGCGTCTGGCGGCTGGCCCTGATCTTTCGCCGGGACTTTACCAAGCGCGAGCATGTGGCGCCGTCGCTGAAGATCCTTGCCGAAGCAACCGGAGAGACCGCGTCGTTCTACGTGCGGGCGGGCAATGAAAGAGTTTGTTTATACAGGGAAAACTCCCCCAACCTGTTGCGCTTTCACGTTGAGGAAGGGATGCGGTTGAAACTGTCGACCGGGGCGTCCGGATTGGTGCTGCGGTATTTTTCGGGCGAGGGTATCGGGGAAATCGGGCAGTTGAACCAGAACGGCACCGCCAATTCAGTGGGCCAGACCAACCCCAATATCTCTTCCATTTCGACGCCGGTGTTCGATGCAAATGGCAAGCTGACCGGCGCGCTGACCGTCTCTGGTCTGGCCAGCCGTTTCGACGATACCGCGCGGGCCAAGGCGATTCCCCTGCTGGAAAGCCTGGCCCGGTCCCTGTCAGCCGGATAACGCCTGATTTCGTCAGATAGAACGCCGAGCGGCCATGCTGGACGCATTCCGCCCCTGCCGTTAGTCAAACCCGATATTCCACCAGTTCAGGAGACCGTTCCCATGATGACTCACGAGATCAACAAGGCATTCCGTGAACGGCTGAACACAGGTGGCGCGGTCCTGATGCCCGGTGCGGCCAACGCGCTGGCGGCGCGGGTGATCGACCAATTGGGATTTGAGGCGCTATATATTTCCGGCGCGGGTCTGACCAACACCTATCTGGGGATGCCTGACCTTGGCTTTATCTCGCTTCCCGAGATCGCCCAGCATACCGCGACGATCCGAAACACGACCGATCTGCCCATCGTGGTGGATGCCGATACAGGTTTCGGCAATGCGCTGAACGTGCATCACACCGTGCGCACGCTGGAACGCGCCGGGGCCAGCGCCATCCAGCTTGAGGATCAGGTGAACCCGAAACGCTGCGGGCATTTCTCGGGCAAGGATGTGGTTGATCTGGCAGAGGCGCGCAGCCGCATCAAGGCCGCGGCAGATGCGCGGCAGGATCCCAATTTCCTGATTGTCGCGCGCACCGATGCCTGCGCGACGCAAGGGTTCGACGCGGCCATTGAACGGGCCGAGGCCTTTATCGAGGACGGTGCCGACATCACCTTTGTCGAGGCCCCTACCGACATGGATGATATCCGCGCCATTCCCGAACGCCTCAAGGGCACGCCGCAGCTGATCAACCTTGTGGTCGGCGGCCGCACCCCGATCATCGACTTTGCCGATCTGGACGCGATGGGGTTTGGCCTTGTGCTATATGCCAACGTGGCGTTGCAGGGTGCGCTGAAGGGGATGCATGACGCACTGTCGATGCTGAAGACCGATCAGCGGATGGACGAAAGCGGCCCGGTGGCCAGCTTTGCGGTGCGTCAGGGCGCGGTGAACAAGGCGCACTATGACGAGATGGAAGAGCGGTATTCCACGGGCGGCTAGATCGCTTGGGGGCACGATTGGGCGTATAGCCATGTGCGGACATGGCTATACGCGCGCGTTTTGGTGGCTCAGAATGACTTGGTCAGGCTTACCTTGAACGTCCGGCCCGGCGCCTTGCGCTCTGACGAGGACAAGTGGCCCACGTAGTCGAGGTCAAGCACGTTCTCGATCCCGAAGCGGACCTCTGTTTCGTCCAGCCAGCCTGTCTGGTCCGGCCGCCACGTGGCGCGCAGATTGTGGACGGTTGCGACGAGCAGATCGGCCCCAAGCGCATCGCGCCGGTCGGCGGAATGCACCATCTCCCAGCTGAGATCCAGCGCATCGTCCCATTTCTTGCCAAGCGTCAGTTGCAAGCGATCCGCAGCCGTGTTGCGCCAGACGGTCCCGCCTGCCCCCGGTGCGAACTCTTCCCCCGACCCTATATGCCAGGCCACATCGACGTAGATACCCGTCTCGTGCCCGTAGGAGGCTTCGAGTTCGAAACCACGGGTTTCGATCCGTTCCAGATTGGTCGAGGTGAACCCGGCAGCGGTGTAGCTGGTGATATCCCAGATCGTGGTGGCGTAGGCGTTGCCCCGAATGGTGAAACTGTCGCCCGCGGCAAAGACGTCCGCGCCGGTATACTCTGCGCCCAGTTCGAAGGTGTGCGATTTTTCCGAGGTCTTCATCCGGGCGATGGAGGCCGCGGATGCGCCCAGATCGTCGATGATCGGCAGCCCTTCGGTGTAGGCGGCGCTGCCAAAGACAGAGAGGCCGTTGCCAAAATCATAGGCCAGCGCCAGCCCCCCCATCAGGGCGTCATTCCTGAAGGTTCCAAAGCTGGTCGCGCTGTCGACCTTTGAAGTCTCATAGCGCAGCGCGGGCGTCACGGTGACGGCGCCCATGGTGATCTCATCGACAAGGAACAGCGCAAAGCGCCGATCGGTCCCGCCCGGGGCGCTGGCCGCGGCGTTGTCCTTGCGTTCCTTGCGGATCAACTCGACCCCGGCCAGAAGATCATGCCCCACCATGTCCGAGCCGAACAGCGCCCGGTTGGAGAATGTCAGCTTGGTCGTCTGGTAGCGCTGATCCGCGTTGACCGTCCCGGAGAGGAAGCCAAAGGTCGGCGTGCCTTCGAGCGGGGAAGACCCGGGAACGTAATCGTATTCGATCTTCTGATCGGCATAGGAGAGGTTCACCCGCAGATCGACGAAATCGCTGACCGGGTTGTAGCGGTAATCCAGAACCGCAGCCCGCGTGTCGGTCAGACGATCGACATTGCCGAAGTTTCCGCCGGTGGTGGCGAACTGGTCATAGGGGACGTCCTTGTCATCGGCGACGGTCCGGGAATAGCTGAAGGTCAGCTCGTGCGCGTCATCCTCGCCAAAGGTGAACTTGGCCTTTGCCAGCCCCGACGGTGTGCGGAAGGCGCTGTTGCCGATGGTATGGCCGTCGCCGTCGGTCAGGTCACCCTGATCGCGGATGGTGTAGTTCAGCAGGAATTCCGCGCCCTGCGCGGGTTGCCAGGCCAGGGTGGTGGAACTGACCTTGCCGCCGCCGTTCGAGCTGAATTCAAAGGTTTGCGCCCCTCCGAAGCCCAGTTCGCCGCCGGTAAAGTCCCCGGCGTCCTTGGTTTCCAGCTTGACCACACCGCCGACGATCCCGGACCCGTAGGCAAAGCTGCCGATGGTGCCGCGCAGAACCTCGGCCTGTTTGTAAAGCAGGGGATCGGTGAAAAGCTGGGTGCCAATGCGGTAGAGTTCCTCTGACCCGACAGCCGCGCCATCCACCAGAACGGCGATTTTCTGGTCCGAGCCATAGGTCGTGTTCGCGCCGAAACCGCGAATGTTGATGCCGGACCCTTGCGGCGTCGTGCCGTTGACAAGGGTCACACCGGGCACCGAGTCGATGAGTTGCGCGACGGTGCTGGCCTGCCGGTCCTGGATTTCCTCTTCGTCGACCACGGTGCGCGACAGCGCCGTGCCGAAACTGAGGTCTCTTTTGCCGCCGGTCAGGATCAAGGTGCCTAGGAATCCGGAAGTATCCTGCGCCGCCGCGGGCATTGCCAGCGACAGGCAGACAAGCGCGGTGGTCCCGCGCAATAGGTTGGTGAGCATTTACGCTGTCCTTCGTGTGGGTGTGTTTTGGCCGTGGCTTGCGAAGGGCTGGCGCAGGCAAATTGTTGCCAGAGCGATAAAACTTATCGCGACGGCTTGCAGCGTTACAATAATCAGACTAAAATAGTCAAGTAACTATCGAGAGCCACGCGCGGCCAGAAACGGGCGAAGCCATCGGATTATCCCAATGATCTGAGGACGCCCAATGACCCAGCACACAGCACCGTCACCCGAAGAGATTCGCGCAGCACAAGCGGACAACCCGAAGGCCCGCGCCCGCGACCTTGCCGTACAACTTGGCATTTCCGAAGCGCAGTTGATCGCCGCCCGCGTGGGTCAGGGCGTGACGCGCATCGCCGCGCATCCGGACGGGATCATGTCCGCCGCCGAAGGGCTGGGAGAGGTCATGGCCCTGACCCGGGTCGAGGGCTGCGTGCATGAGAAAGTGGGCCGCTACGCCAACTATCACTCCGGCCAACATGCCTCGATGGTGCTGAACGAAGAGATCGACCTGCGAATCTTTCCCTCGCATTGGGTTCATTCCTACGCGGTAGAGGTTGCGGGCGACGCGGGGGTGGCACCGCGCCGTTCGTTGCAGGTTTTTGATGCGGCTGGCGATGCGATTCACAAGATCCACCTGCGCGACGCGTCGAACCATGACGCATGGGCGCAGGTTGTGGGCGACCTGGCGCTAGAAGATCAGTCGCAGGGTCAGACGGTAGCGGAACGCACCCCCACAGAGCCGCCCAAACCGCGCACCGACAAGCGCGATGTCCTGCGCGAGGAATGGTCGCGTCTGACCGACACGCACCAATTCCTGCGGCTTTGCGCCAAGCTCAGGATGAACCGCCTTGGGGCCTATCGCATCGCCGGGGCGCCGTTTGTCCGCGCGCTCAAGCCCGAAGCCGCCAATGCCATGCTGCAAGCGGTGCAGGAGAGCGGGATCGAGGTCATGATCTTTGTGGGAAACCGCGGCTGCATCCAGATCCATTCCGGCCCGGTCCAAACGCTGCGCCCGATGGGGCCTTGGCAAAACGTGATGGACCCGGGGTTCAACCTGCACCTGCGTCTGGACAAGGTGGCCGAGGTCTGGGCGGTGGAAAAGCCGACACAGCGTGGCCCGGCGGTCTCTGTCGAAGCCTTTGACGCCGAGGGCGGGATCATCTTTCAGGTCTTTGGCGTCGGCAAGGCAGGCCGCGACTCGCGCCCCGCATGGGGCCGGATCGTCGAGGCCCTGCCCGCACTTGAAGAGGTCACCGCATGACCCGTCGCCTGCGAAACCGTAGCATCGCCCTGTGCGGCAGGCTTTCGACCGCCGTGTTCGGCGCTCTTGCGGCCTGTGCCGTATCGGCCCAGCAGACGGACCTGCCGGATGCCGCCGCGGACATCCTTTCGATCGGCGGATCGGTGACCGAAATCGTCGTGGCACTGGGTCAGCAACATCGGCTCCTGGCCCGCGACACGACCTCGACCTATCCGCCGGAGGTGAACGCCCTGCCGGATGTGGGGTACATGCGCGCGCTTTCGCCCGAAGGCGTGCTGTCGGTCGGCCCTGCTCTGATCCTGTCGGAAGAAGGGGCAGGCCCGCCCGAAGCGCTGGATGTGATCCGCGCGGCGGGTGTCACCTTTGTCGAGGTTCCCGACGCCTTCGGTGCCGAAGGCATCCTTCGCAAGATCGAGATTGTCGGCGACGCGCTTGGCGTCCCGGAACGGGCCGAGACGCTGGCCGCCGAAGTCGGGGCCGCGTTGGACCTCGCCCGGAAGCGCGCTGATGTTGCCCCCGAAAACCGCAAGCGCGTGCTGTTTGTCCTGTCAACCCAAGGCGGCAAGATCAACGCATCCGGCACGGGAACGGCGGCGGATGCGATCATTCGCATGGCCGGGGGCGTCAACGCCATCGACGCCTTTGAAGGGTACAAGCAATTGAGCGACGAGGCGGTGGGGCTGGCCGCGCCCGACGTCATCCTGATGATGACCCGTGGTGGCACCGATGCGGACCTGTTCGAGATGCCCGCGATCCGGCTGACCCCGGCCGCAGCGACCCGGTCCATCGTCAGGCTGGACGGATTGTTGATGCTGGGCTTTGGCCCTCGGACGGCGGAGGCGGTCGAGACGCTCAATGCAGCCCTTTACGGCGAGGCGGGCTGACCCGATGGTTACGGTTTCCGAAAACCTGTCGCCGGGGCGCGACCGTCTGACGCGCGCCCGTGTCCTGCATGGGGTGCTGGCCGGGTTCCTGCTGCTCTGCGCCTTGGCCAGCCTGCAGGGCGGCGCGTCGGATGTGACGCTGACCACGTTGATCGGCAAGCTGGTTGCGGGGCAGGAGTTGAGCCAGATCGAACAGGTCGTCCTGTTCGACATCCGCCTGCCCCGGCTGGTCATGGGCATTCTGGTCGGGGCGGCGCTGGCCGTGTCCGGGGCGACCATGCAGGGGCTGTTTCGCAATCCGCTTGCCGATCCGGGCATTGTCGGCGTTGGCGCCGGGGCGGGGCTTGGCGCGATCCTTGCCATCGTTCTGGGTGGGATGCTGCCAGACTGGGTTCAGAACCTGACGGGCAATCAACTGACGCCTTTTGCCGCTTTCCTTGGCGGATGGGGGACAGCCGTACTGCTGTATCGCGTGTCGACCCGCCACGGCAGAACATCGGTCGCGACCATGCTGCTGGCCGGTATCGCCCTTGGGGCGCTGTCCGGTGCGCTGTCGGGGATCCTTGTCTACATCGCGGATGACCGGCAGCTGCGCGACCTGACATTCTGGGGCATGGGCTCGCTGGCAGGCGCAAGCTGGGCCAAGGTCCTGTCGGCGGGGCCGCTGATCCTGTTGGCGATTGGCACCGCGCTGGTGCTGGGGCGCGGGTTGAATGGATTGGCGCTGGGTGAAGCCACGGCCGCGCATATCGGCATCAACGTCCAGCGGATGAAGAACGTTGCCGTTCTGGCCGTCGCGGGGGCGGCGGGGGCGGCGGTTGCCGTTTCGGGCGGCATCGGTTTCATCGGGATCGTCGTGCCGCATCTGCTGCGTCTCTGGTCCGGGCCGGATCACCGGACGCTGCTGCTGAACTCTGCGCTACTGGGGGCGAGCCTGCTGATCCTTGCGGACGTGATTGCCCGCGTGATCATTGCCCCGGCGGAACTGCCCATCGGCATTGTCACCGCCGTGCTGGGCGCGCCGGTATTCCTATGGATTCTCTTGCAACGACGGGGGCTTGTCGATCTGTGACACTTGAAGCCGAAAACATCCGCGTCCGCTATGGCCGGCACGAGGCCCTGCGGGGTGTCAGCCTGCAGGCCCGGGCCGGCGAGCTGACCGCCATCGTCGGTCCCAACGGGTCCGGGAAATCGACCCTTCTGGGCGCCATCGACGGCACCGTTCCGCATGACGGCCAAGTGCGCCTGAACGGTGTTCCCGTGGCCGATCAACCACCCTGGGCGCTTGCGGCGCTGCGCGCTGTGCTGACGCAATCTTCGCGCCTTGCCTTTCCCTTTACCGTGCTCGAAGTGGTTCGGATCGGGCTGCAATCCGGGACCGCCGGGGACCGGCCAGAGGTCCCCTTGCAGGCGCTGGCGCGGGTGGGAATGGCGCGTTACGCAGACCGGTTCTATCAGGACCTGTCGGGCGGCGAGGCGCAGCGTGTCATGCTGGCGCGGGTTCTGGCGCAGGTCTGGGCGCCGGTGGAAAACGGTGAGCCGCGCTGGCTGCTATTGGATGAACCTGTGTCCAGCCTCGACATTGCGCACCAGTTGCAGGTGATGGAAATCGCGCGCGACTTTGCCAAGGCAGGCGGGGGCGTCGTGGCCGTGATGCATGACCTCAACCTGACCGCGCTGTATGCCGACCGGGTGGCCGTGCTGGCCGAAGGTCAGCGGCTGGCCTTTGGCACGCCGGAAGAGGTGCTGACCGACGACACGCTTTCGCGGGCCTATCGCTGCACGCTGCGGGTCTCTGCCCCGCCGCTCAACGGCATTCCCTACATCCTGCCACACGCAGCGTCCGCATGAGGAGGACTGACATGCGCCTTGCCGCCCTGATCATCTGTCTGGCCGGGTCCGCCCTGGCCGATGTCGGGCCCGACATCGTCATCCTGGGCGAGGTGCATGACAATCCCGACGCCCATCTGGGACAGGCAGCCGCGCTGGCGGATCTGCAACCCACCGCAGTGGTTTTCGAAATGCTGACCCATGAGGAGGCGCAGAAAGCGGACGCGGACCGAAGCCGGATCGAAGAGGCCTGGACAGCCAGCGGCTGGCGGGATTTCCCGATCTATGCGCCGATCTTTGACGCCTTGGGCGCGGCCCGGATCATCGGTGCCGCCGCGCCGCGCGATACCATCTGGTCGGTCTATTCCGATGGCCCCGCCGGTTTGTTCGGCCCGGATGCGCCGCTGTACGGACTGGACGTGGCTTTGTCAGCGGATCAACAGGACCTCCGCGAGACCCTGCAATTCGAGGCCCATTGCCAGGCGATGCCGATCGAAATGATGGCGGGTATGGTCGACGTGCAGCGCTACCGCGACGCGGTCTTTGCCCGCGCGGCGCTGGAGGCCTTGGAAACCTTCGGGCCGCTGATCGCAATCGTCGCGGGAAACGGCCACGCGCGCACCGATTGGGGCATCCCGGCGCAAATCGCGCGGGTGGCACCCAAGGTGACGACCCACGCCATCGCCTTTGTCAAAGCGCCGACCGACACGCCTTTCGACGAAATCCGCATCGTCCCGGAAACGGAGCGTGACGACCCCTGTGCGTCGCTGACATCCAACTGATGACGCGCGCTGTTTCGCCGGCCAGGACGCCAGAAGGAGATGGGCGGCTGGTTTTGATGCTGAACGCATCCATGCGGTTCGGGCTGCCGCAGCGGTCTTTCACATCTGCGAAACGGCGCGCCCAAATGGTTTATTGATTTAATCAGGTATTGAGGGCCGGTCTGCCGCGTGGTAGTTGCCATCCATCAGCAAGGGCCATGTCCCCAGCCATTGAACGATTCGGACTATCGGAGGCTGGTGCCATGTGCGCATTCCCAAAGACCCTGATTTCAACCTGTCTTGCCATCGCGGTGGCTGTTGGGGCCGTTCAGGCACAAGAGGTGCAGGGAACGAATGTTTCCATAGAACTCAACGCGCTGGAACCCGTCGACGATGCCTGTCGGATGAGTTTCATCATCCAGAACGGCCATGCGACGGACATTTCTCAGGCCGTGTTCGAAGCCGTCCTGTTTGATGGCGATGGGCGCGTGAACCGGATGACATTGTTCGATTTTGGCGAACTGCCAGCAGCGCGCCCGCGCGTGCGCCAATTCGTGATCTCCGGCCTGTCCTGCCAGAGCCTGAGCCGTGTGCTGATCAACGGGGCGGAGACCTGTAGCGGCGAGGCCCTTGTCGAGAGCGCCTGCACCAAGGGGCTGGAACTGCGCAGCCGCACAGAGGTGGAGATCATCGGATGATCGGCACGCTTCAGGATGCCGTCCAGCGTGTCTATGAACTGGGCGGTCCGGTGGTCATTCTGCTGGGCGCGATCTCCGTCCTCGTTCTGGCGGTCATCCTGTACAAGCTGTGGCAATTCACGGCGGCGGGTGTCGGGCGGCACAAGGCCCTGCGCGACGCTGTCGAGGCCTTGGACATGGGCGACCGCAGCGCCGCCCGCAGGCATCTGGACGCATCGCGAAGCTATCTGCGCCCCGTGGTCGCCATGGCCATCGACGGACAGACCGATCCCGAGCGGCTGGAGGCCGAGGCGGAAGCGCGCTTTGCGCGTCTGGAAACCGGGCTGAGGCTGCTGGATTCCGTCGCGCAGCTGGCGCCCCTGCTGGGTCTATTCGGCACCGTGCTTGGCATGATTTCGGCCTTTCAGGCGCTGCAGGATGCCGGTGCGCAGGTTGATCCCTCTGTTCTGGCGGGCGGCATCTGGGTGGCCCTGCTGACCACGGCGGTGGGGCTTGCGGTGGCCATGCCCACGGCCCTGATCCTGAGCTGGTTCGAAGGCCGGATGGACGCCGAGCGGGTGCTGGCGCAAAAGGCGCTGCGCACCGTCCTTGCGCCCTCGGGACATGGCCAGAGGGCGGGACATTCCGTAGGCACGCCGGTCCATGCGTAGGCACAAACGACGGCGCAGGCTGTCGATGACCTCGCTCATCGACGTGATTTTTCTCCTTCTTCTGTTTTTCATGCTCTCATCGACTTTTACGAAATTCGCCGAGGTGGAACTGACGGCGGGCGGCGCGGGCACGGGTGCCTTTCCTGCCAGCCCGCCGGTCTTTCTGCGCCTCGAAGAGACCGGGTTGACCCTGAACGGCACGCCGCACGAACTGACCGGCCTGCCCCGCGCCCTTGGGGAGCACAGGCCAGCTGGCAGCGGCGCGCTGCCGGTCATCGTGGCGCTGCAGGAAGACGTGACCGCGCAACGGCTGACCGACCTGCTGGTCACGGTCCGGGCCATTCAGGGGCTGAGCATCACTGTATTGGAGGCGGGATGAAACGCGTCGACCGGTCGAAACCGGACAAGGAACCCACCATTGCCCTGATCAACATCGTTTTCCTGATGCTGATCTTTTTCCTTGTCGCCGGAACCCTTGCGCGCCCCTTGGACAAGGGGCTGAAACTGGTTCGCACCGCGCAGCTTGAGGGGACCGCCCCTGCGGATGCGCTTGTGGTGCATGAAAACGGTCGCATGATCTGGCGCGGTGAGCCGCAGGCCTCGGTCGCGGCCTTTCTTGCCCAACTGCCGGCAGAGGCGCGGGCATGGGTGCGCATCGTTCCTGACAGGGACCTGAGGGCCGCAGATCTGGTCCGGATCGGTCGAACTCTGAGAGAGGGCGGGGCCGAAAAGGTTTTTGTCGTCACTGAAAAGGCCCTGCAATGATCGTTTCATCCCGGATGGTTAAGGTCGGTACGTTGTCGATGGCGCTTGTTGCGCATGGGGCCATTGCCCTGACCCTGTCGAAACCCGCCCCCCCCCAGATCGAAGGCGCCTCTGGCGGCGCGGAGGTGCGACTGGGCACGTCTTTCGCCGATATGTCCGCCGGGCGGATCACACCTGAACGGAGTGAGGACACGACTGAAACGGCGGAGCCGGAAAAAGCGGCCCCGGTTCCTGCGCGGGACGCGGTTGAGAGGGCGGATTCGGACAAGACGGATGCGGACGCGACGACGGACATCGCCAAAATGGCAGAGCCCGACCACGTCGAACCGGAGCAGGTCCGAGATGTGGCCGACAAGCCGGACCGGACTGTACCCCTCACCGCCCCAGAGGTGTCCATTCTTGCCCCCCGCCAGTCCATAGGCGCGGATTTCGCGGCCCGTCCCTTGGCGCTGCTCACGCCAGAGACCGGTTTGCGGCTGCAGGCCACAATATTGCCAGAACAGGCCGAGAAAGCAGCGGTCTATGCATCGCTTAGGTCCCCGGTTTCGCTGGAGATCTTGCCGTCGGCGAGCGTTTCGGATCGATCCAAAATGCTGGAGCCTTCAACTCCCGGCAAAACGGCGATGCCTGCACCGGCAGAACCAGCAAGCGCCGCGCCGGAAACGACCGAACGGCTGACCGGCCAAGCGCCGGTTCATGCAGCGGTTACGCGGTCCTTGCGCCCCCGGATGCGAACGCCGGAGTTCGATGCCGCGAACAAGCCTGCTGCGAAGCCCAGGCCAAAGGCGAAAGCGAAACCCGTGGCGGTGGCGAGCGGCGGTGCCAACCGAAACGCGCGGGCGGGCGCGCCGACCGGCAGCGTCCTGTCAAAAAGCGCGACCAGAGGCACCGAGGGTCGAAAGGCCGCTTCGGGAAACGCAGCGGCCAGCAACTATCCCGGTGTCGTCATGCGCAAGCTGTCGCGCGCGCGCCGCCCCAATGTGAACGCACGGGGGAAGGCGGTGGTCTCTTTCACGATCGGAGCGAACGGCGGACTGGTGTCGGTTTCACTGTCGGGCAGTTCGGGGTCGTCTGCTCTTGATCGGGGCGCTGTGCAAGTCGTCCGCAACGCCGCCCCCTTCCCTCGGCCCCCCAGCGGCGCGCGGCGGAGTTACTCGGTCGAGATCAAGGGACGGTGACGGTTTTATTGCCGAGCGGAAAGAGAAACTTCCTTCTGCTCTCTCCCATTAAACCTCTGTGAAATGCACCTGCTTTGGGCAGGAGTTTCGACCGTTGGCGGATGCTCCAACTCTTGGGAACACACGCGCAAATGGCGGCCGAGCAGGGGGCGCTGCCCCCGTCCCTGCGGGACTCCCCCGAGGTATTTTCAGCCCAAAGAAGCCGCGCCACCAGTCGTTTAGCGGGCGAGCGTGGTCAGTTCGATTTCGATGCGGTATTTCGGATCGATCAATCCGCATTCCACCATCGTCGCGGCGGGCGGATTGTCCCCGAAGGCCGCGTGCAGGATTGGCCAGCAGGGTTCGAATTCGCGCCGGTCCGGCAGGTAATAGGTCACGCGCACCGCGTCACTGAGACTGCTGCCCGCCTTTTCCAGCGCCGCAGAAATGGTGTCGAGCGCGGCGCGGCATTGGTCCTGCACTGTATCGCCCTGCCCCACGGTGCCGGCCACATGGACAAAGCCGCCCGCGACGACGGCGCGGCAATAGCCGATCTTTTCCTCGAAGGGGCTGCCGGAAGAGATGCGGGTGATGGTCATGTCCTGTGCTCCAGACAAAGGAAAGGCGGGGTAAACCCCGCCCTACGCAATTGTTTTTGTTTCGATCTCAGCCCGCCGAGGCGCCCTCTTTCTTGGGTTCGGCGTAGATCATCAGCGGCTTGGCGTCCGAGTTGACGGCCTCGTCGTTCACCACCACCTCTGTCACGTCCTCCATGCCCGGCAGTTCGAACATGGTGTCCAGAAGGATGCCTTCGAGGATGGAACGCAGGCCGCGTGCGCCGGTTTTGCGTTCAATGGCCTTTTTCGCGATGGCCGAGAGCGCGTCTTCGGTGAAGTCGAGCTTGGTGTCTTCCATCTCGAAGAGGCGCTGGTACTGCTTGACCAGCGCGTTCTTGGGCTGGGTCAGGATGGTGACAAGCGCGTCCTCATCCAGATCCTCAAGCGTGGCGATGACCGGCAGACGACCGACAAATTCCGGGATCAGGCCGAATTTCAGCAGATCCTCGGGCTCGAGCTCCTTGAAGGTTTCGCCAACGCCCTGTTCGCTGTCATCGCGCACGTCCGCACCGAAGCCCATGGCAGAGCCCTTGCCACGCTGCTTGATGATGCGGTCGAGACCGGCGAAGGCGCCGCCGCAGATGAACAGGATGTTTGTCGTGTCCACCTGCAGGAATTCCTGCTGCGGATGCTTGCGCCCGCCCTGCGGCGGAACGGAGGCAACGGTGCCTTCCATCAGCTTGAGCAGGGCCTGCTGCACACCCTCACCCGACACGTCGCGGGTGATCGAAGGGTTTTCAGACTTGCGCGTGATCTTGTCGACCTCGTCGATGTAGACGATGCCGCGCTGCGCGCGTTCGACGTTGTATTCGCTGGCCTGCAACAGCTTGAGAATGATGTTTTCCACATCCTCACCGACATAGCCGGCCTCTGTCAGCGTGGTCGCATCCGCCATGGTAAAGGGCACATCGAGGATGCGCGCCAGCGTCTGCGCCAGCAGCGTCTTGCCGCAACCGGTGGGGCCGATCAGCAGGATGTTGGATTTCGCCAGTTCGATATCCGACGATTTCTGCGCGTGGTTCAACCGCTTGTAGTGGTTGTGCACCGCGACAGAGAGCACGCGCTTGGCCGTTGCCTGACCAATCACGTAATCGTCGAGCACCTCACATATTTCGCGCGGGGTGGGCACCCCGTCAGAGGCCTTGAGCCCCGCGCCCTTGGTTTCCTCACGGATGATATCCATGCAGAGTTCAACACACTCGTCACAGATGAACACCGTGGGGCCAGCGATCAGCTTGCGCACCTCGTGCTGGCTCTTGCCGCAGAAACTGCAGTAGAGCGTGTTCTTGCTATCGCCGCCTGAATTCGTTGCCATCAGTCGCACCTTTCCCGGGCTCGGTCCCGGTTTCCTGCTTCGCCGGCGGCCAGTCCTGCACCCACCAATGCCGCCGATCGCCAGTGTTCGGACAGCTTAGGCCACGTCACGGGACGCGACAATCCGAAAATTGGCCCTGCGCCGGCTATGGCGCAGGGCTGATGAATTACGCGTCGCCCTTTTCGTCGCCGGAGACGCGAGAGGTCACAATCTCATCGATCAGGCCCCATTCCTTGGCCTTTTCCGCATCCATGAAATTATCACGTTCCAGCGCGGCTTCGACGTTTTCGTAGGTCTGGCCGGTGTGTTTCACGTAGATTTCGTTCAACCGTCTTTTCAGTTTCAGCGTCTCTTCGGCGTGAATCATGATATCCGTCGCCTGACCCTGATAACCGCCGGAGGGCTGGTGAACCATGATGCGGCTGTTGGGCAGCGAGTAGCGCATGCCCGGCGCACCGGCGGTCAGGAGCAGAGAGCCCATCGAGGCCGCCTGCCCGATCACGAGGGTCGAGACCTTGGGTTTGATGTACTGCATCGTGTCGTAGATCGACAGACCCGAGGTCACGACACCGCCGGGGCTGTTGATATACATGGAGATTTCCTTGGACGGGTTTTCCGCCTCAAGGTGCAGCAGCTGCGCCACGACGAGCGTGGACATGCCGTCATGCACCGGGCCGTTCACGAAAATGATCCGTTCCTTCAGCAGCCGCGAAAAGATGTCATATGCGCGTTCGCCCCGAGAGGTCTGTTCGACCACCATGGGAACGAGGTTCATGTATGTCTCGATTGGGTCGTTCATGCTTGCCTGCCTGCTGAAGTGTCGTCAATTGTTCGTAACGCCGAGAAGTTACCTGAGTCTTAGTATCGCCCTTGGGGGGCTGCAAGGGGCGGCGAAGAATTGCGCAGGTTGTGCGGCGGACGGGCTTGGCCCCGCGGCGGTTCGGATTAGTTGTGCAAGATGGGCAATTTTGGCTTTCGACCTGACCGCTCCACAGCGCTGGAGGCGCCGAACAGGTGGTGACGCCCTGTGCGCGGGCATGGCCGCATGCGGCAGCCGGGATTTTCAAGTTCAAAAGCGGATCCCAAAGCTGCAGGGTGACATGCGTGGGATGAGCCTCGCCTGACGTCGGGTGTTGTCAGCCAATCCGGCGCGCGTCGGTGCAGACATGCGCCGCGCATTCCATTTCGAGCGTTACATGGGTCAGACCATGGGCCTCTTTCAGGCGGATCTTGACGCTGTCCTTGATGGCATCGGCCCGATGCCATTCACCCGATGCAATCACCAGATGCGCCTGCAGGGCGGCGGCATGTTCGTCCACCTGCCACACGTGCGCGTGGTGCAGCCCCTCGACGCCCTCAACCGACTCGGCGGTGCGCAGCACATTTTCGGGGACCATGCGCGGCGGGCTGCCCAGCATGAGAATACGGATCACGCCGCCGATTTCGGACCAAGCCATCCACAGGATGTACCCCGCGATCAGGAGCGTGATCGCCGGGTCCACCCAGAACCAGCCAAAGGCCCAGATCAGCCCGCCCGCGACGATCACCGCGACTGACCCCATCGCATCGGCGAGGTTGTGCAGAAAGGCCGCGCGGATGTTCACGCTGTCCTGCGCCATCCGATAGGTCAGCGCGGCGGTCACGAGGTCGATCACAAGGGCCACCGTCGCGATGACGATCACCAGCCAGCCGATGACCTCCTGCGGCTGCAGGAAGCGCATCACCGCCTCATAGGCAAGATACAGGCCAATGACGATCAGCGTGGTCAGGTTGATCAACGCGGCCACCACCTCTGCCCGGCCGTAGCCGAATGTCATGTCCGAATCCGCCGGACGGCGCGCGATGCGGCGCGCCCAGGCGGCGATGATCAGGCTGGCGGCGTCGGAAAAGTTGTGCAGCGCGTCGGCGATCATGGCGAGCGATCCCGACAGGATACCGCCCGCCACCTGTGCGACTGTCAGCAGAAGATTGACGCCGACGGCGGCAGCCATGCGGGCGTCCCCGGCATCGGGATCGACTTGGTGGTGATGGTGATGACGACCGTGGGGCATGGGCGCAGGAAGGGCGCTATTTCAAGGCGCGTCAAGCGCCCACGTCAGGAAGGGCGGCGAAGCGCCGCGCGGGTGCCGGCCCCGGAGACATCCCCGGAGCCGGCATTTACTGGGCCGTCTAATTTTCAGTCACCCACAGCCTCGCGGGCGATGCCGTCCAGCAGGCTTTGCACGTCCTGCATCGGGCCATCGGGCAGGTTGCGGAATCCCACGGCAACCTCCCCCGCCTTGTCAGTGACGAAGATGCCATAGGGGCAATGCGCGATGTTCATGGGATCGGCCTCCATCACGCTGCGCGACACCACGGCCGAGCAGAAGATGAAGATGTCGGCGGCGTCGTAGATCTTGACGTCGCTTCCCACATCTTCGCCCGTGCGGTTCAGCATGTCGCCCACATGGCTGACGTAGTCGATCACCAGCCCCTGCCCGACGATCGCGCTTTCAACGGCAAAGGTCGCATCCTCGAACGTCCCATCGAAGGCATAGGTCGTAACGCCATCATCGGCGAGCGCCGCCAAAGGTGCCAGGGCAACGGCCCCGGCGGCCAATACAGTGCGTATCATGTCAATCTCCCTTTCGTCGTGTGAACGCCAAGGCGTCCGGTTCAGCCGAACATGTCGGCGGTGATGCCAGAGTACCAACCTATGCTTTCCTCATAGGTGGCCTTGCGCATGGCGGCGTCCTCTCCCGTCTGGCTGACGAAACTGGAGACCGATGCGATCTTTTCATCCGTCGCTTCATAGGCCGCGCCGACCTTGACGCCGTCGTCGGTGGCGATCAGCGACCAGCAGGTGTTGGAGTACTTGGCCGGGAAAATGCGGCTGCCGGTCAATGCGCCGCGCACAGCCATGGCCGCAACCTTGGCCTGGCTGTTGGCGGAAAAGCCGGATTTCGGCATGTCCCCCTGATTGGTGGCGTCGCCGAGGATGTGGATGTTCTCATCCATGCGCGACACCATGGTATGGCCGTCGACCGGGGCCCAGTTGCCATCGGTCAGACCCGCCGCGGCACAGATCATGCCCGCCTTTTGCGCCGGAATGACGTTGCAGACATCGGCCTTGACGATTTCGCCGTCGATATCGACCTCCATCGTGTCCGCATTGACCGAGACGTTGCCGCCGCCAAATTCCGGTCCCAGACGTTCGATCATGCCACCGTAATGCTTTTGCCAGCCTTCTTCGAAGAGTCCCTGCTTGGAGAATTTCTCTTTCGGGTCGGCGATGATGATCTTGGCGGTCGGGTTCTTTTCCTTCAGCACATGGGCGACCATCGAAATCCGCTCATATGGGCCGGGCGGGCAGCGGTAAGGGTTCGGGGGCGCGACCATGACATAGGTGCCGCCCTCTGGCATGGATTCGATCTGAGCCTTTAGCAGGGCCGTCTGCGTGCCCGCCTTGTAGGCATGCGGCATGGCGGTCTGGGTCGAGAGATCCCAGCCGGGCACTGCGCCTTCGACAAAGTTGATCCCCGGCGAGATCACGAGGCGGTCATAGGGAACGCTGCCACCACCGGCCAGCGCCACGGTCCTGGCGTCGCGGTCCACGCCCACGGCCCAATCATGCACGACGTTAATGCCGTACTCCGATGCCAACGTGGCATAGCTGTGGGCGATGCTTTCCAGCGTGCGAAAGCCGCCGATGTAGAGGTTCGAGAAAAAGCAGGTGTAATAGGTGCGCGTAGGCTCGATCAGGGTGACGTCGATCTCTCCCTTCGAATCCTTGGCGATGTAGCGGGCGGCGGTTGCGCCCCCTGCCCCGCCGCCGATCACCACAACGCGCGGCTTGCCGTGGCTGGCCGCCTGCACCATGGGTGCCGAAAGCGAGGCCGCCGCCGCGGCGGTGCCCAGAAACGCTCTTCTGTTGAATGTCATGTCCATCTCCTCATTACTGGACGGTATTTGTACGCGGCGCCCCCGTTTTTCTCAGAGGGTTACGCCGGCTGTGCCCCCCCCAAAACGTAGAACGCCCCGGGGAACAGCGTGTCCCTCGGAGCGTCCGTTGGTCTGAAAATGTCTTTTCGGGGCGCGGGCCCGCGTCGTCAGGCCGGTAACAGCCCGTATGACGCCGCAAGCGCAAGGATCGCGCCTAACATGACAATGCGGTAGGCGAAGGTCATTCGCATAAGGTCCATCCAAATCGTCCGGGGGTGCAGCCCCGGTCTGAAAACCACGCGTCGGCGATAAAAAAGCCTCTGCGCGACGGGTCGTCAGTTCCCGTAACGTCACTTTCGCGATTTGGGTGGCTTGCCTCAATTGCGGAATACCTGACCCTCCCTAGTCGATGGTGGCAAAATATGCCGCGAGCGCGGCGATTTCCTCGTCCGACAGACGCCCCGCCATCATCTGCATGACCGGATGCGGACGCAGGTTGCGCTTGTAGGCGTGCATGGCGACGACGAAGTCTTCTTCATGCCATTTCACGATGGACGGGATGCCGTCATCGGCGCCATCCCTTTTGTGACAGGTCAGGCATTCCGAGGCGAGATATTCGCCGTAAGCCACGTCACCGACGATGGCGAGGATCTCTGGCGGCAGTTCGACCTCGCGCGCGATGGCGGTCGGCTCGGCCTCCGGGATGTCCTGCGGGCTGGCGGAGAACTGGCGCAGATAGGCCAGCACGTCGTGGCGGTCCTGTTGGTCCTTGATGCCGCGAAAGGACATGCGCGTGCCGGACACAAGGGCGCGGGGATTTTCGATATAGGCGTCCAGGCGATCGTAATCCCAGATCAGCCCATCGTCATGGGCGCGGTCCATCGCGTCGGAATAATCGAAGCCATCGATGCTGCCCGCGCGGCGTCCGAAGATGCTGTTGAGATGAGGACCGGCGCGGTTGACAGCACCCGGGCCGAGGTTGTGACAGCCGGTGCATTTGCGAAAGACCTCTGCCCCGCGATCGGCATCGCCGATGAGCCGGGCTTCCTCCTCTGCAAGAACTGGCCCCCCGATCAGGGGGACCAGTGCGACGAGGGCTGTTTTGACCAGCCTCTTCATCTGCTTACTGCGGGTCTGACGTCAAATAGGCGATGATCGCCTCCAGATCCGCGTCTTTTTTCAGACCGGCAAAGGCCATCTTGGTGCCTTTCACCGTACCGCGCGGGTCGGCGAGGAAGGCTGCGAGGGTCTCTTCGTCCCAGGCGCCGCCCATCTCGGCCATGGTCCTGGAGTACTTGAAGCCGTCGATCCCGCCGATCGCGCGCCCGACAACCTCGTTCAGGTGCGGACCGGTGCGATTCTTGGCACCTTCCCCGATCTGGTGGCAGGCCTTGCACTTGCCAAAGACCTTTTTACCCGCGGCGACCAGTTCCGGGTCCAGCGCACCCCCTGCCGGGGCGGCGGCCGGGGTTGGCTCCGGATCGGGCGTGGCGGTGGGTTCCGGCGCGGGGTCGGCGGAGGCGGTCACCTCGGGCTGCGGCTCGGGATCGGCCTTGGGCTCGACCGTTTCCTCTTCGGGGGTCACGTCCAGCACGGTGGCGCGCATGGTGATTTCCACGCTGTCCTTGCAGTTTTCCATGCAGGGTTCGGTGCGCCAGATCGAATATTCGGTCTCTGCCCGATCATCGACGATGAACCCGTCCGCATTCGGCAGGGTAACTTGCGGCAGCGTCTCCTGGTTGAGCTCAAAGTCATCCTCGATCAGGTCGTTCGAATAGAGGATGTAGGCGACGATGGCATAGGTATCGTCCACCGACAGCGACTGCGCGTTGCCGAAGGGCATGGAGCGGTGCACGTAGTCCCAGACCGTCGAGGTATAGGGCCAGTAGCTGCCCACGGTCTTCAGCGGGTCTTCATCGGCAAGGGTGCCTTCGCCCCCGGCCAGCTTGGGCCAGTTGTCGACACCTTCGGCAAAGGAGCCGTGGCAGGAAGCGCAGTTCTCTTCAAAGATGCTTTCGCCGTCCAGCGCGTTGCCGGTGCCGGCGGGCAGGCCGGTGCCGTCCGGGCTAACGTCCAGATCCCATGCCTTGACTTCCTCCGGCAGCGCCTCGCGGCCAAGGCCGAATCGCAGGCCCTTGCTGTCACCGTTGTCGGCATGGGCCGCGCCGATGATGCCGCCGTCAAGCGCTGCCGGGTCCGCCGCCGGGGCGGTGGCGGTCTTGACCGGTTCGACCGGCTCCGGGATGGGCGCGGGCAGACTGCCCAGCATATCCGGGCGGTCGGGGAAATCGGCCACGTTGCGGTCGGCGAAGTTGTAGGCGCCGAGCAGCAGCAGGCCGACGCCTGCGGCAGTGCCTGCGTAAAGATTAAGAGACTTCGACATTTTCGGCCTCCCCGTTGGCTTTCACATGCCATGTCTGGATGCAGTTGTTGTGATAGATCGAGTTCAGCCCGCGCACGTCGCGCAACTGGGCCTTGGTCGGCTGGACATAGCCGGTCTCATCCATCGCGCGGGACTGGATCAGCATGTCTTCGCCGTTCCATGTGGTGTCGAGGTAGAAGCGGGTCAGGGCCTTGTCCTCACCCGGGGCCGCCAGGCGGGCGGTTTCCCATGTGATGCCGCCGTCCTTGGACACATCGACTCGGGTGATTTTGCCGTGGCCGGACCACGCCATGCCGGTGATGACCAGCGGGCCGTGACCGTGCGTGATGGGCGCCTGCGGGCTGGGCGAGGTGATGACGGACTTGGCGTCCATGACCCAGGTCCACTTGCGCGAGGTGCCATCCTCCAGCGTATCGGTGTATTTCGACGTCTCTTCGCGGCTTTCGACGGGGCCATCCATGACCTCGACGCGGCGCAGCCACTTGACCCACATGTTGCCTTCCCAGCCGGGAACGACAAGGCGGACGGGGTAGCCGTGCTCCTTGCGCAGCGCCTCGCCGTTGGCCTTGAAGGCGACCAGCACGTCGTCCATCGCCTTTTCCATCGGGATGGAGCGGCCGTTGGAGGAGGCATCCGCTCCCTCGACATAGACCCACTTGTCCTTGAAGTCGCCAGCCGCATCCAGACCGGCCTCTGCCAGCAGGGTGCGCAGCGGGACGCCGGTGTATTCCATGTTGTGGATCATGCCGTGCGTGAACTGCGCGCCGTTCAGCTGTGCGCCCGCCCATTCCATGCCGGTGTTGGCCGCGCATTCGCAGAAATAGACGTGCTGTTCGCGCGGGAAACGTTCCAGATCCTCGTAGGAGAAGACAAGCGGCTTATCCACCAGACCGTTGATCATCAGGCGGTAGTCGGGCTTGGACAGTTCGATCGCGCCCGAGTGATGGCGCTCAAAGGCGCAGCCTTGTGGGGTGATGGTGCCGTCCAGCGCGTGGATGGGGGTGAAGTTGATCGAAGAGATCGTGTCTGCGGTCAGCCACTCGACGTTGCGGCGCACAACATCGTCTTCGAACTTGATCGGCAGGCCATAGGGGACCTCATCTACGCCGTGGCCAAAGCCGGCCGCCCATTCCTGCACTTCGGTGATCAGCGGATCGGGACCTGCGGCGCGGGCGCCGGTGGCGGCCACTGCCCCTGCCCCCAGTGCGGCGGCACTGGTCAGGAACTGGCGGCGCGAAGGGCCGTTGGTTTCCTTGCTCATTGCGTTCTCCTTACGGATCATTTCATTCATCTATGTGAATGATTTGGCGAAATTTTCGGCGGGCCGAAGCCCGCCGGAACTGAAGGCCGGTCGCTCAGGCGTTCACGACCTCGACATTGTTGCGCGGGTCGATCGTCACGGTGCCCAGCTTGCGGATGTGGTTTTCGACCACGTCCCAGATCTGTGGCCCTTCGGTGCCCTCGTTGACCGAGGCCCAGCCGGCGACCACGTAGTTCTTGGCCGGGTCGATGGCCTCTCCGGTCTTGAGCAGGGTCATGTCGGAGATCCGCTCTCCCTGCGGCTTGGTCACGTCGCAGCGATAGCCCATGCCGCCGATGCGAACCATGTCACCGCCCTGCTGATAATAGGGATCGGGGTTGAAGATGTTGTCGGCAACGTCCTCAAGGATCACCTTGATGAATTCGCCTGTCATTTCAGAGCGATACGCCTTACCGTAGGACATGCTGGTGACGTTCCAGATGTCCTCTCGGGTGATGTCGTCACCAGGGATCAGCGACGGCCCCCAGCGGACGCCGGGCGACATGGCGATGTCCGCCTCACGCTCAGACAGCAGCGCGTCACAGATCAGGTCGTCCCATGTGCCGTTGAAGTTGCCACGGCGATAGAGCAGCGAATCCGTTTGGCCGATCACCTCGGACAGTTCCGACGCGTAAGGCGCGCGCTGTTCGTCGATCAGGGCGGCCATATCCGCATCCGGCGTGATCACGTCCGAGAAGATCGGGATCAGCTTGTGGCGGAAGCCCATCATGCGGCCGTTCTGCACGTCCAGATCAACGCGGGAGACGAATTTGCCGTTGGAGCCGGAGGCGATCAGGATGGTGTCGCCGATCAGGACCGGCTCAGGCAGGGCGTCATGGGTGTGGCCGGTCAGGATCACGTCGATGCCGGTGACCTTCGAGGCCATCTTCTTGTCCACGTCGAAACCGTTGTGCGACAGGCAGACCACCAGTTCGGCGCCCTCGGCACGGACCTCGTCGACCATGGCCTGCATGTTCTCGTCGCGGATGCCGAAGGAGAATTCCGGGAACATCCAGCGCGGGTTGGCGATGGGCATATAGGGGAAGGCCTGACCGATGACGGCAATCTTGACACCGCCACGTTCGAAGAACTGGTAGGGTTTGAACAGATCCGAAGGTTCGTCCCATTCGGCGTCAAAGATGTTCTGGCCCAGGGCTGCGAAGGGCAGCCCTTCGACCAGCTCTGTGACGCGGTCGGTGCCCAGCGTGAATTCCCAGTGGAAGGTCATCGCGTCGGGCTTCAGCCCGTTCATCACGTTGACCATGTCCTGCCCTTCGGTGTGGTAGCAGGTGTAGGAGCCGTGCCATGTATCGCCGCCGTCCAGCAGCAGCGCATCGGGGCGGTCGGCGCGGATCGCGTTCACCACCGTTGCGACCCTGTCCATACCGCCAACGCGGCCATAGGCTTGTGCCAGCGATGAAAAATCGCCCGAGGACAGCGCGTAATGCGAAGGAGAGCCGTCGTCGATGCCGTAGAGCTTGCGGAAATCCGCGCCGGTGACATGCGGCACCGCACCCTTGTTGCCGCCCACCCCGATGTTGACCGAGGGTTCGCGGAAATAGATCGGCTTCAGCTGCGCATGGATGTCGGTGACATGGATCAGGCTGACGTTGCCGAAGGTATCGAATTGCAGCAGCTGGTCCTGCGTCAGTTTCTGCTGGGCGGCGAGCCGCGCCCAGTTACCAAAGCCAGAGGCCCCGAGCATTGCCGAGGCCGCCATGGACACCTGCAGGAAATCGCGTCTTGAGATCATGGGGAGGGCTTTCTGTCTCATGACACACATGCGCATGTGTGAATTTGTATGTTGAAAGAAACCCCGCGCCAGTCACCTGACGCGGGGCCGGTTTGTTTAGTTGCGGACCGAGGGGCCTTCGACCGAGAGGCCGTTGCCGCGCGACTTGACGTAAAGCTCAAGCGCGATGAACTCGGGCGAACCGGTACCGAAGGTCTCGGCGCGGGTGTCGCGGATGCAGCCTTTGAAACGCGAATGCGTGCCGTTCAGCTTGGCATTCTTCAGACGGTAGGTCGGGAAACCGTTGATCTGGCCCTGGCTGAGGTGGTCGGCGCGGATGTAGTTGCCGTAATTCGCCTCGTGGCAGGACGCGCAGGCAAGCTCGAGCTGACCATAGCGCGTATAGTACATCTCCTTGCCTTTTTCCCAGTAGGACTGCGCCGGGCCGTCGATCGCCACGTTCACCGGCATGCCGCGCGAATGCGAGGTCACGAAGGCTTCCATGTTGATGGCGTCACCGGAGTCGTACTTCCAGGCATCTGCGCCCATCCGGTTCTCGCGGCAGTCGTTCATCTGCATCTGCAGCGTGCGCAGTTCGCCTGCTTCTTCGTTGTACTTCGGATAGGCCGCAGCGACGCCCTTCATGCTTTCGGCCGCGTCGGCGTGGCAGTCAGAGCAGGCCTTGCCTTCGGAACCTTCGGCTGTCTCCCAAGCTTCTGCGCCTTGGTCGACAAAGATCATGCCCTGGTTTTCGAAGTCGTCGGTCTGCAGTTGCTGCGTCTCATCCGAACGGAAATGCCAGCCCGAGATGATCTCGTCCAACGCGCCGTCCAGATGATCCGGAGCGGCGGCCTTGGTGACCATTTCGATCTCGCCATTGACGATCAGCGTGTCGTCATCGGCCCCGCCGGCAAAGGCCGCGGTTGCCGTCAGCAGTGCGGCCGCAGCCGTCAATGCCTTGATTTTCATTATGAACCCTCCCAATTGGCGACCCTGCCCCACTGCATGCGGGACAGGATGTAGCTTGCTCAGGTCAGCCGACGGCGACCGACTTGGTATCTTCGTAGACGTCGCCGTCATCGTCGTACCAGGTAAACTTCAGATCGCCGGCTTCCGGGATGGTCGCTTCGAATTCGAAGTAGGGGTTGGTCGAGATCGCAGGCGCGAGAACGATGTCGATCACGTTCTGACCGTTGAAATCGCAGGTGAAGCGATTGATGATCGACCGCGGGATGACATTGCCATCGCCGTCCTTGCGCTGACCCGATTCCATCTTGTGGGAAATCAGGGTCTTGATGGTCACGACCTCACCGGCAGATGCCTTCTTGGGGGCCTTGACGCGGGGTTTGACACCAGATGCCATTTTTCAGAACTCCTATGAGATAAGCCGCAGGATCAGCCGCCGCAGCCGCCGATGGTGACCTTCACAGTCTTCATCGCGGTTTGGTAGCTGCCGTCAGCCATCTTGGCGATGGCCTGCACGTCCTGCGTGCCTGCAAGGCGGATACGGGTCGATGCGGCCTGCGAACCGGCCAGCGGGCCAAAGCGGAAGGTGGCCACGCCCGGGGTCGGGTTGCCGAGGGCGTAGACACGCACCTCGACCGCGCCGGGCGCGTCGACCGCGATCGGAACGGTGTTGCCGTTTTCGGCGATTTCCGGGGCGGTCAGCGTCAGATCGCCCGCGCCGGCGTCCGCGCCAGCAAGGAAATCGTCAGGGGCGCCGACCATTTCGGCGTTCGGGTCTGCCTGAGCAGCAGCCTGCAGCGGCAGCATCGCCATTGCGGCGGCACCAGCGCCCAGTGCCAGGGTTTCACGTCTCGTGAAGTCCATCGTGTTTCTCCTTGGTGTGCTCGGTCAGCTTTCCTGCAGCGTCAGCAGGAATGCGACCACGTCTTCGATATCCTGCGCCGAAAGGATCGGCGCGAGTTCGCCCTTGGCAGCCTTGCCGGTATAGCCGTCACCGGGACGGATAAAGCCGGAGGTCTTGTAGAAGGACGGCATGACGGTGTCCGGGAATGCCATCTTGGCGTTTGCCACGATGCCGCGCAGCTCCTCGGCGGTGCGTGCCTCGCCTGTCCAGGACAGCTCGGGGCCGACTTCGCCCTGGAAAGGCACGTCGGGAAGCTGTGAAACCGCGTGGCAGGCCACGCAGTTGCCCTTGGATCTCGACGAAAAGACGGATTTGCCGTTTTCCACGTTTCCGTCAACGCCGGTCAGAGAAGCGGCAACTTCTCCGTACTCGCCATACTGGACGTCCCCTGGGGCGACGGTGTCCGCAAACGCGGCCCCGGCGACCAGAGCCGCCGCCGCAGTCATTGCTGTAAGCCTCATGTTCCCTCCCTAGGCTTTCGAGCCCCTTGAGAGGCTCTGGCTATTCGCTGTTGTCGTATACCGTAGGCCACCGCGCGTGTATTTCGCAACAACAAATTCACGGATGTGAATTATTGCTCCGTTTCGCCGCACCTTGAAATAATCTTTGCCGACGGTGCTGCGGCGCAGCGGTGCGCTAAGTTCCACATTTCCGCATAAAGATGAACGCGTTGACGGCTGCAACCGAGATTGTCGCGTGGCAAAGCGGACGGCCGAGACCCGTTCTGGACCCGCACGGCACCCAAAGCCGGAAACCGCAAAAGTTGACTAGAATCTCCCCTGTTCACCGGGGATGACTGCGCCCGGAGCGAAATGCCGACCGGGCCAGATGGCTTTCCGGTCAGCCGCGAATCGCGCGCGCCTCAGTCGGTGCGGCCGTTGTCCCGTTCCTGGATCCGGCGGGCGTGGTAGCGCTGAAAATCCTCGCCGGTTTCTTCCTGGATCTCGTACCGCTTTTCCGCAACCCAAGTGAACATGTCCAGCGACGTGCCCTTGGCAAAGGCCCCCGGCATCACCGCCACCTGAGCGTCCATCGCGGTCATGCCTTCGGGCACGTCTTCGGGCAGAAAGACGATGGTGGGCGTGAACAGCACCCGCCACTTCCGGGCCATGTCCTTTTCGGCCAGCGTCTCGCCGTCGAAATCCGTGACCTCGATGTCGCCGTGCAGGTTCAGCTGAACGACAAAGTAATTGTCTTCGATGAATTGCGACACGTCCGGCAGGTCAAACACCTCCTTGTGCATCGCGCTGCAGTAAACACAGCCGCGTTGCTCGAAGAACAGGACAAGCCGCTTGCCTTCGGCATTCGCCTCTTCGAGGTCTTCGCGCAGATCCTTGAAGGTGTCGCGCATCCAGGGTTGTTTGTGCAGGCCATCATCGCCCAGTTCCGCTGCCGCCACCGGCAAGGCCATGACAACGGCAAGCGCCGCTCCGATCCAGGTCTTCATACGGGTCTCCTCCTTGTATGCGATAGCGGGCCCGGCAGCGCCGCGACCGCGACCGTGAAATTGGCAGATGTCAGCTCAGGGCCGTCCACGACGGAAAGGTGTCGATCATCCACTGGGCAATCACATTGACGGTATCGGTTGCGATGAGAATGGCAAACAGGATCAGCATACCGCCCATCACCTTCTCGACATATTGCAGCTTGTCCCGGTGGCGCGCCGTCCATTTTAGGAAGGGTCCGGAGAACAGCGCCGCCACGACAAAAGGCGCGGTCATGCCAAAGCCGTAGACCAGCAACAGCAATCCGCCCCGGGTGATGTCCCCCATGCCGCTTGCGATCATCAGGATCGAGGCCAGCGCCGGGCCGACGCAGGGTGTCCAGCCAAAGCCAAAGGCAAGCCCCATCAGGTAGGCCCCAAATATGGTCGTGGGCTCTGCGCTGCTTTCCACGCGCGCCTCGCGGTACAGCAGCCCGATGCGGATCACGCCGAGAAAATGCAGGCCAAAAACCGCAAGGATCACCACGGCGACCCATTTGAGCGTGTCCAGATAATCGGCAAAGGCCTGTCCAATGGCCGTCGCGCCCATTCCCAGCAGCACGAAGATCGTCGTGACCCCTGCCGCGAAAAAGATCGCGGAGACAATCAGGCGGCGTTGCGCGCCGGGGCTGATCCCCGCATCATCGCGCAGTTCCGACATCGAGATCCCGGCCATGTAGCACAGGTAAAAGGGCACCATGGGCAGGATGCAGGGTGTAAAAAAGCTCAACAGACCGGCAAGTGCCGCACCGGCGAAGGATATCTCGAGCACGGGGGGACGCCTTTGCTTGAATAATTCACATATTCAGATTACGTTGTCCGTCAATCTGACGTCAATCGGTGTGCCATGCCTTCTGTGAAAATCTTTGCGGCCAGCGTGATCGGTCTCATCTCCACGATGGGGGCCGCGCTTGCGGACGACCTGCGGCTGGTGATTGTCGAACAACCGGGCTGCGCATATTGCGCGGCGTGGAATGACCAGATCGCACCGGCCTACCCGAACACCAGCGAAGGTAAGTTTGCGCCGCTGGTGCGTGCCGATCTGCACATGGGCCCGCCCGAAGGGATGAGCTATGCCCGCCGGGTCAACTTTACTCCGACCTTTATCCTGATCGAAGACGGCGAAGAAATCGCGCGGATGGAGGGCTATGTCGGCGAAGACTTCTTCTGGCCGATCTATTCCCAGCTCCTGCAGGAGCATACGGCCTATGTGCCGCCCGCGAACTGACACGAAAGACCCCCATGCCCCTACCGGTTTTGCACGACGATCTCTCTGACGATGAGCTTGACGCCATCGTGGAAAAGGCAACGACCGCCTCTTCGTTCCTGAAGGCGATCAGCCATGAAGGCCGGTTGATGATCCTGTGCCACCTTGTGACGGGCGAAAAATCCGTGACCGAACTCGAAGACCTTCTGTCCGCCCGGCAGGCAGCGGTGAGCCAGCAATTGTCGCGCCTGCGGCTGGAGGGGCTGGTGGTGCCCCGGCGTGAGGGCAAGGCAATCTATTACCGTCTCGCGGATGATCGTCCGCGCAAGATGCTGGAATGCGTCTACGAACTGTTCTGCAAGGACGACTGAGCCCGACGGAGCACCGCAGGGCGGCAGCGTCGGGACGCTTGCAGGATCGCGGACCGCCCTGCATACTCGATCTGCCTTGAGGCAACGGGTCAGGAGGAGGGCCCGTCCATGACCGAGTTTCTGACCGAACCCCAGGTGGTGGCCCTGATCGGGCTGCTGAGTGGTCTCCTGCTGGGCCTAGCGGCGCGGCTGGGGCGTTTCTGCACAATGGGTGCCATCGAGGATGCGCTGTATGGCGGATCGACAGTGCGGCTGCGCATGTGGGGCATGGCGATCGGGCTGGCCGTATTTGGCAGCTTTGCACTGATGGCCTCCGGTCTGTTGGTGGCTGCCGAAACCTATTACCTCTCGATCCGCTGGATGCCGCTGGCCTCTATCTTTGGCGGGCTGGTGTTCGGCTATGGCATGGCCCTGTCCGGCATGTGCGGCTACGGCGCAATTGCCCGGCTGGGCGGCGGCGATCTGCGCAGCTTTGTCATCGTGCTGGTGATGGGGGTGTCGACCTTTGTCGTCCTGTCCGGCCCGCTGGCCCCGCTCCGCGACATGGTGTTCCCGCAGGCCCCTGTCACGACAGAAGTGCCACCGGGCATCGCCCACCATCTGTCCGTCCTGACCGGCGCACCGGTCGCCGTGCTGGGTATGGGCCTTGGCGCACTGTTGTTCGCAGGCTCCGCAGCCTCTCGCGCGGTCTGGGAAAAGCCCGGACCGTTCATCTGGTCGACCGCCGTGGCGCTGGCGGTTGTTGGCGCTTGGGCGGGCACCTCATGGGTGGCCCATACCGGCTTCGACGCGCTGCCCGTCGTCTCGCACAGCTTTGCCGCGCCCTTGGGTGACACGATCCTGTGGTGGATGACCGGATCGGCCCGCCCGTTGAGCTTTGCCGTGGGGTCCGTCGCGGGTGTCTGGGGCGGAGCCTTTATCGGATCACTGATCAAGGGGCATTTCCGCTGGGAAGCCTGCGAAGACCCACGCGAATTGCGCCGCCAGATCTTTGGCGCGGCCCTGATGGGCGGTGGCGCTGTGATCGCGCTGGGCTGTTCCGTGGGTCAAGGGCTGAGCGCCTTTTCGGTGCTGGCCTTTTCCGCGCCTGTCACCTTTGCTGCCATCTTTGCCGGGGCTGCACTGGGCCTGCGGCAGTTGATCGTGGGCTTTCAGCCCGCAGAGTGATCCCGGGCTTATCGCGCCTTGATTGGCAAGACGGGGCGCTCTGAACCTTCAAATGTGACCAATGGTTCCGCTGGGGCGCGACGTGCTGACGGAATGGCCGACCTCCCTCAAAGGTCCGCCCCTTTGGACGGGACGGACCGGCATCGGAACACGGGCGACGCCGCCCTACTCCTGAATAGTCGACAGGAACATCGTGACGGCAAGGATGCGACCACTTGCAATGGCGATCGCGTCCCCCGGTTTGACACCGCGATCCGCCAAAGAGTCCGCGACGAAGTAATCCCCCCAGACCGGCATCTCCGCCTCACCATGGCCCGCCTTGCCCATGCCCCGCGCCAAGGTGTTGTAGACGCGGACAAAGGGAAACTGGCCGCCTTCGTTCTCTGAAAGCTTGGTCAGGTCAGCGGGCGGGATCTTGAAGAGTTCGGCAATCTCTCCTCCCCCCTTGCCGTCTTCGCCGTGGCAGACGGCGCAGAGCGCGCCAAACGCCGTTTTACCCAAAACCACTTCGTTTTCTTGCGCCTGTACCGTCGACGCACCGGCCAAAATCAATGCCGTCGCCAAGATTGACCTGAACTTCATGATCTTTCCTCCCGAAATCAGACAGCGGGAGCGGGAGACCCCCACTCCCTTTGAAACAAGCCAGAGACTTGCACATGAAAGACTACCGGGGCCCCTGAAGGCCCGGTATGATCTCCATCAATGCATTCGGGTTTTGGAATCTTTAGGCGCACACCCATCGGCTAAGCGCGCGGCGCGGGGGTTATCCGCCAATCTTGACCCTGAAAAGGATCAGCCCCAGTCCTGCAGACGGGCCACGTAGCGGGCAAGCGTGTCGATCTCGAGATTGATCCGGTCGCCGACTTTGGTCCCGCCCCAGGTGGTCACTTCCTTGGTGTGCGGGATGAAGTTGATGCCGAAATCGCGGCCATCGACCTCATTCACCGTCAGGGAGGTGCCATTGAGCGCCACTGATCCCTTGGGGGCGATGAATTTGGCCAGCGCCTCTGGCGCGCGAAAGGTAACGCGGGTGCTCTCCCCTTCGTCCTGCATCGCCACCACCTCGGCCACGCCATCGACGTGTCCGGACACGATATGCCCGCCCAACTCATCTCCGACGCGCAGCGCGCGTTCAAGGTTGATCCGGGTGCCTTCGGTCCAGTCGCCGACATTGGTCTTGGACACGGTTTCGGCGCTGATATCGACGTCAAACCAGCCCTCGCCCAGGCCCACAACCGTCAGGCAGACCCCGTTGCACGCAATAGAAGCCCCCATGTCGATACGCGAGGTGTCATAGGCGGTGCCGATCCGCGCATGCAGATCGCCGCGCTGTTCCAGCTTCTGAACCGTGCCCATATCCGTCACGATGCCTGTAAACATGCCGTCCCCTTGCCCTTGGGTCTTAATTTCGCCGAACTCAACGGGTAAACCATTTGCTCAGCAAGAGGGCATATCTGCGTGTCATGAGCAAGGCAACCGGCGATAAACGGGTCTTTCTGTTCCTTCAGGGACCGCACGGGCCGTTCTTTCACCGGCTCGGGACGATGCTGCGCAAGACCGGTGCCGATGTCTGGCGCGTGGGCTTCAACGCGGGCGACCGCGCCTTCTGGTTCCATCCCGAAAGTTACCTGCCCTATCGCGGGACGCCGCAGGATTGGCGCGGCTGGTTCGCGGACCTGATCAAGACGCGCCGTGTCACCGATATCGTGCTGTATGGCGATGTCCGGCCCATCCACGCCGAAGCGGTGGAAGAGGCACGGGCGCGCGGACTGACGGTGCATGTCTTCGAAGAAGGTTACATGCGGCCCTACTGGGTCACCTACGAACGTGGCGGATCAAACGGGCATTCGCGGCTGATGCAGATGTCGGTCGAGGACATGCGCCGCGCGCTGGAGCTGTCGGACATGGAGGCGCCCCTGCCCCCGGCCCATTGGGGCGACATGCGCCAGCACATCTTTTACGGCGCGCTCTACCATTGGTTCGTGATGTTCCGGAACGGCGCCTACCGAAATTTCCGGCCGCACCGGTCCGTACCGGTGTTTCAGGAGTTCCTGCTGTACCTGCGGCGGCTGTTCCTGATGCCGTTCAGCTGGGCAGACCGGGTCGCCGCCACGGCGCGCATCCGCATGGGCGGATTTCCCTATCATCTGGCGCTGATGCAGCTGGAGCATGACTCCAGTTTTCAGAAACACTCGCCCTTCGACACCATGCCCGAATTTGTCGACCTTGTGATCGAGGGCTTTGCGGAGGGTGCGCCGGGCCATCATCACCTTGTTTTCAAGGCGCATCCGCTGGAGGACGGCCGGGCGCGGGTGCGCCGCGCCGTGGCGCAGTCCGCCAAAAACCACGGCGTGGCCGACCGGGTGCATTACGTGCGCGGCGGCAAGCTGGCGCAACTGCTGAACGATGCGCGCAGCGCGGTGACGGTCAATTCCACCGCCGCGCAACAGGTGCTGTGGCGCGGTATCCCGCTGAAGGTCTTTGGCGAGGCGGTCTATGCCAAGCCCGAATTCGTCTCGGTCCAGACGTTGCCCGACTTCTTTGCCATGCCCACCCGGCCAGACAACAAGGCCTACAAGGATTACCGGCGCTACCTGCTGGAAACCTCGCAGCTGCCGGGCGGGTTCTATTCTGCCCGCGGGCGGCGGCAATTGCTGCGGCAGGTGGTCGATCTGATGCTCTCTCCCGATGATCCCTATGACGCGCTGAAGCGTGGGACCGCGGCCCCAAGGCAACAGTTGCGCGTGGTGCACTGACAGCCTGCGGCTGCCGGACTGGCTTTTATGCACGGAGTCCGGTACGTTATCCCAAAAACCTGAGGCAGAATAAAACAGGTCGAGGAGACCGAGCAGTGAAACAACCCCCTCTCCGGTGGGCGCGTGGAGTCGCGTTCCTGGTCGCGGTGTCGCTTGTGGCATCCTGCGGCCTGCCCCGCGTTGGTCCCAACAAACGTGAAATCTATGCCGGATCGGTCCAGCGCGAAGGCGATGCCTTTATCGTCTCCGTCAATGACCGGGTGACGCGGGCCACCGCAGTTGTCCCGGCCCTGGGTTTCACCGATTCCTTCAAGAACGCAGGCGTCGTTGGATCCGACACCATCCGACCCGGTGACACACTGGGCCTGACGATCTGGGAAAACGTCGATGACGGCCTGCTGGCCGCCGAAACCGCCAATTCCACCATCCTCGAAGAGGTGCAGGTGGATGGCGCGGGCTTTATCTTTGTACCTTATGCAGGCCGCATCCGCGCCTCGGGCAATACACCGGAACGTATCCGGCAGATCATCACCACCCGGCTCGAAGACCAGACCCCCGATCCGCAGGTCGAGGTGCGCCGCGTCGCCGGTGACGGATCGACCGTTAGCCTAGTCGGCTCTGTCGGCGGTCAGGGTGTCTATGCGATCGAACGGCCCACGCGCACGCTGTCCTCCATGCTGGCGCGCGCGGGTGGCATCACGATCGAGCCCGAAATCGCGCAGGTCACTGTTTTGCGCGGCGACCAGAAGGGCAAGATCTGGTTCCAGGACCTTTACGAGAACCCGCAGTTCGACATTGCCCTGCGCGGTGGCGACCGGATCCTTGTCGAGGAAGACACCCGCGCATTCACCGCGCTTGGCGCAACCGGCACGCAGGCGCGTGTGCCGTTTGAAACGCAGGTTATCTCGGCAGTCGAGGCCATCGCACAGGTGGGCGGCCTGCTCGCCACCTCCGCCGATCCGACCGGGGTCTTCGTGTTCCGCAACGAACCGGCCGAAGTCGCAAATCAGGTGCTGGGCCGCGACGACCTCGTGGGAGCGCAGCGGCTAGTTTACGTTCTGGACCTGACCGAACCGAACGGCATGTTCATGGCGCGGGATTTCGTGATCCGCGATCAGGACACGCTCTACGTCACCGAAGCGCCGTTTGCGCAATGGAACAAGGTGATTGCCGCCCTGACCGGGACATTGGGCGCGGTCGGCACGCTGAGCACAGCGACCGACACCCTGACGGGCGGCTGACGGCCCTTGATAAAAACATACGAGGGACAGGGCCACGCCGGGGGAGATTTCCCCCGGCGTCTTTACGTGTACAACGCAGGCTTTCTACGACAGGCGCGCCTGCGCCGCATCCTGTCCCTTGCGGGGTTTCGCCTTTCGCTCGGCAGGCCCACGGCTGACGATTTTGTCGGCGTCTGGGGCCAGTCGCCCTATGCCCACCGGGGCGAGGCAATGGCCGCCCGTACCGGCGCGGGACTGGTACGGATCGAGGATGCCTTTCTGCGATCCCTGCACCCCGGACGCGCGGGAGAGCCCCCCCTAGGGCTGTTGATCGACCATACGGGTGTCCATTTCGACGGCCGCGCACCCTCGGATCTTGAAACCCTGCTGAACACCCATCCGCTGGATGACACAGCGCTGCTCAACCGGGCGCGCGGCGTGATGGCCCGGATGCAGGAGGCACATCTCAGCAAGTATTCGGCCACCAGACTGGATCTGGAAACGCCGGAGCCGGGCTATGTGCTGGTGATCGACCAGACGCGCGGCGACGCATCCGTTAGCGCCAGCGGGGCAAACCGGTCTCGGTTCCTTGAAATGCTGTTCGTCGCGCGGGAGGAAAACCCCGTCGCGCGGATCGTGTTGAAAACACATCCGGAAACCGGCGCAGGGTATCGCGCCGGCCATTTCGAGGCCGGGGATGCAGGCGGCGATGTCGTGCTGTGTGATGCGCCTGTCTCACCCTGGGCGCTGCTGGAGGGCGCAACTTCGGTCTACACGGTGTCCTCTCAAATGGGGTTTGAGGCGATACTGGCCGGGCATCGCCCGCGCGTATTTGGGCAGCCTTTCTATGCAGGATGGGGCCTGACCGACGACGAAACCGTCCTGCCCCGTCGGCGCCGCACCCTGACGCGCGCGCAGCTCTCCGCTGGCGCCATGATCCTGTATCCGCGCTGGTACGATCCCTACGACAATCGCCTGTGCGAAATAGAGGACGTATTGGGCGCGCTGGAGGCCCGCGCCCGCGCATGGCGCGAGGATCGCGCCGGTTGGGTCGCCGCCGGCATGCGCCTGTGGAAAAGAGCGCCCCTGCAGAAGTTCTTTGGACAGGAAAAGCGCATACGCTTCGAGGACAATGTGGAGAAAGCTCGGGATATCTCTGTGCGGACCGCCCGTCCATTGATGGTCTGGGCCAACCGCGCCGAGGGCGAGGCGACCCGCGTCGAAGACGGGTTTCTCAGATCGCGCGGATTGGGGGCGGATCTGATCTCTCCGCTGTCGCTGGTCCTGGATTCCGAGGGCATCTACTATGATCCGACCCGCACGTCCGCGCTGGAAAGTTGGATTCAACAGCGCGCCACGGGTCTGCGCCTAGACCAAATCGAACGTATTCAGAGGCTGATCGCCTCGATCGTTCAGCAAAGCTTGTCCAAATACAATTTATCCGGAAAATTACCCACATTGCCTGCGGGGCGGCGGATTCTGGTGCCCGGGCAGGTCGAAGACGACGCCTCCATCCTCAAAGGCAGCCCGCAGATGCAAAGCAACACCGCCTTGCTGGAGCTTGCGCGGGCCGAAAACCCCGATGCGGTGATCCTCTGGAAGCCACATCCGGACGTCGACGCCGGTTTGCGGCTCGGAATCGTCGAAAACCCGGAGCGTTGGGCCGACATGGTGCTGGATCGCTGTGACATTGGCGCGCTCTTGCAGGAGGTGGACGAAGTCTGGACCATGACTTCCTTGACGGGGTTCGAGGCCCTTTTACGGGGCTGCCGTGTCGTCACATTGGGGGCGCCCTTTTACGCCGGTTGGGGTCTGACGCGGGATCTGGGCCCTGCTCCGGCGCGCCGGTTGCACGGGCCGCGCCCGACGCTGGAAGCTTTGGTGCATGCGGTGCTGATCGATTATCCACGATACTTCGATCCGGTCACGGGCTCATCCTGCCCGGTAGAAACCGTGGTTAACCGCCTGAAAACCGGGGAAATCCCCGCGCCCGGCCCCGTCAACCGAAGCCTTGCCAAGCTGCAGGGCGCGCTGGCCAGCAAATCGCATCTCTGGCGCGGTTGAAGCTTGTTAAAAGCGCTTTGATACATCCGCCTGATTTAAAGTTATTTTCAGAGTTATCCACAGACGGTTAACCTCGGGTTAACTTCACGCAAGGGTTGTTAACCAATTGGGATTGCCCGGTTTACAGCCCCTGGCGTCGCCGCCAAACGTGGTGAATATCCGCGCCGATCCCGTGTACATCCACAAGCTGGAAAGCGGGGGTCTCGGACAACCTGTCCACCCCCAGCGCGCCAATGCCCGGATACCCCTCTGCGCCCAGTGTCAGACCGGCGGAAAACACGTGCAATTCATCCACCAGATCGCTCTGCAGCAGAGACGCGGCCAGTTGCCCGCCCCCTTCACAGAACACACGGGTCAGCCCCTCTCCGCCAAGGCCCTGCAATAGCGCGGCAGGGTCGATCCGGCCGCCCGCGATCTGACAGGGGATCAGGCGTGCGCCAATCCCCTCCCACGCCGCGCGCAGTTCCGAACGCGCCTCTGGTCCGTGACAGAGCCACACCGGCACCTCGAGCGCGGTCTGGGCCAGATTGCTCAACAGCGGGACATCGATCAGGCGTGACACGACCACGCGAACCGGCTGCCGCCTTGTTCCAAAGCCGCGCACCGTCAATTGCGGATCGTCGGCGCGGGCGGTCCCCGCCCCCACCATCACCGCATCATGGCTTGCCCGTAGCGCATGGACTGCCCGGCGCGCCGCCGGTCCGGTGATCCACTTGCTTTCGCCGGTGGCGGTCGCGATCCGCCCGTCCAGTGTCATGGCGAGCTTCAACGTCACCCAAGGCCGGCCTTGGGCGTTTTTCAGAAAGAACCCGGCGTGATCCTGCAGGGCTTCGGTCGCGCCAACGCCCGTGGTGACCTCAACGCCATGTTTGCGCAGATATTCAAAGCCTTGCCCGTCGACCCTGATATCCGTGTCGGCGATGGGGGCCACAACGCGGGCAATCCCGGCAGCGGCCAGCGCCTCACAACAGGGCGGCGTTGCACCGTGATGGGCGCAGGGCTCCAGGGTGACATAGGCCGTGGCACCGCGCGCTGCCTCTCCGGCCATCTTCAGGGCTTCGGTTTCGGCATGCGGGCGACCGCCGGGCTGTGTCCAGCCGCGGCCCACAACGCGCCCGTCACGCACGATCACGCAACCAACCGCAGGGTTCGGCCAGCACTGGCCCTTTCCGCGCCGGCCCAAGGCCAGCGCGTGAGCCATGTAGCGGGCGTCGTCCGGGCTCACTTCTCCGGCTGCCCCTCGGGCCGCAACTCACTGACGAACTTGTCGAAATCGTCAGCCGCCTGGAAGTTCTTGTAAACGCTGGCAAAACGCACGTAGGCGACGGTGTCGATCCGGGCCAGTGTTTCCATGACAATCTCACCGATCATCTTGGACGGAATGTCTGTCTCACCCATGCTTTCCAGCCGCCGCACGATGCCAGAGATCATCTGGTCAATGCGTTCGGGATCAAGCGGGCGTTTCTGCAAGGCGATCCGGATCGAGCGTTCCAGCTTGTCCCGGTCAAAATCTTCGCGGCGGCCATTGGTCTTGATGACCACCAGATCACGCAATTGCACCCGTTCGTAGGTGGTGAAACGACCGCCGCAGGCAGGACAAAACCTGCGTCGCCGGATCGAAACGTGGTCTTCGGCGGGACGCGAGTCCTTCACCTGAGTATCGATGTTTCCGCAAAACGGGCAGCGCATGGGCCCATCCCCTCGTTTTTCCTGGTGTTCCTGCCTCTGGTCATGGGGTTGGCCCCCAATTATCCACAGCCACTATAGGTCAGCCTCCACAATTTGGGTAGAGGGGAATTCACGCCGCTAGATCAGGGATGCCTTATCCGGGGATGTGCCAATCCGTGCCGCGCTGTGTGGTCACGTATTCCGGCCAGGGCAGATCAATCGGCGGCGGGTAATCGGCCAGCGGGGGGATCGGCGCGGCGGTGCGGCGGGTGTCGAACTCGGCCCAGGCGGCATCGCGCGCCTCTGGATCGGTTAACAGGTACAGCGCGGTGCGTGACAGGACACGGCCCGCCGTTTGCACACTGGGGTCGATGAGTGCGGGGATGCCGCCCAAGGCATTCATTGCCCAAGGCGGGTATGGCCCCCCCCGCAACGCCGGGCGGGCGACGTAGATGCGCGCGGTGGGCGCGTGCCAGCACATGTCGGTGTAATCATCCGACGTGCTGTTGAGCTGGCTTGGCGGCAGATCCCGTCGCAGCAGCGCCTCCGCCTCTTGCGGCGCGATGAGGCGGGTGCATTCCGGGATCAGAGGGTCCTCTGTTTCGGGCTGACCACAGGCAGATTGTACCTGCCGGGCCAACGCCTGCGCCTCTTCGGAATAAACGGGCGCGCCGACATCCTGCAGGGCATCCCACGCAAGGCCCGCCAAGGCGTGATTTGGCAGACCGGGGCGGGATTTGCAGACCCAGACCTTTTCAACAGTGCAGCCCGTCATTTGCGCCGACAGGTCCGCCTGTGCATCCAAACGGGCGGTGATCTGTTCGGCCATCTCGATGTCAGGCACGCGGATCATGTACTGAAGATCGGCTTGACGTGCGGGCAGATTGTCGGCGGTGGCCTGACCCGTGGACAGGATCGCCTCTGACACGGACCACCCGCCCCGATGCGGCAACATCGAGTCCCGCAGGGCGCGCGCGCCCTGATACATGGTCATCAGAGCATCGTTTGCACCGGGCGGGCGCACGTCGGAATGGCTCTGCGGGATAGGTGGCGCCCCCGAGCCGCCCTGCATCCACAGGTGCGGCGCCTCACATCGGAAGCGGTAGACAAAGCTGTAGGCCGCACCACAGTGCGTGTCCCAACGGACGGTATTGCACAGCGGCAGCATATAGAACGGATGCCACGATAGCATGGCGCATAGCCCGTCATAATAACCTGCCGCCGCATGCAGGGGTTTGGACCCGCGCACCTTTTCCGCCGGTTCGCCGGTGATCTGCAGCCCGCCGGGGATGTTCAGCGCCTGCATGGCCGCCTTGGTGGCAAGCACCCCGGCCAGCGCCCCCATGCCCAAGGCGGAATGCGGATCCGTGTGCCCGGCAGCCAAGGGGCCAAGCCCGTCGCGCGGAGCCTCATAAGGTACTGCCGCCTGACAATTGGCAGGGACGGCATCATATTCGGCATACATGCCGACCATCGGCCCCTGCCCCTGCGACCAGCGCGCGCAAAAGGCCGTGGGCATCCCGGCAGAGCCTTCCTCGACCTCGAAACCCTCGGCGCGCAGGCGGTCGACGTACCAGGCCGCCGACCGGTATTCCCGCCACGCCGGTTCGCCAAAGTCGAAAATCCGCGCGCACCAGTCCGAAAGCCGGGTCGCGTTCTCTGCAATCCAGCGATCTGCTTCGGCCGGACAAGTCCTTGATATCACGTTCAGAGCCCCCGAGGATCCTTCGCCGGGCGAAGATACTCGGGCATTGTCTGCGGTTCGCCGGACAGAAGCAACTCTTCGCGCTCTTCCATCCACTGTTCGATCTCGTCCGGGCTGGGATCCGTCAGTCGGATCCACTGCAGGCACCACTCCATCTCCTGCAGCAGCATGGAAGCCGGCAGATGATCCAGCGACCGTTCGGGATCATCCCAGCGCGGTCCGCCAAGAAAAACAGCGGCATACATGACCTTGGCCATGCGCGGCGGCGTACCGTTGACCAGCAGCGCCTCGTAGAACATGCGGTGCACTTCCCGCCACGGGCGGGTGCGGAAGGTTTCCAGGCCCTCGTTGCCCATGCCGCAATAGGCGTCATGCAGGGCGGCGGCCATCACGTATTCGCGGCTTTGCCGGTCCCCGATCAACGGCGCAAAGATCACCGGGATCGTCGCACCATCGGTCAGGGTGTTGACCGGCGCGGTCCATGTCTGTGCGCCCGCGTCGATGAAATCGATCTTGACCTTCGTGGGCAGGAAGGCGTGAGAAATCGCCTCCATGTAGACGGGCTCTCCGGCCATTTCCAGCGGGCCGCCGATGAAGCGGCAGATCTTGTCCCGCTTCTCGATTTCGAGACAGGTCGAGGCCAGATTGTCCGTCTGGCGCGCTATGAATTCGGGCAGGCCAATCACGGCCCCGGCACCACCTGCGGCAAGCAGGAGTCCGATGGCGATGAACGCCCGACCTTTAGACTTGCGTGGCATGGGTTCAATCCCGTTGAAACGAAAAGAAAAACGGCGTCAGCTATTGGCCGGAAGTGTACCATCAAAGGTTAGTGGAACAATGGCGGAAAACCTCACCCGCCCAGATGGGCCGCCACCTCTCGGCGATGTGGCGCGGTCCGATGTTCAAACAGGTAGACGCCCTGCCATGTCCCCAATGCCAGCCGCCCGGCCATCACCGGAATGGACAGGCTGACCGGCAACAGAGCGGCCTTGATATGGGCGGGCATGTCATCCGGACCTTCGTAGCGATGGGTCAGATAGGCCATTTCGGGCGCATCGGCATCCGGCACAAGCCTTTGAAAATAGGCGTTCATGTCCCGTTGCACGTCCGGATCGGCGTTTTCCTGGATCAACAGGCTGGCCGACGTGTGCCGCACGAACAGGGTACACAATCCGTCCCCATGCCCCGACTTGCGCACCCAATCCAGCAACTGTGGCGTGAATTCGTACAATCCCGGTCCCGCCGTGGTGATCGTGAAAACGTTATTCGCCATCCTCTTTCCCTGTTGGTTTTTGCAGGTATCCTTTTTGCATCCGCGGGCCGGCACCGCAACGGACCGGCACGGATCTCAGGGAGAGTGCGATGAACGACCAGACACCTCAGCGCCGCATGACGGCCGCCGATTTCGATCAGGAACTTCTTGATCTTTATGACTTCTATGCACACGGCAAAATCACCAAACGCGAGTTCCTTGACCGCGCGGGCAAGTTTGCCGTGGGAGGTGTGACCGCCCTCACGCTTCTGAATATGCTGTCGCCCAACTACGCACTCGCGCATCAGGTCGATTTCACCGACCCGGACATCATGCCCGAATACATCGAGTTCCCCTCGCCCAACGGCCACGGAGAAGTGCGCGGATATCTGGTGAAGCCCGCCAATGCCACCGGCCCCTTGCCCGCGGTCGTCGTCGTGCATGAGAACCGCGGTCTGAACCCCTATATCGAGGACGTCGCCCGCCGCGTCGCTAAGGCCGGTTTCATCGCGCTGGCGCCGGACGGGCTGAGCTCTGTCGGGGGATATCCCGGCAACGATGCAGCGGGGCGCGATCTGCAAAGGACGGTCGACGGCGTCAAACTGATGAACGACTTCTTTGCGGCCTACGAATTCCTCGCTGGCCACGACGACACCACCGGCAAGGTCGGCTGTGTCGGCTTTTGCTATGGCGGCGGGGTTTGCAATGCGCTTGCCGTGGCCTACCCCGAACTGGGCGCTTCCGTCCCCTTCTACGGGCGGCAGGCCAGCGCCGAGGACGTGCCAAGGATCGAGGCGCCGCTCTTGCTGCAATATGCGGAACTGGACGAGCGCATCAACGAAGGCTGGCCTGCCTACGAGGCCGCGCTGAAGGAACACGACAAGACGTACACCGCCCATGTCTATCCGGGCGTGAACCACGGTTTCCACAATGATTCGACCCCGCGCTATGATGAGGCGGCCGCAGAATTGGCTTGGGACCGGACAATCGCCTTTTTCAACGAACATCTGACGTGATCGGGACGGGCCCGCCCAAATAGGGCGGGCCCCTTACTTCCTGTCAAATTTCCGGCAGATATCAGGCATGGACGTGCCGCCCAAATGGCACGGTTCTCAATGGCCATATCCACGCCACATTCTCGCCATCGAATTCAATTTTAACGTGTAAAACTTAGTCCAATCCTGACGTTCTCGTCACAATTCAAAAATATACGACCCCACTAGTAGTTGTTTTTATTGCCTTATTTTGACGATCCTAGCGCAAAGATTTTGCGGCAATTGAGCCACGTCCATGTGCTCAAACGTATAGTTCAACCCAAGAATGATTAACACGGGCGCTCTGCCGAGATACAAATCCTGCATCGGGTTGCAAACGGAACTCTTTAAAGGAGGGGGACCGCAAAGACGGTCTCAACGGGCAATGACAATACGACTCTTTCACTGCGACAGTTGCGGTCACAAAATGCGCGTATCGCGGGACCATTGCGGCAATTGCTACGATCTGAAACCCGTCTGGCAAAACCCGGGCGTGTTCTGGTCCGGCGTCAGCGTCATCACTGTTGCCTTCGTCGCCAGCCTTGCCTTGGGTGTCGCCGTGGTCAGCGCGGACCAAAGAGCCGAAGCCGTGGAGATGCAAATCTCGTCACGGTGAGAAAAGGCTCCGCTTGCGGGCGGTTTGACAGAACTGTTCGCACGACATTGAAACGGCGCGCCCAGGGGGCGCGCCGTCAATCGTTTTAGTCCAGAGATTTCGAACGGGGCAACCAGCGTGACGCTGATTGCCCTGCCTTGTTACTGATCCAGGAAAGACCGCAGCTTGCGAGACCGGCTTGGGTGCTTGAGCTTGCGCAGCGCCTTTGCCTCGATCTGGCGAATTCGCTCACGGGTCACGCTGAACTGCTGGCCCACTTCTTCCAGCGTGTGATCGGTGTTCATGCCGATGCCGAAACGCATCCGCAGAACCCGCTCTTCACGAGGCGTGAGAGAGGACAGTACCCGCGTCGTGGTCTCTTTCAGGTTTTCCTGAATGGCCGAATCTAGCGGCAGGATCGCGTTCTTGTCTTCGATGAAATCGCCAAGCTGGCTGTCTTCCTCGTCCCCAATCGGGGTTTCGAGCGAAATCGGCTCCTTGGCGATCTTCATCACCTTGCGGACCTTTTCCAGCGGCATCTGAAGCTTTTCCGCCAGTTCCTCCGGCGTCGGTTCGCGGCCGATCTCGTGCAGCATCTGGCGACCGGTGCGGACCAGCTTGTTGATCGTCTCGATCATGTGGACCGGGATACGGATCGTGCGGGCCTGGTCGGCAATCGACCGGGTGATGGCCTGACGGATCCACCATGTCGCATAGGTAGAAAACTTGTAGCCGCGGCGGTATTCGAACTTATCGACGGCCTTCATCAGGCCGATGTTGCCCTCCTGGATCAGATCGAGGAACTGCAGACCACGGTTCGTGTATTTCTTGGCGATTGAAATCACGAGGCGCAGGTTGGCCTCGACCATTTCCTTTTTCGCCTGCCGCGCTTCCTTTTCGCCCTTCTGAACCTGGTTCACGATGCGGCGGAATTCGCTGATATCCAGACCGACATACTGACCGACCTGAGCCATGTCCGCGCGAAGCTCTTCGACCTTGTCGGTCGAGCGTTCGATGAACATCTGCCAGCCGCGACCGGACTTTTCGCCCATCCGCTCCAGCCAGTTCGGGTCCAGCTCGTGGTTGCGATATTCCTCGATGAACTCGCGGCGGTTGATGCGGGCCTGGTCGGCCAGCTTCACCATCGCGCTGTCGATCGCCATGATGCGCTTGTTGATACCGTAGAGCTGGTCGATCAGCGCCTCGATCCGGTTGTTGTGCAGGTGAAGTTCGTTCACCAGTTCAACGATCTCGGAGCGCAGCTGTTGATACTGCGCCTCATCCGCCGCGCTGAACGAACCATCCTTGTTCAGCGTCGCAGAGATCCGGTCATCCTGCAGCTCCGCCAGCGCCTCGTAATCGCTTGCGATGCGGTCCAGCGTTTCCAGAACCCGCGGCTTCAGCGCGGTTTCCATCGCGGCCAGCGACATGTTGGCCTGTTCGTCGTCGTCGTCGTCGTCTTCCTTGGCGATGGGATTGCCATCAGCGTCGTATTCCGGCTCGTCGCTCTTGGGCTTGGCCGCGGCATCGACGTTCGAAGTATCCACGACGGGTTCGTCGACCTCACCATCCTCGCCCATCTGGCCAGAGAAGGTGGTTTCGAGATCGATCACATCGCGCAGCAGAATGTCTTCGGACAGAAGTTCGTCGCGCCAGATGGTGATCGCCTGAAAGGTCAGCGGGCTCTCGCACAGCCCGAGGATCATCGTGTTGCGGCCCGCCTCGATGCGTTTCGCAATCGCGATTTCACCTTCGCGGGACAACAGTTCGACGCTGCCCATCTCGCGCAGGTACATGCGCACCGGGTCATCGGTACGGTCCAGCTTTTCCGCGCTACCGGCAGAGACAGCGACCTCACCGGCCTTCTTGGTTTCGACCAGGTCGGTCGAGCCCTTGTTGTCGTCGTCTTCCTGCTCTTCTTCCTCGGTGACCTGGATGCCCATTTCGGACAGCATGGACATCACGTCTTCGATCTGGTCGGACGAGACCTGATCCGGGGGAAGCACCTGGTTGAGCTGATCGTAAGTGATATAGCCACGCTCTCGCGCGTCAGCGATCATCTTCTTGACCGCTGTCTGGCTCATATCGAGGCCAGCATCCTCTTCCTGGTCTTCGGACTTGACGTCTTCGTTGTCCTTGGCTGCCATGCGGCTCTCCTGATGAGGGGTCCGGAAACGGGGGCGATTCGATGAAACGACTCAATAGCGCGATTAAGTGATTCGCACACCCGTCTAACCTTATTTCTCTACGTTTTCGTCACTGATTCGACGATTATCCGCGGTTTTTGTCGAATCGAATCTGCGACAACAGCGAATCGAGGGCATTGCGTTCCTCACGGTCGATCTGCGCACCGTTCGGGCCGATATCATATTCGGCCGCGTCCTCTTCGTTGCGGCGTCCGGCCTGCGCGCGCACCCGCGCCGCTTCGGCCAACCTCCATGTCAGCGCCTCGTCGGCGTGCGCTTCCAGATCCTCTTCGGCTTCTCTCAGTTCCGCATGCCAGCCGTCCTGCGCCGCCAGCTTGGCCAGTTCTTCGGCCACCGTCAGACGGGCAAGCTCCGCGTTTCCGGGGGTTCGGATGCAGGGAACGATGGCGACATGGCGTCCTTCCAGCAGCATTTCAAGGGGGTCATGCCCGATTGCCGCCTCAGCCTCTGCCCGCATGCGCTCTGCGTTGCCGATACAGCGCAGCATCACGTCCCGCAGCAGCGCAAGCTGGGGGTCCGTGCAGGGCATATCCTCCAGCTGTTGCTCGAACTCCGGTCCGATTTCCGGGGCGGAGAGGATCGCGGCAAGGATCACCTCTTCACGCAACCGGCGCTCTCCGGCCTCTCCCCCCGAGGCCAGTAGCGACGCCTTGGCAGTCTGGCTGGGCGGCAATGGCGCGCCCTTGGGTCGCCACGGGGTCCGCTTGCCGCCCTGCCCGCGTTCGGGCCGTTGCGTGCGGAACGCCTGATAGCGCAGCTCCTTCAGCGCTTCGCCGTAGTGATGTTTCAGGCTGGGATCCTGAATCTTGTTGATCCGGGAACGCAGGGCCTTGTCCAAGGCCGCGCGCCGTTCCGGGCTGTCGAAATTCTTGCCCTCGGTTTCCTGCCGCCACAGCAGGTGTACCATGGGCATGGCGCTGTCCAGAACCGCCTTTACCGCCTCCGGCCCTTGGGCACGCAACAGGTCGTCAGGGTCCTTGCCGTCCGGCATCAGGGCAAAGCGCAACCCCTTGCCCGCCTCCAGAACCGGCAGGGCAACGTCGATCACCCGGAACGCCGCGCGCAGGCCCGCCGTATCCCCGTCCAGCGCGATCACCGGTTCCTCCGACACGCGCCACATCAACTGCAACTGCGGTTCGGTCACGGCGGTGCCCAGCGGCGCGACAGAGGCTTCGAACCCCGCCTCTGACAGCGCGATGACGTCCATATAGCCCTCGGCAACGATCAGCGGCTGGCCCTTGCCGGCTGCCTCACGCGCCGGTTTCAAATTGAACAGGTTGCGCGACTTGTCGAACAGTTCCGTTTCCGGAGAGTTCAGATATTTGGCGTTGTCGTCCGGGTCCATCGCCCGCCCGCCAAAGGCGATGGCGCGCCCGCGCCCGTCCCGGATGGGAAACATGATGCGGTTGCGGAACACGTCATAGGGCGCGCGCCCCTTGTCGGATTTCTTGACCAGTCCCGCCGCCAGCATCAGGTCCGCAGACACGCCCTTGGCGCCCAGCGCGTCGCGCAGGTTGTCCCAACCCGGCGGCGCAAATCCGATCTCCCAACGGTCCAGCGCGGCCTGATCCAGCCCGCGCTTGGCAAGATAGGCCCGCGCAGCCTCTCCTGCCCCGGTCTTGAGCATCAGGCGGAAGAATCCCACCGCCTGCTCCATGACCTCGGCCAGTTGCGTACGGCGGTCCGCCTTTTCCTGTGCCCGCGGGTCCTGCTTGGGCACTTCCATCCCGGCCTCGGCGGCAAGGATTTCGATGGCTTCCATGAAGCCAACATTCTCCGTCTCACGCACGAACTTGATGGCGTCCCCGCTCGCTTGACAGCCAAAGCAATGGTAGAAACCCTTGCGGTCATCCACGTGAAAAGACGCGGTTTTTTCGTGGTGAAAGGGGCACGGCGCCCACAGGTCGCCCTTGCCCTGATTGGATTTACGGTTATCCCACAGCACCTTGCGCCCGACCACCTGGGCCAGGCTCAACCGATTGCGCAGTTCATCCAGAAATCCGGGGGGGAGACTCATGCCTCTCAATATCGGGTTGGGGTGCGCGGTGGCAAGCCCCTGTCGCCGGTCATTGACCCGCAGGCATCGCCTCGCACTGCGCCCGCGCCGCCTCTGCCAAGGCCGGGGTCAGTTGCTCTTCGGGCAGGAGATAGACAAAATCGGCCAGCTCGTTTGCCGCCTTGCGTTCGCCCATCTCGGCCTGAAGCGCGCGGCGCACGCTGCTCTTGGGTTCACCCAGAATCCGAGAGTCGATCGCCAGCTTGAACCAGCTTTCCGTCTTGGCGCATTTGTCGGCCTCCTGCGCAAAGGCACCGGTGGCAAAGGCCGAAACAACCGCAATCACAACAAACATACGCATGTCACACTCCCACGAAACATTCCGGGGTGTATCTAACCCGCCGCCTGTCGGGCGGCAACCGAAGCCATGGCTTCGCCGATCTCATGCGCAAGAGTCCGCGCCATCGACCGAAAGGCCATGATCCCAAAACCATCCTCGCGCCGCCAGATCGTAATCGTCATGTGCTGACACAGCGTTCGGGCGGAGGTGCCAACCGGAAAGGCGGCGGGGCGCAGATCGATGGGCACCAGCCGGGCCAGGACATCCTCTGCCGCCTCCCCGGCCAGCAGGACCGTCGCCCAAGCATCGCTCTGATCCGTCATCGCGGCCAATTCGGCAAGGCCAGGATCCGGGGCCGGGCCAATCAGGAACGCCTGATCGCGCCCCGACCAGATACAGGAAACGCCTTCCCCTTCATCGGCCTTGCCGACCTCGGGAAAGGACACGCCATGCGCCGCCTGCAACGCGGCAGACAGTGCCGCGCGCTGCCCCCGCAACGGCAATAGCGCCGTGATGTGACCGGGTGCGATTTCGCTCAGGGTCACGCCGCCCCGGCTGATGGGCAAAAGCCCCTCGCAGGCTGTCTTTGCTGTCAGCTCAACCACGCATCCGCCCTCCATCCGGGTCATGGGCCACCGGGTCGCCCACCAAACACAACATGTCGACCCCGCGCAGGTGATCGACCATGCGCACCGTTTCTCCGTGCCGGGCGCGGCCGTTGCGCAGGAAACCAAGGCCCAGATAGGTGCCAAGTGTCGGAGAGAAGCCGACCGAAGTGATATATCCTTGGTCGTTCACCCGCACCGGCTCCGCGCCCTCGTTGAACAGATGCGCCCCGGCGGTCAGTTGCGCGCCTGTCTTGACCGGGCGCAGGCCCACCAGTTGCTCACGCCCGTCCTCGACCAAACCGGGCCGCGCCGCCAGTTCCTTGCCGATACAGTCCTTCTTGGCCGAAACCATGCGGGCGAAACCGATGTCAAAGGCCGTCACGCGGCCGTGGATCTCGGCATGGGTGATATGCCCCTTTTCGATCCGCAGCACGTTCAGTGCCTCCATTCCGTAGGCCCCGCCGCCCAGCGCCTCTGCCCGGCCCACAAGCACCTCGTAGAGGCTGGCGCCATAACGCGCCGGCACCGCGATCTCATAGGCATGCTCACCCGAGAAGCTGATCCGGAACAGCCGCGCACCGATCCCGCCGAGGGAAACCGGCCCGCATTGCATGAACGGAAAGCGCTCATCATCGATAGGGGCATCCAGAACGTCGTTGAGCAATTCACGCGCCTTGGGCCCCGCAACAGCGAATTGCGCCCACTGTTCCGTGACAGAGACAAAGCGCACGTCCATCTCCCGGCAATAGGCCTGTTTCACCCAGTCCAGATGCTTCATCACCAATCCGGCGGCGGCGGTGGTCGTGGTCATCACCCACTGGTTATCCGACAGCCGCGCGGTGGTGCCGTCGTCCATCACATGCCCGTCCTCGCGCAGCATCAATCCATAGCGTACACGCCCCGGTTTCAGCGTCGAAAAGGTGTTGGTGTAGACGAAATCCAGGAAGGCGCCCACGTCCCGCCCCTGCAGATCGATCTTTCCCAGCGTCGAGACATCGCATATGCCGACAGTGCCACGCACCATACGCACCTCCCGGTCACAGCTTTCGCGCCACGTGTCCTCGCCGGATTTGGGAAAATACGAAGGCCGATACCAGAGCCCGGCCTCGACCATCGGCGCGCCGCGCAGGACGCTGCCTTCATGAGAGGTGGTGAACCGTTGCGGGGCAAAGCCATCGCCCTGCGCCCCCGCCCCCATTCCGGCGATGGAGACCGGCACATAGGGCGGGCGAAAGGTCGTCGTGCCGGTTTCGGGAATGCCGCGCCCTGTGGCATCCGCCAGCACCGCCAGCGCCGAAACGTTCGAGCTTTTACCCTGATCTGTGGCCATGCCCTGCGTCGTGTAGCGCTTCATGTGCTCGACGCTGGCGTAATTCTCTGCCGCGGCCTGCTTGACGTCCTTCACGGTCACATCATTCTGAAAGTCCAGCCATGCCCGCCCTTTGCCGGGCACCGCCCAAAGCCGCCGCAGCCGGTATTCCGTCTCCTCCGCCACCGGAAGCATGGGCATCGAGGGGGCAAAGCCCAGTGCCTCTGCCGCAGCCGTTCCGGCCTCTGCCCCGTCGCGGAGGCATCCGCCCGTGGAAAACACGCCGCGCGCCGCCCCGGCCACCGTCATTCCCGGCACTGCGCCCTCTCGCGGGACAAAGGCGGCGATCCGGTCATCCCAGACCGGTCGCCCGTTCAGATGACAGGTCAGATGGACCGAGGGGTTCCAGCCGCCAGAGACGCCCAGCGCCTTGACCGGCAGGCGCTTGTACGCCCCATGCGGCCCGACCATATCGATGCCTTCCAGTTCTTTCATGCCCAGCCCGCGCCGCACCTGCCATCCAGGATAAAACGGCACGTCTCCGGCAAGGTTCTCGGCGTCATGGCGGCTGTCGATCAGCGCGATCACGTCCAGTCCGGCGGCCTGCGCATCCCGAGCCGTGCGATGCGCATCGTCGTTATTGCCAAAGACCGCTACCTTTTCACCGGGCGCCACGCCCCAGCGGTTGATGTAGGCCCGCAAGGCGCCCGCCATCATCACCCCGGGCCGGTCATTGTCACGAAAGGCGATGTGCCGCTCCAGCGCCCCGGCGCAAAGCACCGTGCGCTTGGACACGATCCGCCAGAAGCACTCCACCGGCGCGTCCCCAGACCGGTCCAGATGCTGCGTGACCCGTTCCAGCGCGCCATAGGTGCCGTCGTCATAGGCCCCGGTCACCGTGGTGCGCCGCATCAGCCGGACATTTGGCATGGTCGCCAGTTCCGCCGCCAGCGACAGCGCCCATGCGTGCGCCGGTTCATAGTCGATCTCTTCTTCTTCGGCCTCCAGCCGCCCGCCAAAGTCGCAGCCTTCATCGGCAAGGATCACCTCCGCGCCGGTCCGGGCCGCAGCCAGCGCCGCCATCAACCCGGCAGGGCCGCCGCCGATCACCAGCACGTCGCAGAAGGCAAAGGCCTTTTCATAGCGGTCACGGTTGTGTTCCCCCGACAGCGCACCCAACCCCGCCGCGCGCCGGATCATCGGCTCATAGATCTTTTCCCAAAAGCTCTTGGGCCACATGAAGGTCTTGTAATAAAAACCTGCCCCGAAAAACGGTGCGGCCAGGTTGTTGACCGACAGCATATCGAAATCCAGGGACGGCCAGCGGTTCTGGCTGACCGCTTTCAGCCCGTCGTACAGCTCCTGCACCGTGGCGCGCGTGTTCGGATCCTGATCCTTGGCGCGCTGGATGGTGACCAGCGCATTCGGTTCTTCGGATCCAGCCGTCAACACGCCCCGCGGGCGGTGGTACTTGAAGCTGCGCCCCATCAGGCGCACCCCTTCGCCCATCAGCGCAGAGGCCAGCGTATCGCCGGCGAAGCCGCTGTAGGCTTTGCCGTCAAAGCTGAAGGACAGGGGCTTTGACCGGTCGATCCGGCCCTGGCCGTCAATCCGCATCCTGCGCCTCCACCAATTGAACGTCGAAAATCTCATGCGTGGTGGTGTCGCGCTCCACCACCAGCCAAGAGGTGCAGCCCGCCTCGTGATACCAGAGCTCTCGCGTGCGGCCCCTCGGGTTGTCCCGCAGGTGCAACCAATCCGCCCAGACTTGCGGCGCATCCGCAGGCGCGGGACGGTCCAGCATGGACGCGTCCCCCTGATAATAGAATTCGCGCCGGTCGCGCGCGCCACAGATCGGGCAGGTCAGCCGCATCTTCTTACATCCCGTAACAATCCGAGTCCGCGACCCGGTAAAGCCGATAGCTCGTGTAGGCGCCGGGCACCTCGGCCATGTCCATCACGCCGCCGCATTCACTGGTTTCGCCCACCAGCATGTAACGGGTACGAAACACCATGCCCTGCCCGTCCTGCTTGGTGACTTCCATACGGCCGCCGTCACATTCCACCTGGCAATAGGGCGCGCCGCTTTCGGTTCCGCAGATCAGGAACTGCTGCAACCGCGCCCCCACCCAAGGCTGGCCGCGCACATGCCCCTGGTTGGCGGGCACCACCTCGATCCGCGCCTCGCGCGCCACCTCTGTCATCCATTGACCGACGAACAGGCGCACGGATTTTACAACCTGGCTCGGGTGCGCCCGCAGATGCGCATCCGAATAGACGCGCTGATAACAGCCGGGGCGAATATCTTCGGCCACGGCGGGCGCCGCCATGCTCAGGGCGGCCACAAACGCCCTTGCCAGAACTCCAATCCTGCGAACAGCCATGATGTTTCCCCTTCATCAATGGAGGTTGTGTTGCGCGCCCGTTCCTTCTTCGTCCATCAATCCGCGTCCGGTGGTGAACCGGTCCAGCCGGAATTTCGAGGCCGGGTCATGCGGGCGGTCCTGTGCGATCAGATGCGCAAAGGAAAAGCCAGAACCCGGCACTGCCTTGAACCCGCCGTAACACCAGCCGCAGTTCAGGTAGAGACCGTCGATATGTGTCTTGTCGATGATCGGAGAGCCGTCCGGCGACATGTCCATGATGCCGCCCCAGCTGCGCAGCACCCGCGCCTTGCCGATCATCGGCATCAGCGTCATCGCCGCCTCCATCACATGCTCTGCCATGGGCAGATTGCCGCGCGCCGCATATGAGGCGTAGAAATCCAGATCGCCGCCAAAGACCAGCCCGCCCTTGTCCGACTGGCTGATATAGAAATGCCCCATGCCATAGGTCACGACGTTGTCGATGCAGGGCTTCAGCCCCTCGGTGACAAAGGCCTGCAACACATGGGTTTCAATCGGCAGCCGCATCCCGGCCAGCCCCGCCACCTGTCCCGAACGGCCGGCGACGACAATGCCCACCTTCTTGGCCCGGATGGCCCCGCGAGAGGTCTGCACCCCGGTCACTTTACCGCCATCGATGTCGATGCCGGTCACTTCGCAGTTCTGAATCAGATCGACGCCGCGCTGGTCCGCGCCGCGCGCATAGCCCCAGGCAACCGCGTCATGCCGCGCGGTGCCGCCGCGCCGCTGCAACAGCCCGCCGTAGATCGGAAAGCGCCCGTTATCGAAATCCAGAAAGGGCACCATGTCGCGCACCGCGTCCCTGTTCAGAAGTTCGGCATCGTCGCCCTGATTGCGCATCGCGTTGCCGCGCCGGGCATAGGCATCGCGCTGCCCGTCCGAATGGAACAGGTTCAGCACGCCCCGCTGGCTCATCATGGTGTTGAAATTCAGCTCCTGCTCCATCCCCTCCCACAGCTTCAGCGAATGGGAATAGAATTCAGAGTTGCCGGGCAGGCCATAGTTCGCGCGCACGATGGTCGTGTTCCGGCCCACGTTGCCGCCGCCCAGATAGCCCTTTTCCAGCACGGCGATATTGGTCAGCCCGTGCTCCTTGGCCAGGTAATACGCGGTGGACAGGCCATGCCCCCCGCCGCCGATGATGATGATGTCATATTCGGCCTTCGGCTCGGGAGAGCGCCAATGCGGACGCCAGCCACGGTTGCCCGTCAGACCTTCGGCCAGAATCTTGAGACCGGAAAAGCGCATCGCTCCCTCCACCAGAGTTCCGCGCCAGAAAAGCAGTCTCGCCGCCGGGGTTCAATGTCCCCCGGCGACGAAACATGACGTTTTTCGTCCCTAACTCAAGGCTTACGCGAATGTCGCGCTTATCCGTCGCTCCAGACGATCTTGGGCGCGAAACGCGGACGGGTAAAGCCGTAGTTGTAGAACAGCCCGGCCCCGGTCAGCCCCGGAATGGCGAAGGGCGGTTGATAGTAGGTTTCCGTCTCGACCACGATCACCCGCTCGTTGTGCAGCATCGAGGGCAGCTTGTCGTGCATCTCGGTCAGTTCGGTGGTCTGCAGGGATGCAAGGCTGCCGCGCGTCTTGGACCATTCGGTCTCATAGGTGTTGTCGGTGCCATTGTAGCGCACCAGCGTCACCCGCAGCGAGCTGTCGCCGCCCGGACGGACGAGGAAGTCCAAAAGCTCCACCATCCCGTCCAGATACAACCCGTCGATCGGATCGGTCTGACGCGAAATCGCGTCCGAGATCGTGTAGGCGGCCTTGGTGTTCAGCGCCTTGTAGCGAAAGGCGTCATGCAGGGAAAAGGTCGCCGCGATCAGGAACAGGATGAAGGGCAGCCAGATGATGACTTCGATGGTGATGTTGCCACGCGTGTCTTTCGCAAAGGCGCGCAGGCGGCGAAGGAGGAGGAAGGAACGGTTCATGGCGATTACCTCGGTTCCTGGACAAAGGCAGAGGTCGCAACCAATTGGGTGTATCCCTGTTCGTCCTTGTGAAGGGCCTCGCCGAAGGGCATCATCGGCATGGCGGGCTTGTATTTCAGGCAAGCGCGCAGCAGCATCAGGTCGTTGTCCTGCCCGGCGACAAAGCTGCGCACCGGCCGCGGATCTTCTTCGACGTTGATGCAGTCAGCTGACGGCGGCACTGCCTGAAAGTTGCGCGGATTGACTTCGACCATCTCCAGCCGCAGGTTTTCCATGCATCCGTCGATCACCGCGTCCGCGCAGATCTTGGTCCGCACCTCTTCGTAGGTGGGGACATCGCCGGTGTTCAGGCGGATATCCCGTGTCGCCAGATCCAGTCCCCGTTCCAGCAGCGCGTGGCGCAGGTTCATGTATCCCATCTCTACCGCAACGGCGAGGATGAAGAAGAAGGCGGTGAAGTAGACGGCGAATTCAACAGTGCTGGAGCCGTCTTCGTCCTTGCGGAAACGTGCCATTAGGCGGGAAGTACGCTTGGTCATTGGATCAGCCTCAGGTTGTTGATCTGTCGCGCGATGGTGTCAAAGGTGTCGGCGATCTCGTCACCCTGGACGTGGAAGAAGTGGCTTGCCGAAGAGGCGCATTGCAGCATGTCGTTGGTCGCATCACTGCTGGTCTCAAAGGCAATCGTGAACACGGTCACCCCTTGCGCCTTCGCCAGATCGCACTGTTGCTGCAGATAGGCCACGTTCGCCGACTGAGAGGTGAGGGTGTGGTAGCTGGCGCCACCCTGCACTTGCAGTTCTGTCTCACCGTTGATCGGGTCACGCGGATCGTTGGGACGGAACTGGTCGGTTGTCTGACCATCAGTCATCAGCACGATGTATTTCTCGGTCTCCGGATCATGCCAGTCGATCGGGCGGCCTTCGAAACGCGGCGCAACAAGGCCGTTGGCGATCAGGTGGCTGACTTCGTCCCGGTTGTTCGGGTCCAGCAGCGCAAGGCCATACTTCATGCCGTAGTGCGTTCCGGTGCCGTCGTGCATCCGCATGTCCGCGATAAATGCATTCAGGGCAGCTTCGTTGTCGGAGTAGTACTGGATGGCCGTGTCTTCACCCGGGCACCAGCCCCAGTCCATCACGTCATTTGCGATGGGCCAGTACATGAAGTGCGAGACATAGTCGTCCGACAGCGGCATATCCGTTGTGGTGAATTCGCTGCCATAGATCTCGATGCACGACCCCGGCATGTTGATGTTGACCGGTTCAGCAGGCTCGGCTTCGGGGTCGGGCTGTTCTTCCGGGCTGGGCGGCACATAGCTCGGTTCCCATGCAACGTAGTCGATACCGCCGAAGCTATAGGTATTGCCGGGGATCTTGCCCTTGTTCTTGGTCGGGCCAAGATCGGATTCCGCTCCGTTCTGATCGCCTTTGACCTGGAAATACCGGGTCTTCTGGGTGCCGCCCTTGATCGAGATGCCAAGGAACTGGCTCGGGTCGGTGATCTTGTTATCCTGCGCGATCATGTAGGCGACCGCACCACGGAAGAAATCATCGGCGTCGCGCGGCCCGTTGTCGGGGAAATCCTCGATCTTATGGGCGCGGTTGTAGACGTCATCGCCATCGGTGTCGAAGTAGACGACGATGTTCGAGATATCCTGTTCCCATGCCGGGAAGTACCCAGCCGCGACGGGCGCCGGGGCGGAGCCGTCAGTGCAGGACGGGTCTGCCAGACCCTCATCATAGTTCTCGGCGTTGTTGTTGCACAGCGAACCGCCAGGAGCATCCTGGTCGCCGTTGCCCCAACCGTTGTTCTGCTTTTGCTTCGGACGTTCGCCGCGGAAATAGTCGAACAGGATATCACCCGGGTTCACCTGCCCCGCGAACGGCACAAGGTTCAGGGTGGTCACACTGTCGGTATTCTCGGCCATGACCTTGCTGACAAAGGCCTGCGCGGCAGGCTTCAGCTTGACCATCCGGTCATTGAATCGCATCGAGCCCGAGATATCGAGCACGAGGCTGATCTCGACGTTCGAAATTTTTTCCTCGGCCACGCTGATGGCGGGCGGCGTCAGGTTGTCATACCCGCTCATCTTCAGGAACAGGGTCGCCATGTCTGACTCGCCCCAGGCCTTGACCGTGCGGTGGTTCAGACCAGAGGTGACCTCTGTTCCCAGAAGGACGTGGTTCATACCCGACTTTTCCAGGTAGTCGCGCACCACGGCGTCCGATGTCTGAACCTGGTCCAGATCGGCCGCGGCCAGCACGGCACGGTCCATGGTTGTCTGCAGTTGGGCGCGTGTGGCTTCAAATCTCATGATGTCCACCGCGGCGCCGGAAACCAGCAGAATTAACAAAATCATATAGACCGAAAAGATTGTGACGTTGCCGTCCTCGTCTTTCGCGAACTCTCGGGCCAATGCCCAGGTCGATGTCGGTCGCTCCATTACTATTCTCCCAAGGCGTGGTGCCACTCTGGCGAGAACAAGGAATGGTTAACAAATGTGCCGGGAATGCGGCTGGATTTGGCGCAACTTCGAACGATTTTGAGGTATTTGCCCTCTTGCCCTGTCCAAAGGGGTAGGTTTTTGCGCTAACCGTGCAGATATCGCCCCTCATTGGATCAGCCTCAGGTTATTGATCTGGCGCGCGATGCTGTCGAAGGCATCGGTGATTTCGGTACCGTGGACATGGAAGAAGTGGCTGTCGGATGAGGCGCAGAGGCGCATCTCTTCGGCCGCTTCGACGGTCGTCTCAAAGGCAATGGTAAAGATCGTGACCCCCAGATCGTTGGCCAGTTCACATTGCTGCCACAGGTTTTCCAGGTTTGCGGATCGCGCGGTGCGCACGTTGTAGCTGCCCGATCCTTGCAACAGCAGTTCTTCTTCGGCGTTGATCGGCGCGTCGGGATCGTTGGGGCGGTATTGGTCCGTCACCTGTCCGTCCGTCATCAGGACGATGTATTTCTCCGTTTCCGGGTCATCCCAGTCAATCGGACGCCCTTCGAAACGGCTCTCGATCAGTCCTGCGTCGATCAGATGGCTGACCGCGTCGCGGGTCGATGGATCCAGCAGCGCCAGGGCGTATTTCATGCCGAACTGCGCACCGGTGCCGTCATGCATGCGGATGTCATCGATGAATTGCGACAGGCTGGTGGCGTCGGCAGAGTAATACTGGATGGCCGTGTCGCGCCCGGGGCACCAGCCCCAGTCCATGACGGTGGCGTCAATCGCCCAGTGGTGAAAGATCGGCACATATTCGTCAGACAGCGGCAGGTTGGAGTTCGCGAACTCAAAGCTGTCGATTTCGACGCAGGAGCCCGGCATGTTGACGTTGATATCGGGAATGACCTCTTCGGCCACCGGTCCGGCGTAGGCCGCTTCCCACGCGACATAGTCGATCGCGCTGTAGGAATAGGTGTTGCCGGGGATCTTGCCCTTGTTCTTGGTCGGGCCAAGGTCAGAGGTGGCGCCGTTCAGGTTGCCTTTGACCTGGAAGTAGCGGTTCTTTTCCGTGCCCCCCTTGATGGAGACACCAAGGAATTGGTCATAACTCGTCAGATCGCCGTCCTGCGCGATCATGTAGGCAACCGCCCCCTTGAAGAAGTCATCCGCATCGCGAGAGGCATCCTCGGGGAAGTCCTCGATCTTGTGCGCCACGTCATAGATGTCGTCGCCGTCTGTATCGAAATAGATCACGATGTTGGAAATCGCCTGCGGCCAGGCTGAGAAGAAGCCGTTCGCAACGTTGACGTTGCCACCGTCCGCGCAGTTCGGATCAGCCAGGCCCTCATCATAGTTTTCGGCATTGTTGTTGCACAGCGACCCGCCCGGGGCGTCCTGATCGCCATTGCCCCAGCCGTTGTTGCCCTTGATCTTGGGGCGCTTGCCAAGGAAGTAGTCGAACATGATGTCGCCGGGGTTCACCTGTCCTGCAAAGGGGATCAGGTTCAGCGTCGTCACGCTTTCCGTACTGCCGGACATGACCTTCTGCACAAAGGCTTTGGCCGCCGGCTTCAGGTTGTCCATCCGGCCGTCGTATCGCATCGACCCCGATATATCGAGGACAAGGCTGATTTCGACGTTCGCGATCCGCTCTTCTGCGGTGGCCAGCGCGTTGGCTGGCAACATGTCCTGCCCGGACATGCGCAGGAACAGCGTCGCCAGGTTGGATGAGGCATCCGCGCTCACCGTGCGTTCGTTCAGCCCCATGTCTACAGAGACGCCATTGACGAAGCTGTCCAGCCCGGCCTTGGCGAGGTAGTCGTTCACCACATCCTGCGGGACCAGCATCTGGTCCAGATCGGCGGCGGCCAGCACCGCGCGGTCCAGCGTGGTCTGCAAACGGGCCCGAGACGCCTCTTGGCGCATGAGATCCACAGAGGCCCCCATGATGACCAGCACCAGCAGGGAGATGTAGATCGAATAAATCGTCACGGTTCCTGCCTCTTCCCGCGCAAAACGGCGGGCGGCGGCAATGGCCCCCGATGAGGTAGAGCGACGCAAGAAAGGAAAGCAGGGCATCATATGTCTCCGTGTTTGCCGCGAGCGGAAGTGCGGCGGAACGAAGACGTTTTTCGGGTAAGATTCGGTCAACCCTCGGGCCAGAAATGCGGCAGAAGAGTGGCCTCAGGTTAGGATTTTCGAAAAGTTAGGCGCGCATTCGACACGACCGCAGCCGCCCGCGCGGCGGCAAGCCGGGCCAGAGCCCGGCCTGCCTGTTATGGGGCTTACGGCCTCACAGGCCCTTGGCCCGGTAGCTGCTCGCCACACGGCCGATCGCCACGATAAAGGCGGCAGTCCGCAGATCGGTCACGTCTTCGCGCCCGTGCCACACCTCGCGCATCGACTGGTAGGCGGTCCGCATCGTGTCATCGAGGCCGGAACGCACAAGTTCCAGTTCATCCGCGCCGCGCAGATACTTGGCCTTGAAATCCGGCGACATCGACCACGCATCACCAAGATAGCGGTCCAGACGTTCCAGCTCGCGCACGATCAATTCATGCCGGGCTTCTTCCTGACGGCGCTGCATACGGCCAAAGCGGATGTGGCTGAGGTTCTTGACCCACTCGAAATAGGACACCGTGACACCGCCCGCGTTGGCGTACATGTCCGGAATGATCACGACGCCACGCTCGCGCAGGATATCGTCGGCGCCCGCCGTAACCGGCCCGTTCGCCGCCTCGATGATCAGCTTCGCCTGGATGTTACGCGCGTTGGACAGGTTGATGACACCTTCCAGCGCCGCCGGAATGAGAATGTCGCAGTCTTCCTCCAGCACCTGCGCGCCCTCGGCAAAATGGTTGGCGTCCGGGAAACCGGTCACGCCGCCATGTTTCACGATCCAGTCCCGCACCGCTTGCACGTTCAGCCCGGCCGGATTGAACAACGCACCGTCGCGTTCGATGATCCCGGTGATGATCGAACCGTCTTCTTCCTGCAGGAACTTGGCGGCGTGATAACCCACGTTGCCGAGGCCCTGCACGATGACCTTCTTGCCGTCCAGCTTTCCGTCCATTCCGGCCTTGGCCACATCCTCGGGGTGGCGAAAGAATTCGCGCAGCGCATATTGCACGCCACGGCCCGTGGCCTCTGTACGGCCCTGAATGCCGCCTGCGTTGGTCGGCTTGCCGGTGACACAGGCGTTGCCGTTGATGTCGGTGGTGTTCATCCGCCGGTACTGATCGGCGATCCAGGCCATCTCGCGTTCGCCGGTGCCCATGTCGGGCGCGGGCACGTTCTGAGACGGGTTGATCAGGTCGCGCTTGATCAGCTCATAGGCAAAGCGGCGGGTGATCTGCTCCATCTCATGTTCATCATACTGTCGCGGATCAACGCACAGCCCGCCCTTGGAGCCGCCAAAGGGCGCCTCCACCAACGCACACTTATATGTCATCAGCGCCGCCAGCGCCTCGACCTCGTCCTGGTTGACCGCGGTGGCAAAGCGGATCCCGCCCTTGACCGGCTCCATATGTTCGGAATGCACCGACCGGTAGCCGGTAAAGGTATGGATCTTGCCCCGCAGCCGGACACCAAAGCGCACCGTATAGGTGGCGTTGCAAACCCGGATCTTTTCCTCAAGCCCCGGCGGCAGATCCATCAGCGCGACCGCACGGTTGTACATGAGGTCGACGGATTGGCGAAAGCTGGGTTCGTTGCTTGGGACGACTGACATGGGGTTCTCCCTTCCTATGTCCGGACACGACGCTGCGCGCGGGCGACGACTTCTTTGGTGAAGCACGTTCATTTTCAGCCTAACGCGGCCCCTGCCCGACCCCAAGCCTAGTGTGACGGGAATCGGGCAATTGCCCCTTGGGCGGCGCACACCTTAAACGCGACCATCGTGGCAATTTGTGAAACAAACCTGAACGAAGGTCGGGATTACCCGGATTTTTGCGTTGTTAACCAACAAATTGCGGCCACAATTGCCCAAGTTTGGCCATCTTAAAATGCGATAAAATTGTCATCAAAACGCTCCGAATCTGGCTCCTGTCTCTGCCAGACGCTTAGAGAGCCAATAGGTGTCCGAATGCTGAAGAATACGACCATCCTCGCGGGTCTGCCCGCACTGCGCAACGTACCGGCCCTGTCCGGTGCCGTGTGCCGCGCCAGCGAATTCTGGTCCGATCAGTCTGGCAACATGTCCTATCTCGCGATTGTTGGTTCGCTGGTCATGATGGTGTTCGGCGGTGTGGGCGTCGACATGATGCATGCCGAGCTCAAGCGCAACAAGGTGCAGAACACACTGGACCGCGCCGTTCTGGCCGCCGCCAATATCGAGAACACGCAAGACCCCGATCAGGTTGTCCGCGACTACCTCACCGCCATGGGAATGGGCGATGCGCTGACCTCGGTCGAAATCGAGCAGAGCCTGACATCCAAATCCGTGACCGCACGGGGCGAGGCCACGATCTCTTCTGACTTCATGTCGCTGATCGGGGTGAACACGCTGGATGCCTCCGGCCTCGCCACCGCCGTGCATGCCTCGGCCAACAACGAAATCTCCCTGATCCTCGACGTTTCGGGATCGATGGGATGGAACGGCAAGATCGGCAACCTGCGCGTCGCCGCAAACGAATTCGTCGACATCCTGCTGCCCGAAGGCGCCAGCGGCAGCCTGACGACCATTTCCATCGTGCCTTACAACGCGTCGGTGAACATGGGCACGCAACTGCCCGAATACTTTGCCATGAACCGGCTGCACAGCTATTCCAACTGCGCCGTTTTCCCGCAAAGCGCCTTTGGCAATTCGGGGATCGACCCCACGTCGCCGCTGGAACAGCAGGGCCAGTTCGACCCCTATTCGACCTCCACCCTGCCCGGCGACACCCCGCGCCAGTGGTGCCGGGACGGCAACAACGCCGCCATCCTGCCGCACAGCGCGGACCGTGTTCAACTCAAGGCGCATATCGATTCGCTTGAGGCCTGGGGCAACACGGCCATTGACGTCGGCATGAAATGGGGCACCGCCCTTCTGGATCCCGAAACCCGCGCCGTGACCGAAGGGCTCGTCGACGATGGCCTTGTCGACGCCGTCCACATCACGCGCCCGGCAAGCTACGCCGATCCGGAAACCTCCAAGTTCATCGTCGTCATGACCGACGGCGAAAACACGACGCAATACGATCTGCCCGCCTCGTTGAAAAACCCCGGTTCCGGAACCGGCGTCTGGGTGAACACCAAGGGGACGGAAACCTACGCGGATGACGATTATTCGGTCCGGCTGGATACCTTCGACAGCCCGGTCACGGACTATTTCCCGCCCTGGGCGCAGGATATCTCGAACATCGTCGTCTATTTCGACACCAATGGCGACGGCGTCCACGATGTCGCGCACAAGATCGAGGGCTTCCCGGACAATGGTCCCCGCGACGTCGACGATTTCATCACCGGCACAGTCGGATACATGATCGCCGCCGACGCTTCGCTGACCGACAGCGCGCAATTCATGGGCGTGTCGATCAAGGGCGGCGTGCAGACGACAAGCTACTTCGCCGTCAAGGACGACCTGAACGGCCCGCTGCCCGATACCGGCCCGACCACCAACACCGGCCCCATTCCCGGCACGACCTATCAGTACAACACCTTCGATTTCACCACCTACGCTTCGACGGGGGGCGACGTGTCGATGTACTACTGGACGCGGTTCTCCGGCGATCCGGCCGAGCGTTACCAGAGCACCGTCGACGGTCTGGGAACCAACCCGGCGTTTGTCATGGAACTCAACCACAACGACCTCTTTGACCGTTTCGGAACGCGGGCGGCTGCCGATCTGCTCTTCGAGCAGGCTGAACTGGACGGCTACATCTCTTCGGGTACCTACAACCTGATCCGGTCCCCCTATGGGGTCGTTGCAGGCCCCAACGCCGCCGACAACCGTCTGGAAGCGATCTGTGACGCCGCCAAGGATCAGGGCATCGTGGTTTTCGCCATCGGTTTCGAAGCGCCCCAGCGCGGTCTGGACGCCATGGCCAACTGCGCCTCGTCCCCCGCCCACTTCTTTGATGTTCAGGGTGCCGATCTCGAAGACACCTTCGCCAGCATCGCCAATACCATTACTCAACTGAGGCTGACCCAATGACCCGTTCGCCCCTCTCAGCCCTGCGCAACTTCTGGCGCAACGAGGACGGCAACGCTGTTGTCCCCTACGCGCTCTGGCTGCCGCTCTTCGTCGCCATCATCGTCTCTTCGGTCGAGATCGGCACCGTTACGGTGCGCCACGCGCAATTGGAACGCGCGCTGGATCAGACCGTCCGCGAGGTCAAGATTGGCGTCGGCTCTCACAGCCATGACGCGCTCAAGACCGCGATCTGCGCCAAGACCACCGTGCTGCCCGGCTGCGCCTCGACCCTGCACCTGGAAATGATCCCGGTGAACATGCGCAGCTACACCACGCCGCCGGCCAAGGCCGATTGCACCGATGTCAGCCAGGAGGCCACGCCGCAGCGCGCCTTTACCAACGGTGCGGGCGGTCAGCTGATGATCCTGCGCGCCTGCTACAAGTTCCGCCCGCTGACCGCGGCCTCCACATTCAACGCAAGCCTGCCCAAGGACGACGACGGCTATACCGCCATCGTGTCGACCTCGGCCTTTGTCTACGAACCCAGCTAAGGAGTTCCCCAGATGCGTTTCGCTTCTTTCTTCAAGGGCTTTGCCCGGGACACTCGCGGCTTCGTCAACGTCGAGGCAGTCATCGTCTTCCCTGCCCTGCTGTTCCTCTTCGGCGTCGGCTGGACCTATTTTGACGCCTTCCGCCAGCAGGCCGTCAACCAGAAGGCCAACTACGTGATCAGCGACATGATCTCGCGTGAGACAGAGCCGCTGGACGGGACCTACATCACCAACGCCCGCAGCCTGCTGCGCACGCTGACCAAGACCTCGATGCAGGAAAGCGACATCCGCATCACCGCCGTGCGCTATGACGCGGACCTCGGCAACTGGACCCTGAAATGGTCGGAGGCCCGTGGCGATTACCCCGCCCTGAACGAGGCCGACCTCGGCACCTATCAGGACCGTCTGCCCGGCGGCGTCAGCGGTGAGGAACTGGTGATCGTCGAGACATGGGACCAGTTCGTTCCGATCTTCAAGGTCGGGCTGGATACCTTCGATATCCGCACCTACAGCTTCACCCGCCCGCGCTATGCGCCGCAGCTGGTGTTCTCGGGCGTCTGACCGGACAGACCAAAGGTTGAGAGAGAGCGGGGGTCGCGACGCAGGTCGCGGCCCCTGTTGGCATCCGGACCCTAGAGTTCCAGATCACCAGAGAGTTTGAGCTTCATCATGTCCGCCATCGGGCGGGTGTGTGCGCCGCTGGTCACGCCGCCCACCGCAACGCGGCGCCCAATGCGCCACCACAGCCCCGGACGCCAGACGCGCGGCTCCGGCTCCTTGAGCACGACGAGGAACCCGTTCGACGGCTTCATCGCAAAGGCGCTGCGATCCACCTTTTCGATGTTGTCCAGCCGCGCGATCACGGTGCCATCGCTGTCCATCAACGCCTCATCCGTCAGGATCAGGGCATGGCCGGTCGCCTCCCACATCCGATGCGCCAGCCACAGCGACAGGCCGCCGCCCAGCACCAGTATCAGCTTCCAGCCCAGTTCCATGCCGCCTTCGGTCAGCGCCAGGTACAGCAACAGGGCGCCCAGACCGCCCATTGCCGCCACACCGATCAGCCGCCGCCCGGGCGAAGCCGTGATGCGCATCATTTCCTCAGTGGCCATACCGTCCCCCTCAAATCGCGGCCCTGTCCTACTGCGCGCAGGGCACGGGGGAAAGCGGTTTCGGCAATCGGCTCACGAACGTCGCACAATCACCTCTGCCCCCCGCGCGGGCGGCTCGTCATCCACCAGCTCCTGCGGAAAGCCCTCGGCGCGGACCTCCAGCCCGGTCGCGGCCTCCAGCCGTTCGATCATCCGATCCGATTGCGCGCTCGCGCCAAAGGCCGCCTGCCCCTGCTTGATCATGTCGATCACCAGCGGCGACAGTTCCAGCGGCACATCATGTGCATCCGCAAGCGCCTGAAACAGGCCGATATCCTTCATCACAAGGTCCAGCGCGAAATCCACATCGCGGCTGCCCGACAGGATCAGCTGGCTTTCGGTCTCATGCACGAAGGAAGTGCCAGAGGAAATCCGGATCGCCTCATAGGTCGTTGCCATGTCCAGCCCGGCCGCCTTCATCGTGGTCAGCGCCTCGCACAGCGTCAGCAGGTTCGCGGTGGCCAGATAGTTTGTCATCACCTTCAGCTTGGACGCCGTGCCCACCTCTCCGGTGTGCAGCACCTTGCGCCCAAGGATGGTCAACAAAGGCAGCACCGCCTCGAAGGTCTCGCGCGGCCCGCCGCAAAAGACTGAGATATTGCCCGTCGCCGCCCGATGACACCCGCCCGACACCGGCGCCTCGACCGCGATGCCGCCCGTCGCCGACACCCGCGCCGCCTGTTCCACGATCACCGCCGGATCGGTTGTCGACATCTCCACCCATGTCTTGCCCGGCCCCATCTCCGGCAGCATCTGCGCCAGCACCGCCTCCGACGCCGCGGGACTGGGCAGGGAGGTGATCACCACGTCGCAACTCGCCATGACCTCTGCCGCCGATGTCCCCGCCAAAGAGCCGTTCGCGATGAACCCGGCCATCTTCTCCGCGTCCAGATCGAACACCTTCAGCGCCACGCCATTGCGTTGCAGATTGCCCGCCAGCTTGGCGCCCACCGCGCCCAATCCGATGAATCCCGTCGTCATGGAAACCTCCTGTTTTGCGCCACCCTGCGAAGGGCGGGCGCGCCGGGTCTGCGCCATTTGCGACATGCGCGGCATCCTTGCGAAAAAGCGTTCCTTTCCGCGCGCCACGGCCCTAACGTCACCCCATGACTTGGCCCGCCAACAGCGCCCAAAGGCCCGACGACGCCGCCGCAGGCATCGAGGTGACAGAGGATTTCACCCCCTTCGCCCAGCGCGACGACATCTTCAGCCGCGCCATGTGGGACAGCACCGTCCGCACAGCCCGGACAGACGCCTTCTTCGCCTCCTACCGGATCGAGGCCGCCCCCCGCCGGGGTGACGGGTTCACCCAACGGGATTTCGCGCTGCGCAACGCGGCCTGGCTGATTTCCGACATCATGACCGACCGCCACGCCGACAAGGGCCGCCGCGAGGGGTTTCAGGCCCCGCTCAGCGCCGAGACACCCGTCGCGCCCGACCGCGTGGAAATAGACGCCCCCGCCCGCATGTCCGCCGAGATCCGCCGCGTCGCCCGTTTCTTCGGCGCGGATCTCTGCGGCATCACGGATTTCGACCCCCGCTGGCTCTACGCCTCGCGCGTCGACACCCGCGACATGTCCGAAGCCCCGCATGACCTGCCCGAGGGGCTGACCACCGTGATCGTGCTGGGCCATGAAATGAAACAGGACCTCGTCGCCACCTACCCCTCGGCCCTTGCCGGGGCGGCGACCGGCGCGGCCTACAGCCATGAGGCCTCGGTGGTGCAGCAACTGGCCGCCTATCTCCGCAATCTCGGCTACCAGGCGGTGCCCTCCATGAACGACACCGCGCTGGCCATTCCCTACGCGGTCAAGGCGGGCCTTGGCGAATACGCCCGCAACCAGATGGTCATCACCCCGGGCCTCGGGCCGCGCCTGCGCTTTTCCAAGGTCTTCACCGACCTGCCGCTGGCTCTGGACCGGCCGAAACCGCTGGGCGTCGCCGCTTTCTGTGACATCTGCACCCGCTGCGCCGACGCCTGCCCGGTCAAGGCCCTGCCCTATGGCCCGCCCAGCACCGACCGTCCCAACCGTTCCGCCATCAAGGGCGTGCGCAAATGGACCTCGGACGCCGAGAAATGTTTCGGCTTCTGGGCAAAACTCGCCACCGACTGCGCGATCTGCCTGCGCGTCTGCCCGTTCAACCGCGATTACAGCCGCTGGACGGCCCGGCTCTGGCGGCGCCTCGCCCTCTCGCGCTTACGCCGCCTCGCCCTCTGGCTGGCGCGTGGCCATGGCACACGGGTCAAACCCGCCGACTGGTGGGCCCGCTGATGCCCCGCCTCTGCATCGACACACCGACCGGGCGCTTTGAAATCACCGAAACCGACGGCCGGATCACGGCGACCACATGGACGGACAGCGCCGCGGCAGACCGCACCCCGCTCCTGGTCCGGGCCGCCGACCAGACCGCCGCCTATTTCGCAGGCGATCTCACGGACTTCGACCTGCCGCTTCAGGTCGAAGCCAGCCCGTTTCAACAACAGGTCTGCGCCCGAATCGCCGCCATTCCCTTTGGCGAAACCACCACCTACGGCGACATCGCCAAGGCCCTGAACGCGCCGCCACAGGCGGTCGGGCGCGGCTGCGGCGGCAATCCGATCCCGCTCTTCATCCCCTGCCACCGTGTGCTCGGCGCAACCACGCTCGGCGGCTTTTCCGGCGGCACCGGGGTCGAAACAAAGGTCTGGCTCCTGCGCCACGAACGCGCGGGCGGCCTTCTGATCTGACCCACCCCGCCAGCCGTCTGTTCGCCGGAGCCCTCCCTCGCTGATGCCGAAAAAGACCCGCGCGGCAGAGCGCGGCAAGGGTGCGGAACGCACCGCCGACAGGCGGCTTGCCCTTGCGGCGCTCGGCCCCGTGGGTCAGGCATCTGTCCGCGAGGGAGGGATGCGGCGATCAGACGGCGGCCTGTTCACTGGTGACTCCCGAAGCCATCCGGCGCGCAGCGCACAGCTAGGGGCCGGTGGGCGGGACTCGCGCCCGCAGGGGCGCGAGGCCCGCCCCCGGTCCTCAGTCCCGTTTCGGATCGCGCGGATAAACGCCCAGAATCTCCAGCGTATCGGTGAAATAATCCAGCTCCTCCAGCGCCCGCTTGACGCCCGGATCGTCCGGATGGCCCTCGATATCCGCATAGAACTGCGTGGCGGTAAACGATCCGCCCACCATGTAGCTTTCCAGCTTGGTCATGTTGACGCCATTGGTGGCAAAGCCGCCCATCGCCTTGTAGAGCGCCGCCGGAATGTTGCGCACCTGAAAGACAAAGGTCGTCATCATCCCGTGCTTGCCGCGCCGCGTGGTGTCCGGCTCCGGCGACATCAGCAGGAATCGCGTGGTGTTGTGCGCGTGATCCTCGATGTGGCGCGCAAGGATGTGCAGCCCGTAGATCTCGGCGCAGAGGTCAGAGGCCAGAACACCCTGGTCCCGCAGCCCCGCATCGGCCAGTTCCGCCGCCGCTCCGGCGCTGTCCGCCGCCGCCACGCCTTCGATCCCGTATTGCGACAGAAAAGCCCGCGCCTGCGGCAACAGCACCAGATGAGCGCGCACCTGCTTGAGATCCTCGATCTGCACACCCGGCAGCGCCATCAGGCTGATGTGGACCCGCACAAAGGCCTCGTCGACGATCCGCAGCCCCGACTCGGGCAACAGGCGGTGAATGTCGGCCACGCGCCCGTAGGTCGTGTTTTCCACCGGCAGCATCGCAAGGTCGGCGCGCCCGTCGCGCACGGCGCGGATCACCCCCTCGAAGGTCCGGCAGGGCAGCACCTCGGCCTCCGGGCGTGCTTCGGCGCAGGCCTGATGCGAATAGGCCCCCAACTCCCCCTGGAACGCGATCCGCTGTGTCATCTCCGGCCCCCTGTCTCGGCGCCCATCGAAAAACGGGCGATTGGTCGCGCCTTCTACCGCTTGCCCAAGGGGATGGAAAGCAATAGATACCCGCCCGACACCTTACCAAATACGCAGGGCTTCTCATGTTCGATACCATGACCTTTACCAAGATCGTCGGCGGCCTCTGCGGCGCCTTGCTGATTTTCCTGATGGGCAAATGGGGTGCCGAAACCCTGTATCACGCAGGTGGCGGCCACGGCGGCGAAGAGCACGCGGCCGGTTTTGCCATCACGGTCAGCGACACCGACGAACCCGAAGCGGAACCCGTTGATTTCGCGACACTCATGGCCTCTGCCGATGCCGGCAAGGGTGAAAAGGTCTGGGGCAAGTGCCGCGCTTGCCACAAGCTGGACGGCACCGATGCCACCGGCCCGCACCTGAACGGCGTCGTCGGTCGTGAAATTGGCGCTGTCGGCGGCTTCGGCTACTCGGGCGCGCTGGATCAGGTGGGTGACGTCTGGTCGCCGGAAAACCTCAACGCCTTCCTTGAAAGCCCCAAGGGCGCCGCGCCGGGCACCTCGATGGGCTTTGCCGGTCTGAACAAGCCCGAAGACCGCGTGAACCTGATCGCCTACCTGCAGACCACGAACTGATCCGGGTCCCGATCACCGCATTCAGGGCCGCTCCCGCCGGGAGCGGCCTTTTTGCTGCGCGCCCCGCAGCCCGCCGGATTTCGGCGCAATCCCTCCTGCAGGGTGCGGCGAGGCCATACCTGCGTTGACGATTGCGTAATCTCGGCTTGAATGTGGTCGAGCGGTCAACTTAGCTTACTTCTAACGAAAAATGCCGCTCAAGTCCCAGGCACCACGCCTGACCATAGGGAGACGACGATGACGATCTCAGCCAAACGTCCTCAAACCCGCAGCGCCGCCCGCGCCCGCAGTCTGCCGGACCCGCGCGTCATGGCAACCGGCGCCCTGGCCATCGGTCTTGCCCTTCTGGGCGCGGCCGCCTTCGCGCAGGACGACGCCGATCCGGTCATCACCTCGCACGGCTATTCCTTCTTCGGCGAACTCAAGTATCCCGCCGATTTCACGCATTTCGATTTCGTCAATCCCGACGCCCCCAAGGGCGGAGAGATGGTGCTGGGCGCAACCGGCACCTTCGACAGCCTCAACCCCTATTCGCGCAAGGGCCGCGCCGGGGCGCTGACCACCGTCATGTACGATCAGCTGATCGAGTCGACAGAGGATTCGGTGGGTGAATACTACTGCATTCTCTGCACCAGCATCGAATACCCCGAAAGCAAGGACTGGGTGATCTTCCACATGCGCGAAGACGCCAAGTTCTGGGACGGCACCCCCGTCACCGCCGAGGACGTGGTCTATTCCCACACGCTTTTCATCACGCAGGGCCTGCCCTCCTACGCGCAGGCGGTCGACCGCATGGTCGACAGCGCCGAGGCACTGGACACCTACACGGTGAAATTCACCTTCAATCCCGAGGAATCCAAACGCTCGCGGATCGAAACCGTCGGCTCCACGGCAGTGTTTTCCAAGGCGTGGTTCGAGGCCGATCTCGAAAACCGCCGCCTTGACGAACCCCGGCTTGAGGTGGCGATGGGCTCCGGCCCCTACCAGCTCGACAGCTACGAGGTGAACCGCCGCATCGTCTACAAACGCAACCCGGACTACTGGGGCTGGGACGTGCCCTACAATCAGGGCCGCTACAACTACGACACGATGCGGATCGAATATTTCGCCGACCAAACCGCCAGCTTCGAGGCGTTCAAGGCCGGCACCTATACCTTCAAGGTCGAAGGCGACCCCAAGCAGTGGGCCACCGCCTACGACTTTCCCAAGGCCCGCCAAGGCATTGTGAAACTTGAGGAACTGCCCGACGGCAGCCCGCCCAACCCCACCGGTTTCGTGTTCAACCTCGCCAAGCCGCAGCTGCAGGACAAGCGCGTGCGAGAGGCGATCTCGCTGGCCTTCAACTTTGAATGGTCGAATGAATCGCTGCTCTACGGGCTGTATTCGCCGCGCTCCTCCTTTGTCGAAGGCACCCATGTCGAGGCCAAGGGCAAACCCGAAGGCGCGGAACTGGATTTCCTGCAATCGCTGGGCGACGTGGTCCCCGCCGCACTGCTCGAAGAAGACGTCTGGACGATGCATGTCTCTGACGCCTCCGATAGCCTGCCGTCGCGCCGCACCCGCCGCGCCGCCACGCAACTGCTGCAAGAGGCCGGCTGGGAAGTCGGCAGCGATGGTCTGGCCCGCAACGCGGCAGGCAAGACGCTGAAACTGCACATGCTGATCCCCTCCAACATCGAAACCTCGGTCGAGGGGATGCACGACGTCTTTGTGCAGAACCTGCGCCAGATCGGCGTGGACGCCAGCTTTGAAAAGGTGGACCCGTCGCAATACACCCTGCGCCGCCGCGAACGCGATTACGACATGCTCTACAGCAGCCGCTACGGCGCCTTCCTCTCCACCGGGGGGGGGCTGTCGCAGATGTACGGCTCTCGTGAGGCGGAATTCAGCCTCTTCAACCCCGCCGGACTGGCCAGCCCGCTGGTCGATGCCATCATCGAGGCCAGCTTTGTCGCCGACAGCCAGGATGAAACCGACGTCGCCCTGATGGCGCTGGACCGCGCCCTGCGGTATGAGTTCTTCGTGATCCCCACCGGCTATATTGCCGATCACTGGGTCGCCTATTACGACATGTACGAACACCCTGAAAACATGCCGCCCTTCGACCTTGGCTATCTCAGCTTCTGGTGGGTCAATCCGGAAAAAGAAGCGGCCCTGAAAGCAGCAGGTCACCTGAAATAACATGGCAGCCTACATTCTCCGACGGCTGTTGCTGATCATTCCCACCCTTCTGGGGATCATGGTCATCAACTTCGTGCTGGTGCAGTTTGTGCCCGGCGGCCCGATCGAACAAATCATCGCCCAGATCGAAGGACAGGGCGATGTCTTCGGCGGTTTCGCCGGGGGCTCCGAAGGCCCGCAACTGGACGACGCCGCCACCGGCGGCGGCAGCGATACCTATGCCGGGGCCCGTGGCCTGCCGCCCGAATTCATCGCGGAACTGGAAAAGCAGTTCGGCTTTGACAAGCCGCCGCTGGAACGCTTCCTCGACATGATGTGGAACTACATGCGCCTCGACTTTGGCGAGAGCTATTTCCGCTCGATCAGCGTGATCGACCTGGTGCTTGAAAAAATGCCGGTCTCTATCTCGCTTGGCCTGTGGTCGACGCTGATCGCCTATATCGTCTCGATCCCGCTGGGCATCCGCAAGGCGGTCAAGGACGGCAGCAGCTTTGACACATGGACGTCGGGCGTGATCATCGTGGCCTACGCCATCCCGGGCTTCCTCTTTGCCATCCTGCTGCTGGTGCTCTTCGCCGGTGGCTCTTACCTGCAGATCTTCCCGATCCGGGGGCTGGTTTCGGACAATTGGGAAGACCTGAACATCTTCATGAAGGTGGTCGATTACTTCTGGCACATCGCGCTGCCGATCACCGCCTCGACCATCTCGGCCTTTGCCACCCTGACCCTGCTGACCAAGAACAGCTTTCTCGACGAGATCAAGAAACACTACGTCATGACCGCCCGCGCCAAGGGCCTGAGCGAGAGCCGCGTGCTCTACGGCCATATCTTCCGCAACGCCATGCTGATCGTCATCGCGGGCCTTCCGGGGGTCTTCATCGGTGTGTTCTTCGGCGGATCGATCATCATCGAAACGATCTTCTCGCTCGACGGTCTGGGCCGTCTGGGGTTCGAGGCGGCGGTTGCCCGCGACTACCCGGTGATCTTTGGCACGCTGTTCATCACCTCGATGATCGGCCTTGTCGTCGGGCTGATCTCCGACCTGATGTATGTCGCCGTCGATCCGCGCATCGACTTCGAAAAGCGGGAGGGCTGAGCCATGACCGCCAATCCCGACCCGCAGCAGCCCGACATGCAGACCGTGATCCCGCCAGAACCCAAACGCGGGCTGTTCACCTTGTCGCCGCTCAACCAGCGGCGCTGGAACAACTTCAAACGCAACCGCCGCGCCCTGTGGTCTCTGTGGATCTTCATCGTACTCTTCGGCCTGTCGCTCTTTGCCGAGTTCCTTGCCAACGACAAACCGATCCTCGTCTCCTACCGGGGCGAATGGCGGATGCCGATCTTCAACTTCTACCCCGAAACCGAATTTGGCGGCGACTTCAAGACAGAGGCCGCCTACCGCGATCCAGAGGTGCGATGCCTGATCATCACCGGCGGCATGGAAGACTGCTTTGACGACCCCGACGGCATGATCACCGCCGCCAACAGCGGCGACATCCTTGACGACGGGTTTCAGAAGGGCTGGCTGCTCTGGCCCCCGATCCCCTACAGCTATGACACCCCGGTGGACCGCCAAGGCGCGGCCCCGCTGCCGCCCAACGACCAGAACTGGCTGGGCACCGACGACACCAAGCGCGATGTCGTCGCCCGGGTGATCTACGGCTTCCGACTGTCGATCGTCTTTACCCTGATCGTGACCTTCTGCGCCTCGATCATCGGGATCGTCGCGGGCGCTCTGCAAGGCTATTTCGGCGGCTGGCTGGACCTGATCTTTCAGCGCGTGATCGAGATCTGGGGTGCCACGCCCTCGCTCTACATCATCATCATCCTCTTCGCGATCCTCGGGCGAAGTTTCTGGCTATTGGTCTTCCTCACCATCCTCTTCGGCTGGACCTCCCTCGTGGGGGTCGTGCGGGCGGAATTCCTGCGTGCGCGCAACCTCGAATACGTCCGCGCGGCCAAGGCGCTGGGGGTTTCCAACTGGAAGATCATGTTCCGCCACATGCTGCCCAACGCGATGGTCGCCACGCTGACCTTCATGCCCTTCATCGTCACCGGCACCATCAGCACGCTGGCGGGTCTGGACTTCCTCGGCTTCGGCCTGCCCTCCTCCGCCCCCTCGCTGGGCGAGATGACCCTGCAGGCGAAACAGAACCTTCAGGCGCCCTGGCTGGGCTTTACCGCCTTTGCGGTCTTTGCCCTGATGCTGTCCCTGCTGGTCTTCATCTTCGAAGGCGTGCGCGACGCATTCGACCCGCGCAAGACCTTCACCGGCGGCACAACCGCCAGCGATGACGACGATGACCCCCTTTACGATCACCCGAAGGACACAACCCCATGAGCGCGCTCCTCAAGGTGAATAACCTGAACGTGGGCTTCCGGCAGGACGGCAAGACCGTCCGCGCCGTCCGTGGCGTCAGCTTCGAGGTCGGGCGCGGCGAAACCGTCGCGCTGGTGGGCGAAAGCGGCTCGGGCAAATCCGTCACCGCCCTGTCCACCGTTTCGCTGCTGCCCGAAAGCGCGCGGGTTTCCGGCTCCGTCACCTATGACGGGCAGGAGATGATCGGCGCCGATGAAAAGCGGCTGCGGCAGGTGCGGGGCAACGACATCAGCTTTATCTTCCAAGAGCCGATGACCTCGCTCAACCCGCTGCATACGCTGGAAAAGCAGATCCGCGAAAGCCTTGAACTGCACCAAGGCGTGACCGGAGAGTCCGCGCGCAAACGCATCATCGAACTATTGACCAAGGTCGGCATCCGCGACCCCGAAACGCGGCTCAACTCCTATCCGCACCAGCTCTCCGGCGGCCAGCGGCAGCGCGTCATGATCGCCATGGCACTGGCCAACGGGCCGGACCTCTTGATCGCGGACGAACCCACCACCGCGCTGGACGTGACCATTCAGGCGCAGATCCTCGACCTGTTGGCCGGCCTCAAGGAACAAGAGGACATGAGCCTCCTGTTCATCACCCATGACCTTGGCATCGTGCGCAAGATCGCCGACCGGGTCTGCGTGATGAAGGACGGCGAAATCGTCGAACAGGGCCCCACGGCCGAGATTTTCGCCAACCCGCAGCACCCCTACACCATCAAGCTCTTGTCCGCCGAAAGCACCGGCCTGCCCGACCCTGTAGAGGACGGCGCCGAGGAAATCGCCCGCACCAAGAACCTCAAGATCTGGTTCCCCATCCACGCCGGGCTGATGAAACGCACCGTGGGCTACGTCAAGGCGGTCAACGACGCCTCCATCGCCGTGCGCGCCGGGGAAACCATCGGCATCGTGGGCGAATCCGGCTCCGGCAAGACCACGCTGGCGCTGGCCATCATGCGCCTGATCCAGTCCGAGGGCGAAATCACCTATCGCGGGCAGGACATCCGCCGCTGGAACACCCGCAACCTGCGCCGCCTGCGCTCGGACATGCAGATCGTGTTTCAGGATCCCTTTGGCTCACTCAGCCCCCGGATGACCTGCGAACAGATCATCGCGGAGGGGCTGCAGGTGCACGGCGCACCCGACGGCCGCCCGCACCGCGAACTGGTGGCAGAGGTCATGGTCGAGGTCGGTCTGGACCCGGTCACCATGCACCGCTACCCGCATGAATTCTCCGGCGGTCAGCGCCAGCGCATCGCCATCGCCCGCGCCATGGTCCTGCGTCCGCGCCTGCTGGTGCTGGACGAACCCACCTCGGCGCTGGACATGACGGTGCAGGTGCAGATCGTGAACCTGCTGCGCGATCTGCAACGCAAGTATGACCTCGCCTACCTCTTCATCTCGCATGACCTCAAGGTGATCCGCGCCATGAGCCACAAGGTCATCGTGATGAAACAGGGCGACGTGGTGGAATACGGCGACGCGCATCAGATCTTTGACGCGCCGCAGACCGATTACACCCGCACCCTGCTATCGGCTGCCTTCGACATCGCGGTCTAAAACGGGGGGCGCCCAGCCCCCCCCTTTTGCCCCCGGGGCAATGGACATGGCGCGCACAAGGCGCCCCAACATCTCGATTGCCCTTTGTGATTCCACAGGGACCGATGCTGCCCGGCGCAGCACGGCAGACAAAGCCGCATCTGCCGCTACGGGCCGTCCCGAACGCCCCACGAAAATCCAGTTACAACGTCTTTTTCAGAACCAGAAAGGTCATCATCCGGAACGGAGGGAACGCCTTGTATTCCTCGATCTCCAGCGACGGCTCCTGCAGCACCCTCTCCAGCTCGAAATCAGAGTGCCAGCCAAGGATGTTCGCGAAGGGCGCAGAGACACGTTCAAGAAACGCCAGCAGGCCTTGCGTGCGCTTGAAATGGTTCGTGATCACCACCCGCCCGCCGGGTTTCACCACCCGCGCGATCTCTGACATCACCTTTTCCGGCTCGGGGACAACCGACAGCACATGCATCGCGGTCACCGTGTCAAAGCTGTTGTCCGCAAAATCCAGCTTTCGGGCGTCCATCTGGCGCAGGGCGGCCACATGCGTGAGCTTCAGTTCCTCAACCCTGTTTCTGGCCTTGGCCAGCATGTCGTGGCTGAAATCTATCCCGGTGACTGTCAGCTCCGGTTTGTAATATTTCAGGGAAAGCCCGGTTCCGACGCCAACCTCCAGAACAGAGCCTTCCAGACCATTCATGTACTGCACAGCCCGGCGCCTGCCGGCATGGCTCACGGCGCCGAATGTTTTGTCATAAACCGGCGCCCAACGGGCATAAGAGGTCTGAATGGCTTCGATTTCCATTTCATTTCCCTGTTTTCAAATTGGCTCGCGACTGGGCGAAAAAACACCAGATGACCGTTCCGACATAGACCAGACAGATGGCCACCAGCGTGATCCACGCAAAGGTCACGACCGCGCCTCCGACAAAGGCGAAGCCCAGCAAAAAGTACTTTACGTTCCCCCGTGATATCCGGGCACGTTTAAAAGACCATGTGGGAATGCGGCTGATCATTGCCAGTCCAACCACAACCATGTGAATGCAGATCAGCACATCCGGCAAAAGGGGCGCGCCCGGAAATGCAAAGGACACGGTCATGGGCAAAAGGACCAGCAATGCGCCCGCAGGTGACGGAACGCCGACAAAACAATCCTTCGACGCAACCGGTTCGTTATCGGGTCCGGGCTTGTTTCCGACGTTGAAACGCGCCAACCGCAGGACGCAGCAAATCGCGTAGACCAGGACAGAAATCCACGCGAACCCGCGCATGTCCTGCAAGGCCCAGAAATAAAGCAGCAGGCCCGGGGCCACGCCGAAGTTCAGGAAATCCGCCAGCGAATCCAGCTCTGCGCCCATCTTGCTGTCGCTTTTCAACAGCCGCGCGATCTTGCCGTCCAAACCGTCCAGAACACAGGCCGCGACGATCAACTGGACCGCCAGAACAAAGTTGCCCTCCACGCCGAAACGGATTGCCGACAACCCGGCGCAGATCCCCGCCGTGGTCAGCATGTTCGGGATCAGCTGAATCAGCTCAAGATAGGGCGCCGGCTTGTCCGTGCGTTCAGTCATTCGCGATCTGCGCGTTGGCGTCGGGCGCAATGTCGCCCAGCTCGGCAATCACGGTTTCGCCCGCCACCATCGTCTGACCGATGCTGACCAGCGGCGCGACATTGGGGGGAAGATAGACATCCAGACGAGAGCCAAATCGGATCAGGCCAAACCGTTCGCCGGTCTGCAACTGGGCGCCCGGCTTCACGAAACAGACGATGCGGCGCGCAACAAGGCCCGCAATCTGCACAACCGCCAGTTCCCGACCATCCGCCAGACGCACACACAGGCCGTTGCGTTCATTGTCGACGCTTGCCTTGTCCAGAGAGGCGTTAAAGAACTTGCCCGGACGATAGGCCACAGAGGTGATTTCACCCGCGATCGGGCATCGGTTCACGTGGCAGTTGAACACGTTCATGAAAACGCTGACCCGGGTCAGCGGCGTATCCGCCATGCCCAGTTCGGACGGCGGCACCGCGGGTTCGATCAGTGACACGACCCCATCCGCCGGACTGACGATCAGTCCCGGTCTGGTCGGGGGCACGCGTTCCGGGTCGCGAAAGAAGTAGTAACACCAGACTGTAATGCCGACGCCGATCCATCCCAGAATGGACGAAATAAGGAACAGGCCAACGCTCACCGCGGCGAAGATCGCGACGAATTTCCGGCCCTCCGGGTGCATCGGCTTGATGAAGGTTCCAAGCATGTTCATTGCATATTTCCCTCATGGCAGCTCAAGCATCTGTCATAGGGGCCTAGGCGGCGCGCGCAAGCAGGATTCAGAACGATGGCGACGGGTCTTTGGAAAATTCTTGCGGTGATTGCTGTCCGCTGACGCTGTCCCCGGGGCCGGTGCAGCCCGGCGCGATCCTGTCCAAATCACGCCCCCCCGGTTTCCGAAACGGTCGCCGTTTTGCCGAAAAGCCGTTCGGACAGGACGACATGGCGCGTCCGGAATGGCTCGGGAATTTCAGGCCGTTTCCTAAGCGTTGGTTAAAACGCGCCTGTAACCCATTGATTTGGCATTCCCCCTAAGCTGTCCACGCGTGGACAGCCTCAGATTTTCGCCTGATACAGCTTCACTTTCAGCCCGCCAAAAGACACCGGCGGCCCCGCCTGCAGGTCCAGCCCCGTCGCCTTGGCCAGACCCCCGTCCGAGGTCACCATGCCCAGCCGCCAGCCCTGAAACCGCTCCTTCAACACGCCCCCAAGGCTGCCATAAAGCGCGAACAAAAGCTTTCGGTTGCCGATCCGCGCGCCATAGGGCGGGTTCACCATCACCAGCCCCGGCGCCCCCTCGGGCCGCTGCAATTCACTGACCGGCGCACGCGTGAAAGAGCACAGCTCCCCCACCCCGGCCCGCGCCGCGTTGGCCACACTCATCCGGATCGCCCCGTCATCCCGGTCCGCCCCATAAAACCGCAGCGCCACGTCCCGCGCCGCCATCGTGGGCGTCCCCGGCACCTCGACCGCCAGTTGCTCAAAGGCAAAGCTCCGCGACCGCCCCGGCGCAAGACCCGCCGCGATTTCCGCCGCCTCGATGACAAAGGTGCCAGAGCCGCACATCGGATCGACCACGGTCTCTGTCCCGTCATAGCCGCAGGCCCGCAGGAACAGCGCCGCCAGCGTCTCTCGCATCGGGGCCTTGCCCACCTGTTCCTTGTGGCCCCGCTTGTGCAGCGGCTGGCCAGAGGTGTCGACGGAGAAGACCACCAGATCATCCTCGATCCGCACCATGATGCGCACCGCCTCGTCCGAGGCCTCTGACAGCACCGGCGCGCCCACCGTGGCCGCAATCGCCCCCTCCACCCGCTGCCGGGCGGCACGATCATGATAGATCTTCGAATTGCGGCAGGTCACCTCGACCCGCACCGGCACGTCGGGCCGCAACACCGCGGCCCAGTCCAGCTTTTTCGCCCGCTTGTCCAGTTGCGCCAGATGCATCGCCCGGAACTGCGCGAACCGCGCCAGCACTCGTCCGGCCCCGCGCAATTCGCGGTTGGCCCGGGCCACTTCCCCCCAACCGCCCTCAAAGGTCACGCCGCCGGGAACGGCTTTGGCCTGCGCGAATCCAGCCGCCTGAACCTCGTCCAGCAGCACCGGTTCCAGCCCCGGCGGCGCGCTTGCGAAAATCTCGAATGTCTGATCCATCCCGCCCTCATAGCGAAGCCCTGCGCCGAACGGGAGAGATCAAAGCGACCCATTGCAAATTCTCGGGGCAGGCCTTAGATAACCCGTCGAGAGGTTGTGCGGGCAAGCGCTTCGCCAACCCGGTCAGATCCGGAAGGAAGCAGCCGTAACGAATCCCGCTTGGGTCGTTGCAATCTCTCACCACCCACGCCGCCGGATGTCCGGTCTCGCCGTGGGGAACCTTCAGGACATCGATCTCGCTATTACCCAGCCTGCTGGCGGTTTGTATCTGCGCCGAAAGGTCAGTCAGACTGCGGGTGCCGGACAAAGGGCACTGGTTCGCGTTGCGCGGCCAAGGCCCAGGTCAACTGATCATGCTTCAGGAACCGCCCGCCCTGCACCGCCTCAAGCCGCGCTTCGGCTTCGTCATGGGCCTCACCGGCTTCGATCATCAGGCGCAGCGCCAGCATGCCGGATCGTCCCCGCCCCGAACGGCTGTGGATCATCACACGTCCACCGCCCAGCAAGGCCTTGCGTGCCTGCGTGCTGATGCCGGGCCATGCCTCTTCGACATTGGCGTTGGGCACCTGTCCGGACCGCATCGGCAGATGCACCCAGCGCGTTCCCTTGTCCTGAATGTCCTGACCAAGGGATTTGGCCCCGGCCTCCAGCATTTCGACGTGGCTGACCAGCGAGATGACCATCGCAGGGCGCCAGCTTGACAGGTGTTCAAGATCGCCGCGATAGGCCCCGCCCGCACCGGGTAAGGGAGACAGAGCAAGAATGCCGCCGCCAACTGGCAGGGCGTGGAGCACGACGGGCTCAGCCGCGGCGATGCAGCTCACCTCTTGCTCGACCATAAAAACAACTCCCCCAATACACGGCAGCGTGGCGGCAGTCCGCGCCCCCTTCCCCAAGGAGAACGGAAATCCGCCCGAAATAACTCTACGCCTCAGGATGCGCTGTCCCAGCGATTCGGGTCCGGAAAACCGATTGTTTCCGCCCGATCCGCTGGGCCATGTTGCTCTTTTCCCACGAACTGAGGTTTTCAGGTCACGCGCTGCACAATCGGTTGGCAATACCGACGGGCTAGTGCGGGGCGCATCAAACAACCTGTCCGGGGCGCGCTTCGGCCCAGTCTTCGAGAAAGGCTCGGACATCGTCGCGACCGGCAAAGCCGATGGCCGCGCGCGGCAGGGCAACGCCATGCTCCAGCGCCAGTTCCAGACAGGCAATGTGATCGCGGCTGTCGCGCTCCGGCGCGTTCTCTGACCCGTGCAGGATGGTCGATAACAGCGTTCCCCCGTAGCCGTTCACATGGCTCAGGTCCGGGCGGAGGTACAGGAAATACGCCATGACCTCGGGCAATCCTTCCCATCCGGCCACCTGCACCGGTGTCAGCCCCATGTCGTCCGGGGTGTCCCACGGCATCCCCAACGCAACCAGCCGCCGCAGATGCGGCAGGCGATCCGGCAGGTGAAGGATCTCGCGCAGGATGTGGCGATAGGCCCGTGGCAGAGTATCGGGATCGATGAATTGACCGGGGCTGTCCTGACCATCCGCCGCGCGGGCCAGCAAGACCTCTGCATCTGTCAGCGTCACCGCACCACCGCGCGCTTCGATGGCGGCGCTGACGGCCCGGTTGCCGAAAACGCGGGCGTAGGCATAGGCATTCGCCCCCATGTAGACACGAGCCGGGTCCGCGCCTGCATCCAGCAACAGATCCACCATGCGTCCGTCACAGCCACGCCGGGCTGCCTGATGCAAGGCAGGCACGACCCAGGGCTGTTCGCCTCCGACCTCTGCCTCATTGAAATCATCGGCCTTGGCCCCATGCGCCAGCAGCAACTCGACCGCTGCATGGTCATGAAAATCCATCGCTCGCAGCAGTGCATTGGTGCCGCGCGGATCGGCCCCTGCCTTCAGCAGCATCCGAAGCCCGTCGCGATGGCCCAGCTCGGTCGCGTGATACAGCGACTCTCCGTCGTTCGGGTTGGCGCCATGGTCCAGCAGCCAACGGCCCAACACCATGTTATCGGCATGTCCAATGGCGCCGTAGAGCGCGGACAGCAGGTGATCATCCCCTTCGGCGAAGGGATAACCATCGTTCACGTCCGCGCCGTGGGCGACCAGCATTTCGGCCACGGCAAGCATGTCTCCCTCAAGCTCTGGCCGCTGGTGGATCCATCGGGAAAAGGCAAGGTGCAGGATGGGCCGCTTGGGGCCAAGCAGGCGCACCGCCAGCCCCGGATCGCGCGCCAGTGCCGCCTCGACCGCAGCCCGGTCGTACAGCGCGCATTGCATGCCAAAGAGCCCGTCGGCAAGGTCCGGCGTTTCCGCGAGCAGATGGGCAACCACCGCGTTCTGGCCATGCGCCAGCGCCAGTTTCAGGCGCTGCTGCCGCGCGGCGCGGTCAAGGCCGATGGTTTCGGCCGCGAGTTTGAGTTTCGGCCAGCTGGCAAACCCGTTTTCCTGCGCGACGATATGCAGGAAATCGGCGCGGCGCAGGGTGGACAGATCGGGACGTGGCGGATGCTGTTTGACCCGCTGCACAGCGGAAACATCGCCCGCGTCATAGGCACGTTGAAGGCGCTTGGCGGCCAGACGCAGGGCATCAAGGGACTGGGGAGGTATCGGCATATCGGTTCCTCATCACGGCCCGCGATCCGCTGCTCGGGCAAGAGAAAACCGAATTTTCGGCGAAAATTCGTTTCGACGCAGGTACAGACGCTTTCCGCGGATCAGGAGGCCCCCTGCGAGCGGCCTCCTGTCAGATAGCACCGCCTGCGCCGACCGCGCAAGTCCGGGCGTTACAGACGGTCGGTGTCAAACGTATTGCACTGACCGGGGTCACCGGAATCGTACCCGCGCGCGAACCAGCTTTGCCGCTGTTCGGACGTGCCGTGGGTAAAGGTATGGGGGTTCGGGACCCGCCCTGCCCGCTTTTGGAGATAGTCGTCACCAATCCGGCGCGCCGCGTTCAGGGCTTCATCCAGATCACCCTTTTCCATCAGCCCCTGCACGTTGCGTGCCCAGACACCGCTGAGGCAATCCGCCTGCAATTCCAGACGCACGGTCAGGGCGTTGGCCTCCCGCTCTGCGGACCTTTGGCGCGCGGTCTGAACCTGCCCCAGAATGCCCAGCTCGTTCTGCACGTGGTGCGCCACTTCGTGGGCGATGACATAGGCCGCCGCGAAATCGCCGCCCGCCCCCAGTTGGTCGCGCATGGTCGCGAAAAATGCAGTGTCCAGATACGCTTTCTCATCCGCTGGACAGTAAAACGGTCCGGTCGCGCCAGAGGCGCCGCCGCATGGGCTTTGCGTGACCCTGGAATAGAGCACCATCACGGGCGGCTCATAGGGCTCGCCGAATGCCTTGGGGAATATCCCGCTCCAGACCTCCTCGGTGGTCGCCAGAACGCGCGCGCTGAACTCTCCTGCCTGCTGTTCAGCCTCGGTCAGCTCACGCGGTGCGCTGTTTTGGGGCGCGATCTGGCCCCCGTTCAATAGAGGCGTGACATCGATGCCGGTGAAATAGCTGATCGCCAGCACGATCAGAACGCCGCCAACCCCCAAACCGCCCAGACCGGCCGCCTTGCCACCGCCGCGCCCGCGCCGATCCTCGACGTTCCGGCTGCTTCTCACGTTTCTCAAACGCATGTCGCCTCTCCAAATCCCTACCGTACAGGACTAACCCTGCTGACTGTTGAGCGGTTCCCCCGCCCGATCTGCTTGCGGTTACCCCGTCCGAACCGCTAGCTTCAACGCGCCGCATCAAGGACAGCTTATGACCGACTCGCCCGCCTATCAGGTGCTCGCCCGCAAGTACCGCCCCGAGACCTTTGCCGATCTCGTCGGACAGGACGCGATGGTGCGTACCCTGCGCAATGCCTTTCAGGCGGACCGCATTGCTCAGGCCTTTATCATGACCGGCATCCGGGGCACGGGGAAAACCACCACCGCCCGGATCATCGCCAAGGGCATGAACTGCATCGGCGAGGACGGACAGGGCGGGCCCACGACCGATCCCTGCGGCAAGTGCGAACACTGCGTGGCCATCATGGAAGGCCGCCATGTCGACGTGATGGAGATGGACGCCGCGTCGCGCACCGGCGTCAACGATATCCGAGAGATCATCGACAGTGTGCATTACCGGGCGGCCAGCGCGCGCTACAAGATCTACATCATCGACGAGGTTCACATGCTGTCCAAGAGCGCGTTCAACGCGCTGTTGAAGACGCTGGAAGAACCCCCCGCGCATGTGAAGTTCATCTTCGCCACGACCGAAATCCGTCAGGTGCCGGTGACGGTACTGAGCCGCTGTCAGCGGTTCGACCTGCGCCGCATCGAACCCGAGGTCATGATTGCGCTCTTGCGCAAGATAGCAACCTCGGAACAGGCCGAGATCACGGATGAGGCGCTGGCCCTGATCACCCGCGCAGCTGAGGGCTCCGCCCGTGATGCAACCTCTCTGCTGGATCAGGCGATCAGCCATGGTGCCGGGGAAACCACCGCCGATCAGGTCCGTGCCATGCTGGGCCTTGCGGATCGTGGACGTGTCATGGACCTGTTCGACCGGATCATGCGGGGCGACGCGGCCGGTGCGCTGACCGAACTGGCGGCGCAATATGCCGACGGGGCGGACCCCCTCGCCGTGCTGCGAGACCTGGCGGAACTGACGCACTGGATTTCGGTGGTCAAGATCACGCCGGAGGCCGCCGAGGATCCAACCGTATCGCCCGACGAACGTGCGCGCGGACAGGGCTTTGCCGAAGGTCTGGGCATGCGCGCGCTGGCGCGGGCATGGCAGATGCTGCTGAAGGCGATCGAAGAGGTGTCCAATGCGCCTTCTGCGATGATGGCCGCCGAGATGGCCGTGATCCGCCTGACCCATGTGGCCGAACTGCCCTCACCGGACGAGTTGATCCGCAAGCTGCAGGATACTCCGCCGCCGCCCGCCCCCGCTGGCGGCCCCGGTGGCGGTGCCACAGGCCCGGTGCATTCCGCGCCGCAGGCCTCTGTGCAGCGCGGGGGGACCGTTCAGGGGGGCGGACAAGTGACGGCGCTTGCCGCACAGACCGAAGAGGCGCTGGCGCGTTATCCCACGTTCGAACACGTGCTGGAGCTGATCCGCACCAATCGCGATGTCAAACTGCTGGTCGAGATCGAGGCCGGTGTCCGCCTTGCGGCCTATCAGCCCGGACGGATCGAATTCACCCCGGCAGAGAACGCCGCGCCCGATCTGGCACAGCGGCTTGGCTCGTCCCTGCAACGCTGGACCGGCAATCGCTGGGCAGTGATCCTCGTCAACGACTGCGACGCCCCCACGGTAAACGAACGCGACAACGCGGCCAAGCTGGCGCTGGAGGCAGAAGCGCTGGAACATCCGCTGGTGAAGGCTGCGCTGGCCGCCTTCCCCAAGGCGAAGATCACCGAGATCCGCACACCGGAGGCCGCCGCGAACCAAGCCTTTGAGGAAGCCCTGCCAGAGGTCGAAGACGAATGGGATCCATTCGAAGAATGATCCGCCTGCGGCACGTCCTTCACGCCCGCACGTTGGCCATCGGGGCGCTGGCATCTTGGCCTTCGACGCTTCTGGCGGATGTCTGTGCAGTGGAACGTCCGGACTGGGACGGCGCACCGGTCAGCGGGCTTGACGAGACGGTGATGCTGGCTGGCTCGCTTCCGTCCCTCGCTCTGATCCTCGTCACGGCCCTTGCGGTGCGGTTTCGCAACCAATGGGCCGGACTTGCCGCGGTATCCGGCTGGTCGCTGTTGATCTACTTCCTGACCTTCAGTGGTCCGGCCGCCGCCACACGGCAAATCGCGGCGGCAGAAGGCTGCGTCGGGTCGCCGACCCTTTTCATTGCGATCGTGACCGCGATGAGCATTGCAACCATCCTTTACACGGCCCCGACGACCGCGAAATCCAAGGAGTAAGCGGCGAGTTTCTCGCCGAAAGGGAACACCGGCCGCATTACTTGGGGCGGTGCATCCATGGCCTGACGCACAAAAGCCCCCCGGAAACCTGCCAAATGCGGGGAAAACCGCGCGGCACGCATCAAATATGAAGCCGCGCAAAATATCTCAGTCCAACTCACTGGGAAAAAACAATTATTCACCCAAAGCCTTTCAAGGTCGGGGTTAGCCCACCAGACAAACGGCACGAAAACCGCCAAATTCCAATTGCGAACAAAACGCACCCTTTAAAAACCAACAGTTCATTGGAGACAGACATGACACGCATTCTTTTCACCGCCGCCGCCCTGACCATCGGTACCCTGGCCGCGAGCACCGCATCGGCGGGTTGTAGCCCAGCCTGTAAATCTGGTGAGACCTGCCGCTATGAGGCCGCTGGCGACAAGTATTACTGTGCCGCGACCAAGGGCTTTCAAGCGGGTGGCAAGTCCATCGTCCCGGGCACCATGAGCACCACCGGCCCGACGACCAAACTGCGCACCCTTGGCAAGTAACCCAAGAATACGGCCACGGGCGTAATCCGCGCCTGTGGCCCCCTCAAGAAACTGGAAAGGTTCCGCCATGCGCCGCTTTCTGATCACCGCCCTCCTGACCATCTCCGCCGCCGCAGCACAGGCCGGCGACAACAGCATCTGCAAGCTTTGTGGAAAGGGAGAGGTCTGCGCCTATGAAAAATCCTCTGACACCTACTACTGCAAAGCTTCCTCCAGCGTGACGCGCGCGCCGGGCAAGGGCATCGTCCTGTCGCCAACCAAGCGCCTGCGCAGCCTCAGCTCGCAATAACGCGTCGGCCCTGTCCGGGATGCCTGCCTTGCCCCCGCCGTCCACCTTCAGTAACACTTTCAGCCAACAATTTCTCTCGGGAGACAGAGACGATGCTGAAGGGTTTGGGCGGTCTTGGCGACATGGCCAAGATGATGAAACAGGCGCAGGAAATGCAGGGCAAGATGGCCCAGATGCAAGAGGACTTGGCCAATATGACCGTCACCGGCGAATCCGGCGCCGGCCTGGTCAAGGCCACGGCCACCGCCAAGGGTGAGCTGACAGGGCTGGAAATCGATCCTTCGATCTTTGTGCCTTCCGAAAAGGAAGTGGCAGAGGACCTGATCCTTGCCGCGATCAAGGACGCGCAGGCACGCGCCGCAGAGCGGGCGCAGCAAGAGATGAAGGCACTGACGGATTCGCTTGGCCTGCCCGCCGACATGAAACTGCCGTTCTAAGCCATGATCGGTCTGCGTCCGCTTCGTACAGCTACCGCCACCATCGTCGCGTTGAGCGCCGTGGCGGCACCTGCGGCGGCGCAGGACTGGGCCACCCGCAGCTTCTGCGAGCCTGAGACCATCGCCGTTCTGGACGCAGCCTTTGGACACGCCGATCTGGCCGAGGTCGAGCAGCGTGCGGCCGAAATCCCTAATGGCACCGGGCGGCTCTGGCAGATCACCGCGCCTGACGGCGCGGTTTCGCACCTTTGGGGCACAATGCACAGCAGTCACCGCCGCGTGCTGGACATGCCCGACCTTGCACTTGACCTGATCGATGGCGCGGAGCTTGTCGCGCTGGAGATTGATCCGACCTTTCCCAACCGCGAAAGCCATGACCGCTACATGAGCGGCGACCGGCTGTACCGGCCTGCCCGGTCCAATTTCCGGTTCGAGGATCTGGGCCTGTCACCCGACCTCAAACAACACATCGGGCGCCGGTTCGAATCTCTTGGCTGGCCCGCCACCTCGGTCGATGACCTGACCTTTGGCGGGCTTGTCGACTTCATGCTCTACGACCCCTGCGAGGATTTTGCCGCCGGGGTGCTGCCGAAGCAGGACAGTTTCATCCAAGCGCGCGCCTATATCGAGGGCACGCCGATCCTTGCGCTGGAGCCGGTCGACCGGCTGTCGCGCAAGCTCGATACGCCGGGGAACGAGGGGCTCGCCCGTGCCCTGATCGCAACCTACGGTGTCTACCTGCTGCCGGGCAGCCCGCCAGAGGCGCGCGCCACCTCGCTGGCGCTGTATACCGAAGGCCGCATCGGCATGATGATGGCCTGGGACGAGGCGGAGGTCACGGGCACCCTGGGCGCTGAGGGACCGGATCTCTATGCGCGGATGACCGAATACCTTGTCGACGAACGCAACCGCGATTTCGTGAACGCGGCGCGCGAGGCGCTGAAGGCCGGCAATCTCTTCATCGCCGTGGGCAGTTTTCACCTTCCGGGCCAGAACGGCATGATCGAACTGCTGCGGACCGAAGGGTTCGACGTCAGCCGCGTCTCCCTTCCCGGCGAGGCCCCGTGACATGGCGCGTGACGCCGACCCGATCCAGAACCTGATCGACCTGATGGCCCGCCTGCCCGGGCTTGGGCCACGGTCTGCCCGCCGCGCGGTTCTGCACCTGATCCGCAAGCGTGCCCTGTTGCTGACACCGCTGGCCGATGCGATGACCGAGGTCGCCCGCACTGCCCGCGAATGCCTGAACTGCGGCAATGTCGGCACCGCCGACATCTGCCCGATCTGCGCCGATGAGGCACGCGCAAATGGCATACTCTGCGTCGTCGAAGAGGTCGCAGACCTTTGGGCCATGGAACGGTCCGGGGTTTTCAAGGGCCGGTATCATGTCTTGGGCGGCACGCTCTCGGCGCTGGACGGCGTGGGGCCGCAGGATCTGCGGATCCCGCAGCTCTTGACCCGGGTCGAGACCGAAGGCGTCTCAGAGGTGATCCTTGCGCTGAACGCCACCATCGACGGCCAGACAACGGCGCATTACATCGCCGATCAACTCGAAGACCGCGTCACGCTGACCTCGCTGGCGCAGGGCGTCCCCATCGGCGGTGAACTGGATTATCTCGACGATGGCACCATCACCGCAGCCCTGAACGCGCGCAAACGGCTCTGAGCGGCGCCCCTCCCCCCATGACAGCAAAAAAGCCTCCTGCGATCTGCAAGAGGCTTTTTTCTATTCCGGAAGCCCAAGGGACGGTGGGCGGGGCGATGTTCCGGCCAGAGGCCGGGACGAGCGTCCGACCCCGTCCCTGATCGATCAACGGTCGTCTTCGTCCTCGTCATCGTCCTTGCCGCCCGGCAGGTTGAAGAAACTGTCAGCGTCCGAGTAATCCTGCCGATCCTTCTCGTCCTCGTCGTCATCCTCGCCGCGGGGATCGGACAGGCTGAAGGTTTCAAGCCCTTCGATGGCCGAGGGCAGACGCGGTTCCGGCTCCATTTCGAGGCTCTGCTGGGTCGAAACCAGCTTGCGGCGCTCATCGTCGGTCATGACCTTTTCAAGATCCTTGGCCGCCTTGGCGACAACCGCGTCCAGCTCGGTCTGCTTACACAGGCCCAGCGCCACCGGATCGATGGGCTGCATGTTCTGGATGTTCCAGTGGGTGCGCTCACGGATCGACTGGATCGTCGGCTTGGTGGTGCCGACCAGCTTGGAAATCTGGCCGTCCGACAGCTCCGGGTGGAATTTGACCAGCCAGAGGATCGCGTTGGGGCGGTCCTGCCGCTTGGACAGCGGGGTGTAGCGCGGCCCGCGGCGCTTGTCCTCGTCCCGTGCCGCCGGGTTGTGCTTCAGCTTCATCTTGTACAGCGAATCTTTTTCCGCCTTGTCGATTTCAGCCTGCTCCAGCTGGTTGTTGGAAACCGGGTCGAACCCTTTCACCCCGGTAGCCACGTCACCGTCGGCGATGCCCTGGATCTCCAGCTCGTGGAAACCGGTGAAATCGGCGATCTGCTTAAAGCTCAGCGTGGTGTTGTCCACCAGCCAGACGGCGGTCGCCTTGGGGTGCAGAAGCTTGGACATGGATCTTCTCCTTGAATTGACCGGCCCCGCGAGCATGCCTCCTGCGCGACCCGCGGCGAGCTTTGCCAGGGGCGGCTCCGGCGGGCGGAGCGGGTTACCGTTGTCGGGAAACTTCGGGCCTATATAGTGGCGTCAAATCCAAAGGGGAAGCAAAAATGCGATTGCTGAGTGTTCTGGTGCTTGCCGCGACCCTGTTCGCTGCGCCGCTTCATGCCGAAGGCGAAAAGGCGGGGAAATTCGACTACTACGTGATGGCCCTGTCGTGGTCGCCGAACTGGTGCAGGCTGGAAGGTGATGCGCGCGATGCCGAGCAATGCGAGACCGATGCGGGCTGGATCCTGCATGGGCTGTGGCCGCAGTTTCATCGCGGCTGGCCGTCCTATTGCCCCACCGTGGAACGGGCCCCTTCGCGCCGGATGACGCGGGAGATGTCCGATATCATGGGATCGGGCGGGTTGGCGTGGCATCAGTGGAAAAAACACGGCGTCTGCACCGGGCTGTCGGCGTCGGCCTATTATGAGCTTTCGCGCCGTGCTTATGGGTCTATCACGCGGCCCGCGCTGCTTCGGAAACTGGACAAGGCGGTCAAGCTGCCCGCGTCTTTGATCGAAGAAGCGTTCATCAAGGAAAATCCGGGGCTGGAGCCGGACATGATCACGATCACCTGTCTGAATGGGCATATTCAGGAGGCCCGCATCTGTCTGTCCAAGGATCTGGAGCCGGTCCCCTGTGGCAAGGATGTGATCCGGGATTGCCGCATGAAGGACGCCCTGTTCGAGCCGCTGCGGTGAGGGCCGATGGGAGGTGTCCACGCGTGGACAGCTTAGGGGGAATGCCAGATCAATGGGTTACAGGCGCGTTTTAACCATTCGTTCAGAAACGACGTGAAAATTCCGTGACGGATCTGCCCCGTTCGGGGCGGTTTTCCCGTGCGCAGGAAGCGGTTTGTTTCCACTTCCCTCTGACCCATATCAACGACATTCCAACTATGGAATGCGAGACTCCGGTTGCGCCCCAAAAAGGCGCTCGAAAACCGAAAAGGGAGAGTTTCATGTTCCGCAAGACAGCACTGGCCGCAGCCGCCCTGTTGGCGCTGACCGCCCCCATGGCAGAGGCCGGGGATTGCACCGGCTGGGTCGTGGGCGTCCGCCCTATCAGCCAATACAATCATGCTGCCGGGCACGGGTTCCTTGCGGTGCGCACCGGGCCGGGGTCGGGGTATCAGCAGTTCAGCGAATTGTATCTGGGCGACGAGATCGCCGTCTGGAGCAGGGCCGGCAACTGGTACCAAGTGCAATGTATGAATGGCCGCTGCCTGAACCCGCTCTGGGGCGCGCCGAACCCCAATGGCTGGGTCTATGGCAAGTATCTGAGCGTGGGCGGTGTCTGCCCATAAGACCGATCCGACCGTGGCAGGCCCTGCTTGCCACGGTCTTGGCTTGGCACCCCAAGTCGGCGGTTCTGGCAGTCAATCAAAAGTGATAGCCGAATCGCGCGATATCCTCGGCGCAGAACTCTGCCACCACCTCTTGCAGATCCCCTGTGTAATAGCCGCGATAATCCGCCTCTCGGGATGAGCGGTTTTCATGCGGCATGGTGGGGGCAAAGCCCAGATGGGCCTCCAGCGGTGCCATATCCTCTGCCAGATGTTCCAGACGCAGGAAATGCCCCTGTTCGCGCCCCGTCACGTCGCGCATGTAATGGCCATAGGGCGCGTTGCGGATCGTGGCCTGCGTGTGCGGATGGCGCAGGAACCCGGCAAAGTCATGCTGTTTTGACAGGGTGACTGCCGGATGATCGAACCCCTGTTCGCGCAGCCAGTGGTAATAGCTGACCATCCGGTCCCACGGGTTCCGCACAAGGCAGAAACAGAACATCGCGCCGATCTGCTCCGGGGTATAGGCCCCCTCCAGATCCGCCAGACGCGAATGTTTCCAGATCCGGCCAGTGGCCTGTTCTGACAGCTTTTGCGCCCGCGCGCGGCGGCGCTGCGCCTTGGGCGTGTCGCCGATCAGGATGTCATCGCGGTGTGCGCGGTCCTCCAGCGCCAGCGCCAGAGAGGTGCCGCCGGTCTTTGGAATGTGGACAAAGATGTATTGGCGGCCCGGTGAGATGATCATGCCCCGACGGTAGTGCAGCACGGCGGGAGGGGGCAAGGCGGGGTGGTCTGTCGCAGGCGGGCACGGGGGACTTTTCTTGCGCACGAATCCTGCCCATAGTCCCGGTCACGCTGCAAAGGGAGGACAGAATGGGCTGGCTGCAAGACGAAACCGGATTGGGCAAGACCGAGGCGAATTTCGTGCCCCTGACGCCCCTCAGCTTTTTGCGCCGTGCGGTCGGCATCTGGCCCGATCAACTGGCCGTGGTCTATGGCCCGCACCGCAAGACCTATTCCCAATACGCGGCGCGTGTCACGCGGCTGGCCTCAGCCCTTTCCAAGGCTGGTGTGCAGCCCGGTGATGTGGTGGCCACCATCCTGCCGAACATCCCCGCACAGGCAGAGGCGCATTTCGGCGTGCCGGCCTGTGGCGCGGTTCTGAACGCGATCAACACGCGGCTGGACGTGGCGACGATTTCCTACATCCTCGACCACGGCGGCGCAAAGCTGGTGCTGTGCGACCCGCAGTTCCTGCCGGTGCTGGCGCAGGCGGTCGAAGACATGGAAGGCCCCGCCCCGACCATCATCGAGGTCGCCGACGATCATGCGGGTGTGCATGCCTACGGCGATTACATGGAGTACGAGGCCTTTCTGGAAACCGGCGACCCGGATTTCCAGTGGATCATGCCGCAGGATGAGTGGGAGAGCATTGCGCTGAATTATACCTCGGGCACCACCGGGCGGCCCAAGGGCGTGGTCTATCACCATCGCGGCGCCTATCTGAACGCCATGGGGCAGGTGCTGAGCTGGCGCATGACGCTGCACCCGAAGTATCTGACCATCGTGCCGCTGTTCCATTGCAACGGCTGGTGCCACACGTGGATGATGCCCGCGCTGGGGGGCACCGTTGTCTGCTGCCGCGACATCACCGCGCCCGCCATCTTTGACGCCATCGCCGATGAGGGCGTGACCCATTTCGGCGGCGCGCCCATCGTGCTGAACATGCTGGTCAATGCCCCTGCAGATCAAAAGCGCGACTTCGATCACGTGGTCGAGGTGTTCACCGCCGGTGCGCCCCCTGCCCCCGCGACCCTGGCCAAGATCGAGCCGATGGGCTTCAACGTCACGCAGGTCTACGGCCTGACCGAGGTTTACGGCCCGGCCACCGAATGCACGTGGAAGCCGGAGTGGGAGCCGCTGCAGGGAGAGGAACGCGCCGCGATCAAGGCGCGGCAGGGCGTGGCCATGCCATTCATGGAAGAGGTCGTGGTGCATGACGAGACCGGGGCCGAAATCCCCCGCGACGGCGAAACCAAGGGCGAGATCATGTTCCGCGGCAACGGCGTGATGAAAGGCTACTACAAGAACCCCAAGGCCACTGAAGAGGCCTTTGCCCGCGGGTATTTCCATTCGGGCGATATCGCGGTGCAGCACCCCGACAGCTTTGTGCAGATCGCCGACCGGGCCAAGGACATCATCATCTCGGGCGGCGAGAACATCTCTTCGGTCGAGGTGGAGGGCGTGCTGATGGGCCATGACGCCGTGCTGCTTTGCGCGGTGGTGGCCAAGCCGGATGAGAAATGGGGCGAGGTGCCCTGCGCCTTTGTCGAGCTGAAGGACGGGCATCAGGCGACGGAAGCAGAGCTGATCGCCTACGCCCGCGACCGGCTGGCCGGGTTCAAGACGCCGAAAAAGGTGGTGTTTCAGGAACTGCCGAAAACCTCGACCGGAAAGATCCAGAAGTTCGAATTGCGGACCTTTGCCAAGACGCTGTGATCCATTCTGTTGCCCTGCGGCATCAGCGCAATCCTGATCGGCAAATGCATGTTCCGGGGCGGGGCAATCCCGCCCTTGATTTGCGGAACAGACAAATGAATTTTGAACCGGGGATCGTCTTGACCGTATATGTTATTGCCTGCCTGTCCGTGAATCCGGAAGCGCAGGAAGAATATCAGGCCTATCTGGATACCGCGCTGCCGCTGCTGGAACGCGTCGGCGGAAAGGTTGCCCAGCATTTCCCGGTGGGCGACGTGGTCGTCGGCAACAAGCTGGCCGAGACGATCATGGTTGTCGAATACCCCGATATGGACGCGGTCGACCGGCTGTTCCAGAGCGAGGAATACAAGGCGATCATCCCGGTACGCGACCGCGCCTTTTCCACCTATAGCGTCTCTATCGTCAGTTGACGGGCGGTGCGCGGTCGATTGCCGATGGGGGCGTTGCGTGATAGCGTGGCGCGAAACAGAGGCAGAGCAGCCCGCAGATGACCGCCCTGAAACAATTTTCCCGTCTGGAAGCGACCGGCCTCTGGCGCCCCTCGCCCGAGGCGCAGCGGCGTGAGGTGATCGTTTCCTTGGGCGAGGCGACGCTGACCCTGTCCGACATCAACGGCACCGCGCTGGCGCATTGGTCGCTGGGGGCGGTGAACCGCGCCAACGGCACGGCGGTTCCGGCGATCTACCACCCGGACAACGCGCCCGGAGAGACGCTGGAACTGCCGGAAAACGAGACCGAGATGATCACCGGCATTGACCGGCTGCTGAGGGCCATTGAACGACGCCGCCCGCGCCCGGGCAAGCTGCGCTTTCTGCTGTCGGGCGGCCTGCTTGCCGTGATCGTCGCGGCGGCGGTGTTCTGGCTGCCCGGCGCGCTGGAGCGCTACGCGGTCACGGTGGTGCCCGCGGTCAAACGGGCCGAGATCGGCAACAGCCTATTGGGCCATATCGAGCGCGTGTCGGGCAAGCCCTGCACCACCCGCGACGCGCGCCTGCCCCTGGAACGGTTCGGTCAGCGGCTGCTGACCCGGGGGCGGGTTGTGATCCTGCCCGGCGGCACCCGGATGAGCGCGCATCTGCCCGGCGGCATCATCCTGCTGAACCGTGCCGTGGTCGAGGATTTCGAGGATCCGGACGTCGCCGCAGGCTTTGTGCTGGCCGAAACCGTCCGGGCAAGGAAAACCGATCCGCTGGCGGCGCTTCTGGATCAGGCCGGGCTGATGGCCAGCCTGCGCCTGCTGACCACCGGCGCGCTGCCTGATGCCACACTGGCGGACTATGCCGAAACGCTGATGACCCAGCCCCCCGCCCTGCCCGCCACCGACGATCTGATCGCCGCCTTCGAAGCGGCGGGCGTGCGCAGTTCCCCCTTTGCCTATGCGCTGGACATCACCGGAGAGCGGACGCTGGCCCTGATCGAGGCGGACCCGCGCGCAGGCGAAGGCAGCCGTCCTGTCCTGAGCGATGCGGATTGGGTGCGCCTGCAGGGTATCTGCGGGGCCTGAAACCCGCCGCCGCGTGGTCAAATCCACGCCCCAGATTCTTTGGGCCTTCAAATACCTCGGGGGAGTCGCCCGCAGGGCGGCGGGGGCAGCGCCCCCTCCCGGTCATTGTCCGCTCGCGCGGTCAACTGGCGCGCAGCAAAAAGGGGACGCAACGCCCCCCTTTCCAGTACGCAACCCGGCAATACGGCTTAGCGGATATACGCCTGTGTATATCCCGTCCCGTGCACCCGGTTCAGCGCGCGGTCCAAGGCATCCGGCGAGGCATAGGGACCGACGCGCAGAATGGCAAAGGTCTGGCCGTTGCGCGCAAATTTGCCCATGCGCACCGACAGACCGGCCGAGTTCAAGCGGCGCGCAGCCGCCTTGGCCTTATCGTCGGTCGAAAAGGCCCCAACCTCGATCCAGCGCGCGTATTTGGCCTTGCCCTGAGATTTCGCCGATACGACCGGCACCAGCGCGGCAGGTTCCGCAGCCTTACCCACGATGACCGGCTGCTTGACCTTGTGACGGCGGACCTGTGTGACCAGCTTGCGAGGCACGGTGTTGGTCCAGACCTGTTGCGTATCCGCATGGCCCTGCACCGTCTGATAGGCGCGCCAGCGGTTCAGGCGGTCATCGGACCACGCCGGGCGATAACCCTTGGGCACATGGGCCACTTGGGTGTCGCGCTGTTCGTAGACGTGATCCGGTACGATCATGGTCTCCGGTGACAGCGTTAGGTTGCCGTCTTCCCAGCTATTGCGGTTGTAGTAGACATTCTTGCCGGTGGGCGCATCGCCCCGGCGAATGATCGTCGCGTGCGGCGCCTGCTGCGGGCCACAGCGGATCCGGACTTTTTTCCCTTCGATCATGCGATAGCTCTGGCCGTTCGCGCAGGCGATCTGTGCGGGCACCTTGATTGGCCCCATCGGCAGGACCTTGGCCCCGCTGGGCGCCTTGGTCACAGGCTTGGCCTTTGTCACCACCTGCGGCTGCGGCGCGGGCACGCGGCGTACGACGCGCGGTGGCGGAGCCGCCACCGGTTTGGACGCAGGTGCGCGCACGACACTGGGCGCCACCGCCCTTGGCGCGGGCCGGGGCGCGGCGGCGGTTGTTGCGGTTCGTTTGGGTGCAGGGGCGGCGGTTGCTGCCGGCTTTGCCGCGACCTTGGGGGCCGGTGCGGGAGCCGGCGTCGGGGCCGGAACGGCGGGCTGTGCCACTTGCGGTCCGAAGGTCGGCGTCTGACCGCAGACCTGTTCGCGCTGACGCGACACGCGCGGCACCCAAGTCACCGCGCCATCAACACCGGCGCGGATATAGACACAACCGCGGTTATCGACGAATTGGCGACCGTCATAAGAGGCCGGCGGAAAGTTGGCCGGAACGTCCCGGACCGAGGATTGCGCGGCAGCCGGCTGAGAGGAAATTCCGAATCCGGAAACCAGAAGCGCAATAAAAGAGAAGGATTTCAAGGTCATGTTCTGCCCCCACAGATGCTTGCCGCAGGATACCTGTCTATGGGGCGACCTGTAAAGGTTTGAAATTATTAATGGCTTTGAGGATACCCACAGTTTGAAACGGGAACAATCTCGCCTGCGTGCCGTGATTGTCGCGGTGGGCGGGACGCATGTTCTGCCTCCCGCCCCAATCCGCGCCGTTCGCCCTATTTGGTGCCGAACATCCGGTCCCCGGCGTCGCCAAGACCGGGCACGATGTAGCCCTTTTCGTTCAGCCGTTCGTCCAGTGCTGCGGTGATGACCGGCACGTCCGGGTGCGCCTCTGCCATGCGCTGGACCCCTTCGGGAGCGGCCAAAAGGCAGAGAAAGCGGATATCCTTGGCCCCGGATTCCTTGATCAGGTCGATGGCCGCGGCCGATGAATTGCCGGTGGCCAGCATCGGATCGACGACGATGGTCCGGCGCTCATGCATCCGGTCCGGCAGCTTGTTGTAGTACTGCACGGGCTTCAGCGTCTCCTCATCGCGGTAGAGGCCGATAAAGCCGACCCGCGCCGCCGGGATCAGTTCGAGGATACCGTCCAGCAGCCCGTTGCCCGCCCGCAGGATCGACACCAGCGCCAGTTTCTTGCCCTCGATCACCGGGGCGTCCATCTCGCACAGCGGGGTTTCGATCCGGCGCGTCGACATCGGCAGATCGCGGGTGACCTCATAGGCCAGCAGCAGGCTGATTTCGCGCAAGAGGCGGCGGAAGCTGGCGGTCGAGGTGTCCATTTCCCGCATCAGGCTGAGTTTGTGCTGCACAAGGGGGTGTTCGACGACGGTGAGTGTATCGGTCATGCGGACTCCAGACGTTTTTGCACGCGCTCTTTCGTCTCCGCGTCACAGAAGGCGGCGTCGAGGGCGGTGCGGTTGATCTCTGCCAGCAGGTCTTGGTCCCAACCGAAGGTCTTGGCAAGCCCGAGGTATTCATCGCGCATGGTGGTATGAAAGAAAGGCGGGTCGTCGGTCGACACGGTGACCTTGACCCCGCGTTTGCGCAACTGGTCGATAGGGTGTTTGGCCAGCGTCGGAAAGACGCCCAGAAAGACGTTGGAGCCGGGGCAGACCTCCAGCGTGATTTCGCGTTCGGCCAGCAGATCGACCACTGCAAGATCCCCGATGGCGCGGACGCCGTGGCCAATGCGTTCGACGCCCAGATCCTCGACCGCCTCACGCACCTCCTGCGGGCCGTTCCATTCGCCCGCATGGGTGGTCAGCCGCAGTCCGGCCTCGCGCGCCATGTCGAAACTGTAGGCAAAGTCGCGCTGGCGGCCCTGCTTTTCATCGCCGCCCATGCCAAGGCCGACGATCCAGTCGCCTGCGGTCTCTGCCGCGCAGAGCGCCGCGCGCTTGGCCTTTTCCGGACCGAAATGGCGGATCGGGGTGACGATGCCGCGCAAGGTGATGCCCATGTCGCGCTCTGCCGCATCCGCCGCCTCGCGGATGGCGTGCAGGTATTCGCGCCATGCGGACACGTCGCCCCCACCGCAGAAATCCGGGCTGAGGAAGGTTTCGGAATAGACGACGCCGTTTGCCGCGCTTTCCTCCAGCACGGCGGTGCAGAGGCGGGCAAAATCTTCGGGCGTTTTCAGGACCGAGGTGGCAGCCTCGTAGACCTCGAGGAAGTGCCAGAAATCGCGGTAGGCGTAAGAGCCGTCCTCGTTGAAGATGCGGCTGATATCGACCTTCTTCTGTTTCGCCAGACCGCGGATGAAGGCCGGCGGCGCGCCGCCTTCGAAATGCAGGTGCAACTCGACCTTTGGCATCCGTGCGATGCGGTCCAGCTGCTCTTCGTCGGTGATGGGCCGACGGTCGTCTTCTTCTCTCACAGGAATGATCTCCCCGGGCCGTGTGATGGGATTCGCAGATGTGCCGCGATAGAGGCCGCCACGTCGGCGAATGCAACCTGTCCCAGCGCCCCGGCCCCCTGCCCCGCGATCAGGACCGGAACGCGTTCGCGGGTGTGGTCCGTGCCGACCCAGGTGGGGTCATTGCCGTGGTCGGCGGTGATCAGCAGCAGGTCATCGTCGCGCAGGCGCGGCAGCAGGCGGCCCAATTCGGCGTCGAACCATTCCAGATGGCGCGCATAGCCAGAGACGTTGCGCCGATGGCCATAGAGGCTGTCGAACTCGACGAAATTGGCGAAGGTCAGCGAGCCGTCCTCGGACTGGTCGATCAGGTCGCCCAGATGCCCCATCAGGGTGGCGTCGTCGCCTTTGCGGACCTCGTCTATGCCACTCATGGACAAGATGTCGCCGATCTTGCCCACCGCATAAACGCGGCGGCCGGCGTCCTGCGCCCAGTTGGTCAGGATCGGCTGGGGCGGTTTGATCGCATAGTCGTGGCGGTTGCCGGTGCGGGTGAAATGGCCCGGCTCACCAACGAAGGGGCGGGCAATGACGCGCCCCACCTTCATGGCGTGCAATGTCGGGGCCAAGCGTTCGCAAAGGTCCAGTAGGCGGTCCAGTCCGAAATGCTGCTCATGCGCGGCGATCTGAAAGACGCTGTCGGCAGAGGTGTAACAGATGGGCAAACCGGTGCGGATATGTTCGGCCCCGTATTTGTCCAGCATGACCGTGCCGGAGCCGTGGCAATTGGCAAGCACCCCCTCGGTCCCGGCGATCTGGCAGACCTTGTCGGTCAGGTCGTTCGGGAAGGCGGGCACCTGATCCGGGAAATAGTGCCAGTCCCAAGGCACCGGCAGCCCCGCCAGTTCCCAATGGCCGGACGGCGTGTCCTTGCCCTTTGACACCTCGGTGGCCGCGCCCCAGCGTCCCGCTGGCGTGCCGCTGGCCCGCGCGCCGCCGCTGGCCAGATCGGCGGCGTGGAGCAACCCAAGGGAGGACAGAACCGGCAGATGCAATGTGCCGCTGCGCCCTTCCTCTGCCTGTCCCGCTGCGCAAGCGTCGTGGATATGGCCAAGCGTGTCTGCCCCGGTGTCCGGCACGCCATCGTTGAAATAGGCGTCCGCATCCGGCGCGCCGCCGATGCCGACCGAGTCCATGACCACCAGAAAAGCGCGCATCAGCTTATCCGTTCCAGCACGAGCGGCACCTCGGCGGGGGCCTCGCCGATGGTGATCGCCGCCAGAACCGCCTGTGCGGCGGCGGCGGCCTGCCCCTCGCGGGTGGCGTGGATCCGCAACAGGGGCTGGCCCTTTTGCACCTTTGTGCCCAAGGGCAGCACATCGGTCAGGCCGACAGCCGGATCGACCTGATCGGATTCGACCCGTCGACCGCCACCCAGATCGACCACCGCAAGGCCAAGCGCCTCTCCGTCGATGGCCTGCACGATCCCGGCCTTTGGCGCCGGCACCTCGAGGATCACGGTCGCCTCCGGCAGAAAGCGCCGCCAGTCGTCGATAAAGGCAAGCGGCCCGCCCAGCGCATAGACCATGCGGCCAAACCGCTCTGCCGCCTCGCCCGAGGAGATCGCCTTGCGCAGTTTGGCCTCTCCGTCGGCGATGCCGGCGGTCTGCAACAGCTCTGCGCCCAAGGCGATGCTGATGTCCAGCAACGGCCCCCTGTCCTGCCCGGTCAACACGGCCATCGAGGCGTCCACCTCCACCGCGTTGCCCAGCGCGGGCGCAAGCGGCTGGGACATGTCGGTGATCAGCGCGGTGGTCGGGCACCCGGCGGCATTGGCCGTGCTGACCAGCGCCTGCGCCAAGGCGCGGGCCTCGTCTCGCGATTTCATGAAGGCGCCAGAGCCTGTCTTTACGTCCAGAACCAACGATTGCAGCCCGGCGGCAAGCTTTTTGGACAAGATGGAGGCGGTGATCAGATCAAGGCTTTCGACCGTCGCGGTCACGTCGCGGATCGCATAAAGCCGTTTGTCCGCCGGGGCGATATCGGCAGAGGCGCTGACGATGGCGCAGCCGACGTCACCCACGACGTGGCGAAACAGCGCCTCATCGGGCGAGACGTTGTAGCCGGGTATGGCCTCCAGCTTGTCCAGCGTTCCGCCGGTATGGCCCAGCCCGCGGCCGGAAATCATCGGTACGTAGACGCCACAGGCCGCCAAGGCAGGCGCAAGCACAAGGCTGACGCAATCGCCGACGCCGCCGGTGGAATGTTTGTCCACCACGGGCGCGTCCATGTCCCAGTCCAGCACGCGGCCGGAATCCCGCATGGCAAGGGTCAACGCCACGCGGCCTGCCTCGCTCAGTCCGCGCAGGCAGACGCCCATGGCAAAGGCCCCGGCCTGCGCCGCGCTGACCGAACCATCGGCCAAGCCCTGCGCGAACCACGCCAGTTCGCGGGCCGAAGGTTCCTGCCCGCGCCGAAGCTCTGCGATGATGCTGCGGGCATCCATCAGGTGCGATCCATATGTGCCGCGCCAAAGGCCCCGGGCAGCAGGTCCGAGACGGTCATGCTGTGTTCCGCGCCATCGACGGTGGCGAGGGTGACGCGCGTTCCGCCCTTGGCGAATTCCATCAGTTTCTGCCGGCACCCGCCACAGGGCGGCACCGGATGCGGGCTGTCGGCGATGACATAGGCCTCTGTGATCTCGGTCTCTCCGGCGGCAATCATGGCCGCGATGGCCCCGGCCTCTGCGCAGGTGCCCTCTGGGTAGGCGACATTTTCGACGTTGCAACCCACATAGACCGCACCGGAGGGCGCACGCAGCGCCGCGCCGACCTTGAAATGGGAATAGGGCGCGTAGGCGTTTTCACGCACCGCGCGGGCGGCTGCAGCCAATTCAGACAGGCTTTTGGACATGGCATCGGACATGGCAAAGGGTATCCTTGATGGTGCCGTGCATGTTGCGAAGGCCGCCCTCGGAATGCAAGTCCCGCGTGTTAGCGCAAAAAGGTTTCGCTGGCTTGTCGTAGCGGCAGCTTTGCAATTTTCAAGCATGGGGTAAACTGCTATCGGAGCCGCGACTCCCCCGACCGCGACGGGGTTAGTTTAGCGTTGAACCATTTTCGGGAGGGCGACTGATGAACGACACGACCAATGAAACGCTGCGTCAGGCAGCGCTGTTCTATCACGAAAATCCGCGTCCCGGGAAACTGGAAGTCCGCGCCACGAAACCGCTGGCCAACGGGCGCGACCTCTCCCGCGCCTATTCCCCCGGCGTCGCCGAGGCCTGCCTCGAAATCAAGTCCGATCCGACCACGGCGGCGCGCTATACGACACGCGGAAACCTTGTTGCGGTGGTGTCGAACGGGACGGCGGTGCTGGGCTTGGGCAACATCGGCGCGCTGGCCTCCAAGCCGGTGATGGAAGGCAAGGCCGTCCTGTTCAAGAAGTTCGCCAACATCGACTGTTTCGACATCGAGGTGAACGAACCGGACCCGGAAAAGCTGGCCGAGATCGTCTGCGCGCTGGAACCGACCTTTGGGGCGATCAACCTTGAGGACATCAAGGCGCCCGATTGTTTCATCGTTGAACGAATTTGCCGCGAGCGGATGAATATCCCGGTCTTCCACGACGACCAGCACGGCACCGCAATCGTCGTCGGCGCGGCGGCAACCAACGCGCTGCATGTGGCAGGAAAGGACTGGGCGGACATCAAGGTGGTCAGCACCGGCGGTGGTGCCGCGGGCATCGCCTGCCTGAACATGCTGCTGAAACTGGGTGTCAAACGCGAGAATGTCTGGCTGTGCGACATTCACGGGCTGGTCTATGAAGGCCGCGCCGAGGACATGAACCCGCAAAAGGCGGCCTTTGCACAGAAATCCGATCTGCGCACACTGGATGACGTGGTCGACGGCGCGGACCTGTTCCTTGGCCTCTCCGGTCCGGGCGTGCTGAAGCCCGAGCAGGTCACGCGCATGGCAGAGCGCCCCATCATCTTTGCGCTGGCCAACCCGACACCCGAAATCATGCCCGACCTCGCGCGTGAAGCGAAGCCGGACGCGATCATCGCCACCGGGCGCAGCGACTTTCCGAACCAGGTCAACAACGTCCTGTGTTTCCCCTTCATCTTTCGCGGCGCATTGGACGTGGGCGCGACAGAGATCAACGACCAGATGCAGGTGGCCTGTGTCGAGGGCATTGCGGCATTGGCCCGCGCGACCACCAGCGCCGAGGCGGCCGCCGCCTATCGCGGCGAGCAGCTGACCTTTGGTGCGGATTACCTGATCCCCAAACCCTTTGACCCGCGGCTGTCGGGGATCGTGTCATCCGCCGTGGCACGGGCCGCGATGGAGTCCGGCGTGGCCACCCGCCCGCTGGAGGATCTGGAGGCCTACAAGCAGCGGCTCGACGCCTCGGTCTACAAATCCGCGCTGCTGATGCGCCCGGTGTTTCAGGCGGCGGCCACAGCGTCCCGCCGGATCGTCTTTGCCGAGGGTGAGGATGAGCGGGTGCTGCGCGCCGCGCAGGCCATTCTGGAGGAAACGACCGAACAGCCGATCCTCATTGGTCGCCCAGAGGTCATCGCCACACGCTGCGAACGGATGGGGCTGGAAATCCGGCCTGACCGCGATTTCAACATCGTGAACCCGGAAAACGATCCGCGTTATCGCGACTATTGGGAGACCTATCACGGGCTGATGGCGCGGCGCGGCGTGACGCCGGATCTGGCCCGTGCGATCATGCGCACCAACACCACCGCCATCGGCGCGATCATGGTGCAGCGGGACGAAGCGGACAGCATGATCTGCGGCACGTTCGGCGAATACCGCTGGCACCTGAATTACGTGCAGCAGGTTCTGGGCACCCGCAAATACCGTCCGCATGGCGCGCTGTCGCTGATGATCCTCGAAGACGGGCCGCTGTTCATTGCCGACACCCATGTGCACACGCTGCCGACGCCGGAACAGATCGCCGAGGTCGCCATCGGCGCGGCCCGCCACGTGCGCCGCTTCGGGCTGGAGCCGAACATCGCCTTCTGTTCGCAGTCGCAATTTGGCAACCAGGAGCAAGGGTCGGGCAAGCGCATACGCGATGCTTTGGAATTGCTGGACGAGCAGCAGCGCGATTTCTGCTACGAGGGCGAGATGAACGTGGACGCAGCGCTGGACGAGGAACTGCGCAGCCGGATGTTCCCGGGCAACCGGATGACCGGCGCCGCCAACGTGCTAATCTTTGGTCATGCGGATGCGGCCTCGGCCACGCGCAACATCCTGAAGATGAAGGCCGGCGGGCTGGAAGTGGGGCCGATCCTGATGGGGATGGGCAACCGCGCCCATATCGTTTCCCCGTCGATCACGGCGCGCGGATTGCTGAACATGGCGGCCATCGCCGGGACGCCGGTGGCGCACTACGGCTGAGCGGGTTGCGAGAAGGGCTCGGGCATGGGGGCTCTGCCCCCGTCGCCGCAAGCGGCGCCTCCCCCGAGGTATTTTTCAAACCAAAGAACGAAGGGAAGCGGCGGATCAGTCCGCCGGGTCGGCGTTGTCCTGCGGTTCCGGGTCTGGCAGGCGGATCACGTCGCCCTGCGCCACCAGTTCCTCTGCATCGAGGGCGAAGGCCTGCTCGCAGAGAGCATCCTTTGCGCCGCAGCGTGAGCCCTTGTAGCGCAGCTTGACCTGGCCTGCCTCCCCCGGAACCACGTCCTGAATGGCGTTGAGGAAAACGCGCCGATAGCGCCCTTCCTCCTGCGCGACCCAAAGCGAGGTCAGGCACCCCGCAGGGCCACAAACCAGGTCCGGCGTGCTGTCACAGACCAGCGCGCCGTGGTTCACCCGCAGGTCCATCGGTGGCTTCCCGTCAATGTCAAAGGGTTCGGAAAACCCGGTACCTTCGGTGATCTTGCCGTTCAGGACCGCACAGGCCTCGCGCATGTCGGCCATGATCCTTGCCGCCGGATCCTCCAGCGTGCGTCGTTCAAGCTCTCGTGCCGCGAAATCCGGCAGCGGGCAGAATTGCTGCACTTCGGTGATGGCCTTGTTGGAGCCGATCAGCGTGAAACGGTGAATCTCCGGCGCGCTGTCGTTGCTGTACCAGACGTGCAATTGCGCCCGCACGCCAGCCTTGAGCCGGTCGATGCCGCGCAGGTGGGTTTCCTCAAGCGGGGCCTGAAAGGATTCGAGACCAGAGTGGCTGAATTCCAGCGATCCGGCCAGTTGCGAGCCGACAAACAGAAGGGTGTCCAGACGCGGGGCCGCCACCATGTCGGGGAAATTGCGAGACGTCAGTCGAAAGGACAGCGACTCGCCCGTCTCGCAGCCAAGTTCGAGGCAAAGCTCCTGATCGCCGCCCTTGCAGACACGCGCCACATGGACCGATGCCTCTTCGCCGCCTTCGAAGGTCCAGTCCGCATGGGCAGGCGCGCCTGAGAGAATCATGGCCCATGTGGCCAGCGCCAGAAACTTGACCGCCTTGAATTGCATAAAGAATCTCCCTGCGACTCGCCGATGGATGAGTCCATGCGCCGCCCGGCAGGTCAACCCGTCTGACCGTTCACAAGTGCGGCAAGCGGGCCGCAAGGCCTTTTACGCTCGGAGTTTGCGCCGCAAGACCGGCATAATAACAAGCGAAACTTTGCAAACTTTCGCGATGGTCAAACCCGGCGGCAAGGATTCCGCCTGTTTGCAAATCTTTGCAACGCAACTTCGCAAACTTCGTGCGGTAATGTGTCCTGTCCGCCGGTAACAGACTTGCCCGGTCGACGGCGCACCGCCTAAGCCACCTGCCAAGGGAATAGAGGAGGCACCCCATGGGTTATCAAGACGTGTATGACAGCTGTCAGGCCGATCCCGAAGGCTTCTGGATGGCGGCGGCCGAGGCCATTGATTGGGATCAGAAGCCGTCGAAGGCCCTCTTTGACCGTGGCGAGAACCTGTACGAGTGGTTTGCCGACGGCAAGGTCAACACCTGCTGGAACGCCGTCGACCGCCACGTGGAAAACGGCCGTGGTGAACAGACGGCGATCATCTATGACAGCCCGATCACCCACACCAAGCGCGAGATTTCCTACGTCGAACTGCGCAACCGCGTCGCCAACCTGGCCGGGGCCCTGCGCGCCAAGGGTGTCGAAAAGGGCGACCGCGTCATCATCTACATGCCGATGATCCCCGAAGCGCTGGAAGCGATGCTGGCCTGCGCCCGTCTGGGGGCCGTGCATTCCGTGGTGTTTGGCGGCTTTGCCGCGCATGAACTGGCGGTGCGCATCGACGACGCGACGCCCAAGGCCATCATCGCCGCCTCCTGCGGGATGGAACCGGGCCGCGTGGTGCATTACAAGCCGCTGCTGGACGACGCCATCGACCAGGCCACGCACAAGCCGGATTTCTGCGTGATCTTCCAGCGCGAGCAGGAAGTGGCAAATCTGATCCCCGGCCGCGACTACAACTGGCATGGGTTCCAGTACGGCACCGAACCGGCGGACTGTGTCCCGGTCGAGGGCAACCATCCGGCCTATATCCTTTACACCTCTGGCACCACCGGGCAGCCGAAGGGCGTCATTCGCCACACCGGCGGCCATCTGGTGGCGCTGAACTGGTCGATGAAGAACCTCTACAACGTCGATCCGGGAGACGTGTTCTGGGCGGCCTCTGATGTGGGCTGGGTCGTGGGGCATTCCTACATCTGCTACGGCCCGCTGATCCACGGCAACACCACCATCGTCTTTGAGGGCAAGCCGGTGGGGACACCGGATGCGGGCACCTTCTGGCGGGTCATTCAGGAGCACAAGGTCAAGAGCTTCTTCACCGCGCCGACCGCCTTTCGCGCGGTTCGACGCGAAGACCCCAAGGGCGAATTCGTCAGGAAATACGACCTCTCCGGCCTGCGCGCGGTCTACCTTGCCGGGGAACGGGCGGACCCCGATACGATCCAGTGGGCAAAGGACCAGTTGGGGGTGCCGGTTATCGACCATTGGTGGCAGACCGAAACCGGCTGGTGCATTGCGGGCAACCCCTTGGGGATCGAGGAACTGCCGACCAAGCTGGGCTCTCCGGCGAAGCCGATGCCGGGATATGACGTGCAGATTCTTGACGAGGCAGGCCATCCCGTTCCTGACGGGACGCTGGGCGCGATCGCGGTCAAGCTGCCGCTGCCGCCGGGCACCCTGCCGAACCTCTGGAACGCCGAGGCGCGGTTCAAGAAGTCCTACCTGACCACCTTCCCCGGGTACTATGAGACCGGCGATGCGGGCATGAAGGATGAGGACGGATACCTCTACATCATGGCGCGCACCGACGATGTCATCAACGTCGCGGGCCACCGCCTGTCAACCGGCGCGATGGAAGAGGTTCTGGCCAGCCATCCGGACGTGGCCGAATGCGCGGTGATCGGCGTCACGGACCAGTTGAAAGGTCAGTTGCCGCTTGGCTTTCTCTGCCTGAACGCGGGCACCAACAAGCCGCATGACGAGGTCGTCAAGGAAAGCGTCAAGCTGGTGCGGGATCAGATCGGGCCGGTCGCGGCGTTCAAGCTGGCCTGCGTGGTGGATCGTCTGCCCAAGACCCGTTCGGGCAAGATCCTGCGGGCCACGATGGTCAAGATCGCCGACAGCGAGCCCTTCAAGACACCCGCGACCATCGACGATCCGGCGATCCTGGATGAGATCAAGGAAGCCCTGCAGGGGCTTGGCTACGCCAAGGGTTAACGCCCCGCGGATCTGGAAACGGCAAAGGCGGCCTGCGGGCCGCCTTTTCTATTCGATCCCGACCGGGCGGATGGCATTGTCCCACTTGCGCAGCGCGGGCACATCCACGTAGCGCGCGCTGGCCCAGCCGGTCACGCCTCCGGACGCGACCTGATACCAGACCCCCTGCCCGTCCGCCGATAGCGTGCAATCCAGCACCTGAACAGGCGTGCCCTCGTTCCAGCGCGCGACAAGGTCGCCGCCCGGCGTGGTGCGGATGTTCAGGTTCGTCTCCAACCGGGCGCCGCCCCAGTCCAGCTTGTGCACGGGTTTGTCCGGATCGGTTTCGCCCGACCAACGGTAGGTGGCTGGTTCTTCCTCTTCGAGAAAGGCATTGCGCCAGTCCCATGTGTAAAAGGCGCGGGTCATCTGCCCCAGGTGACAGCCAAGGCTGTCGGCCAGTAACGCGCCCGTGGCGGGCGGCAGCGGTTTGTCGAATGCGTCACGCGGTTTGGCACACCAGCCGCCGCCAATGAAATCGCGCCCGCAGTCGCCCTCATCCTCGATGCCAAGTATATCGCCGTCCAACCGCTCGATCATGCAGCCGTCAAGGGCCAGCCGGTCAGCGCCGAACCTGCGGAAGAGATCGGTCAGGGGCGTCGCGGCCTCGGTTTCGCCCGAAACGTTCACCGGCCACCATTCGTAGTCATCCGCCGTCATCATGCGGCCCTGCGAATAGGTCAGGTACTGGCACATGCTCAGCGCATCCCGTTCGGTCAGTCCTGACAGGGCAATCGGTGTTGCCCCGCGCGGTCCGGCCACGGGAACGAAATCCATGAACCGTGTGATCAAACCGCCCCGCAGCATGAAGAACTCCTCCGGGCGGCGGTAATGCAGCGCGTTCTGGACCAGCGCGGAGGGCGCAATCCCGTTGCCGATCAGGCGCATGTATTCGGACATGATCTGATAGGTAAGGTCCATCGCCTGCGCGACCTCGGTACGGACGGCCTGTTGATCGATTGGCACGAAGGGCATGTGAAAGCCAAGCTGCGCCCCAAGCTCTACAAAGCGGACGGAGCGCCCTGAATCGCGCGGCATCGCGGCCAGCGCAAAGGCCACGGCGCAGGCGGAATTGCAGGTCTCACCGGCCAGAACCACGACCCCGTGCAGCGCTGGCGAGTCATTGCCGCCGCGAAACGGTTCCAGCACCTGGCCGATCCGGACCCCTTCGAGAAAACTGCCGCCCGGCGAATTCAGGACAACGACAAAGGCGCCGACCTCATCCTCTGGTCCCAGCAGGTCTGCCAGTTTCTGCGCGTCGCCTTCCTCGATCACGCCGGTGATCCCGATGACGCGCATGCCGCGCCAATAGTCCAGTCCCGGCTGGATGATCGGCCCGTGTTCGAAATTGTTGTTCCAGTCGCCGTAGATCGGGACCAGTTGCTCCAGCCGGGGGCGCAATTCGCCCCGCAACTTCACCTCGGCGGACATGGCGGCCTGCCCCGCCAACACCAATGCGGCGGCGGCCCACAGGCCGGCCCGCATCATTCGATCATGTAGGTCGTGAACGCGAAATCGACTGTGCCGCCGGCCACATTAACCTGCCCGTCCAGACGCCCCTGTTGCAGGGCACCGACCACGCCACGCAGCGCCGCGCGCAACTGTTCCGGATCGGTCAGGTCCGTTGACCCGCACAGCGTACCGAGTTTGTGCTCGCCCTTTTCATCCTCTTCCTGAACGAAGATCCTGTAATCGCTGGTCACGGTGATCTGGTAGCGCGTCTGCAGCGGACCCAGAACGACCTGTTCGAAAATCTCCAGCGGGATCGGCGTCAGGTCGAGGCTTTTGGAGATGTCGACAAAGGCAGGCGTGCAGGAACTGGGCACATCGCCGACAATCGACAGCTCTCCCCCGACACCGGCGGACGAGGGAAAGACGCGGGTAATCATCGGCAGGGGTTTGGGCGGCTCCGCCTTGGTCACCTTCAGAACGCTGGAGTTTTCGAGGATCAGCTTCATCGGAATGCCAAAGTTGATGCCGACGTTGCGATCCCCGGAGTTGTGCAGACCGATCACCTGCCGGGTCGAACTGTCAATGATCGGAGAGCCGGAATTGCCGCCCAGCGTGTCACAGGTGTGGCGCAGGCGGTTGCCTTCGACCGGGGGACGCGCCGCACGGCAGCCTTCGCGACTGATGTGCAGCGATTTGCCCAGCGGATGCCCGATGATCCAGTACGGCAGGCCCTCGGTCGGCATCTGGTCGGTCAATGGCAGAGGCGGAAAGCGGTCGATCGGCACGCCCGTGACCTCCAGCACCGTGTAATCCAGTTCCTTTGATGTCTCGACAGGCGTGATGTTGACCGGGAAATGATCGGCCTCATCCGCGCGCCCCGGTTCATCGAAACCGGCAAGGAAACTGGCGGACAGGATCTGGGTCGCGCCGATGCGCGGATCCTCCAGCACGCCGGGAATGCAGTGGTGATTGGTCAGGATATGGGTGGGAGACACCAGAAAGGCGGTGCAGGGGTTGTTGCCCTTGTCGTGGCTGACGTTGAGCTTGCCCACGCCCAGCCCCAGCTTTCTGAAATCCGCTGTCTTGGAATAGATGTTGATCGGCTCGTTGTTGTAGCCCTCGACCGCAACCTCGTTCTCGACCCCGGCCTGAAAGGTCTGGGCCGTCAGGCTTGTGCCGAGCGATGCGGCACAGATAAAGGCCAGAATCCGGTCGAAACGAAGCATGGCAATCCCCAGTCAAAACAATCCTGCCGCAACCATAACAAAAGCGTTGCGGAAGGCCCGGAAAAAATGCGCAAGCTGGAAAAAGCGCCGACGTTCGTCTATCCTGCGCTCAGCTTTTCAGGAGGCCGTTATGACCAAACACTTTCTTATCGCCTGCGCTGCGCTTTGTTTGCCGGCCATGGCCGCGGCGCAATCCACCGTTACGCTCGATTCCTTCAAGCTTGACCCCGCTCCCCAAGTCGACAACACGCCCAAGGCGGATGGCGCCGCATCCGAGATGCGCGATTGTCTGCTGGATCAATCCGCCTGCGAAAGCGCGGAATTCGATGCCGGCGCGTCCTTTACTCTTGATGACGTGCAGAACCTTGGCGTGGCCAAGCGCGTTGCGGCCGCCCCGCCCCCGAACAGTGGCAATTCGGCCGCGCTGGCCATTGGGCCGCGCCCGGATCCCAAGCCGTTGCCGACGATCGACCTTGAGGTGCTGTTTGCCTACAACTCTGACGCGCTGACGCCGCAGGCCATGGCCAAGCTGTCCAGCCTGTCCAGCGCGCTGAGCGACCCGCAATTTCAAAACAGAACCTTGATCTTTATCGGGCACACCGATGCGGTCGGCAGCGCGGCTTACAACAATCAGCTATCGCTGCGCCGCGCGCAGTCCGTCGCCAATTACGTGCGGGCGACCATGGGCCTGCCCTCCTCCCAGATCGAGGCGGTTGGCGTCGGCTTTAGCAAGCTGAAGAACACTTGGGATCCCGCCTCGGCGCAGAACCGGCGGGTGCAGTTGGTGGTTGCCCCCGGCAGCTGACACAGGGCAAACAACGGATGATGAAAGGGGCCTGCGGGCCCCTTTTTTCGTTTCGTGCTGACCGGACGGGCATCGACCCGGATTTTTCGCGCGAAAATGGCCGGAGTAAATTTTACCGTTTGATAAAATTCCGGACTGTGGCAGGCTGTTTTTCAGGAACGCAAAAAAGAACAGGGAGAGGCCATGACCAGCCCGCAGACCCCCGGTATCGCAGCCGGGCGCCTCAGCCAGGATCAATTGGCGCGAAATTTCGAAGACCTGCATGCCGCCTATGACGGCCATGAAGCCGCCGTTGCGGCGGATCGGTGTTATTTCTGTCATGACGCGCCCTGCGTCACCGCCTGCCCCACCGACATCGACATCCCGCTGTTCATTCGCCAGATCGCGACCGGGATGCCGGAGGCGGCGGCGCGCACGATCTTTGAGCAGAACATCCTGGGCGGCATGTGCGCCCGCGTCTGCCCGACCGAAACGCTGTGCGAAGAAGCCTGCGTGCGAGAGACCGCAGAGGGCAAACCGGTCGAGATCGGCCGCCTGCAGCGCCACGCGACGGACAGCCTGATGGCGCGTCAGGGGCATCCGTTCCAGCGCGCGGCCTCTACCGGCAAACGTGTTGCTGTCGTCGGTGCCGGTCCAGCCGGTCTTGCCTGTGCGCATCGGCTTGCCATGAAGGGTCATGACGTCACGATCTACGAGGCCAAGGCCAAGCCCGGCGGGCTGAACGAATACGGCATCGCCGCCTACAAGAGCACAGATGAGTTCGCCGCCCGCGAGGTCGACTGGCTGTTGGGCATCGGAGGCATTCGGATCGAATACGGTCAGGCCCTTGGCGCGGAGGTGGCGCTGGACAGCCTGCGCGAAAACTTTGACGCGGTGTTTCTGGGCGTCGGCCTGTCGGGCGTGAACACCATGGAAATCGACGGCGGGGAACGGGCCGGTGTCGAAGACGCGGTCAGCTTTATCTCTGCCTTGCGGCAGTCCGACGACCTGACGGACCTGCCCGTCGGGCGACATGTGGTGGTCATCGGCGGCGGCATGACCGCCATCGACGCGGCGGTTCAATCAAAGCTTCTGGGGGCGGAGAGCGTGACGCTGGCCTATCGCCGGTCGCAGGAACAGATGGGCGCCAGCCGGTTCGAACAGGATCTGGCCACCTCCAAAGGGGTGCGCCTGCTGACCAATGTTGTCCCCGTGGCGATCCACGGCAATGGCGCGGCGGCCGAGATCGAACTGGAGTACACCGCCGAGGTGGACGGCAGGTTGTCGGGCACCGGTGAAACCTTTCGCCTCCCCGCAGATCAGGTGTTCCGGGCCATCGGCCAGACCCTGGCCCCGGTCGACGGGCTGGAACTGGATGGGCGCAAGATCAAGGTGAATGAGGCGGGGCGGACCTCCGTGCCCGGGATCTGGGCCGGGGGCGACTGCACGCCCGGCGAGGACCTGACCGTGGTCGCCGTGGCCGAAGGCCGCGATGCAGCCGAGGACATTCACACCGCATTGACGGGAGCGGCGGGATAAATCCCGCCCTACGCTCGCATTACAGGGAGACAAGCAATGGCTGACCTGACCACCGATTTCGTGGGCATCAAGAGCCCGAACCCCTTCTGGCTCGCCTCGGCGCCGCCGACCGACAAGGAATACAACGTCCGCCGCGCCTTTGACGCGGGATGGGGCGGCGTGGTCTGGAAGACGCTGGGCTCCGAAGGCCCTCCGGTCGTGAACGTCAACGGCCCGCGCTATGGCGTGGTCTACGGGGCCGACCGCCGGGTGCTGGGCATCAACAACATTGAGCTGATCACCGACCGCCCTCTGGAGACGAACCTGGAGGAAATGGCCCGGGTCAAGGCGGACTACCCCGACCGCGCGCTGATCGCCTCGATCATGGTGCCCTGCGAGGAAGCCGCGTGGAAGGCCATCCTGCCGCGCGTCGCAGAGACCGGCTGCGACGGGATCGAGCTGAACTTTGGCTGCCCGCACGGGATGAGCGAGCGCGGCATGGGCTCTGCCGTGGGTCAGGTGCCCGAGTATATCGAAATGGTCACGCGCTGGTGCAAGCAGTATTACGACAAGCCCGTGATCGTGAAACTGACCCCCAACATCACCGACATCCGCAAACCCGCCGCCGCAGCCCGGAACGGCGGCGCCGATGCAGTGTCGCTGATCAACACGATCAATTCCATCACCTCTGTCGATCTGGACAATTTCGCACCCGAACCGACCATTGATGGCAAGGGATCGCACGGCGGTTACTGCGGCCCGGCGGTCAAGCCCATCGCCTTGTCGATGGTATCCGAGATCGCCCGCGCGCAAGAGACTCATGGCATGCCGATTTCCGGCATCGGCGGCGTCACCACGTGGCGCGATGCGGCGGAATTCATCGCGCTGGGATGTGGCAACGTGCAGGTCTGCACGGCGGCAATGACCTATGGCTTCAAGATCGTCGAAGAGATGAAACGCGGCCTGTCCGCGTGGATGGACGAAAAGGGCTATCGCAACGTGTCCGAGGTCGTCGGTCGGGCGGTGCCCAATGTCACCGACTGGCAGTACCTGAACCTGAACTACGTCACCAAGGCGCGCATCGATCAGGACGCCTGCATCAAATGCGGTCGCTGTTATGCCGCCTGTGAGGACACCAGCCATCAGGCGATCTGGATGAAGGAAGGCCGGGTGTTCGAGGTCAACGACGCGGAATGCGTGGCCTGCAACCTGTGCATCGATGTCTGCCCGGTCGAGGATTGCATCACCATGGAACGGCTGGAGGCCGGCGCCGTCGATCCGCGCACCGGCAAGACAGTGTCGGACGACTATGCCAACTGGACGACGCATCCGAACAACCCGATGGCGAAAGCCGCAGAGTAAGGAGCAAGGGGCGCTGCCCCTTGCGGGCCTGCGGCCAATAGGTATTTTCAGCCCAAAGAAACTGAAAAGGCGCGCCGGATTGGTCGCGCCTTTTCCATTTTACCCGGAGTTCAGAAAGCCATCCCAGAGCTTGCCGCGCCGCGACGGGCTTGGCATCCTGAAACCGGGAGGGACTTCATGCGCCTGTTCAATCTTACCCGCTGGCCGACGCTGGCGGTTTTCCTGCTGGCGGGATGTACCGCCGCAGTCTTTGCCTTTGTCACGGTGAACCTGTTTTCGCAGGCCATGGCCAGCCTTGCCTTCATCCGCAAATTCGGCTGGGAGGCGATCCGGAACGGCGCCCTGTGGCAGGTGGGCGAACTGGCGTTTTGGGGCGCGATGTCCCTGTCCTGCTGGCTGGTGTTCAAGATTTGTGAACACCTGCTGGCAGACCGTTACCTGACATGGGCGCGTCGGCCGAAAGACGACAGTTAGGCGGGGGTCAGCAAGCGCCGGAACAGGATTTCGAGATGCGCCTCGGCCCCTGGGAACGGGTCCTTTTCATCCAGCACCGCCCGCACCTGCACATCGAAATCCGCATAGTGCTGAGTCAGCGACCAGACCGAGAACAACAGGTGCTTTGGGTCGACCGCAGCCAGACGCCCCTCGGCAATCCAGCCGTCGATCACCCGCGCGGCCTCGTTCACCATGCCCCGCAACTCTCCTTCCAGAGCGGGCAGGATGCGCGGGGCGCCCTGCACGATCTCATTGGCAAAGAGGCGACTTTCCCGCGGAAAATCCCGTGACATCTGCAGCTTGCGCCGGACATAGGCAAGGATTTCCTCCACCGGCTCACCCTGCGGGTTCAGCCCATGCAGCGGATCCAGCCATGTTTCCAGCAAGTCCTGAAGAAGCGCATCATAGATCGCCTCTTTCGACGGGTAATAATACAGCAGATTGGGCTTCGACAGACCCGCCTCTCCGGCGATCCGGTCCAGCGTGGCGCCCCTGAAACCGGCCTCGGAAAAGACTGTCAGACCCGCTTCGAGAATGGCCCGCCGTTTGGCGCGTTGGATGCGGGTCTGCGGCGGCGCGGCACCGTCTTGGCCCTGTGCTGTTTTTCCACTCATGTGCCCCGCCCCGCGCCTCTTTTCCGTGCATCTGCCAGAATAGATGGCAGGATGCTTGACTGACCTTGCGCCTCTGGTAGCGTGCTTTTGACCGATTGGTCAAATCGGAAAGCTCGTAGAAGAGACGGGAAAAAAACGGGGAGTATTGCCATGCCTCTGGCCGCCAACATGACCATCAACGCAGACCGGCTGTGGGACAGCCTGATGGAAATGGCCAAGATCGGCCCGGGAATCGCGGGCGGCAACAACCGCCAGACCGTGACCGATGAAGATGGCGAAGGGCGCGCGCTGTTTCAACGCTGGTGCGAAGAGGCCGGTTGCACCATGGGGCTGGACACCATGGGCAACATGTTCGCGCGGCGCGAGGGGACAGACCCCGACGCGCTGCCGGTCTATGTCGGTTCTCACCTGGACACGCAGCCGACGGGCGGGAAATACGACGGGATTCTGGGCGTGTTGGGCGGGCTGGAGATCATCCGGTCGCTGAACGACCTCGGGATCAAGACGAAACACCCGATCGTGGTCACGAACTGGACCAACGAGGAAGGCACGCGGTTTGCGCCGGCGATGCTGGCCTCGGGCGTCTTTGCCGGCATCCACACGCAGGACTGGGCTTACGACCGCGAGGATGCAGAGGGCAAACGGTTTGGCGACGAGTTGGAGCGGATCGGCTGGAAGGGCGACGAAGAGGTGGGCGCACGCAAGATGCACGCCTTCTTTGAACTGCACATCGAACAAGGGCCGATCCTTGAGGCCGAAGGCGTGGATATCGGCGTTGTCACCCACGGGCAGGGCCTTTCGTGGACGCAGGTGACGGTGACGGGCAAGGAATCGCATACCGGGTCCACCCCGATGCCAATGCGGCGGAATGCCGGTCTGGGCATGGCGCGCATCCTAGAAAAGGTCGAGGAGATCGCGCTGAGCCACGCGCCGCATGCGGTGGGCGCGGCGGGCCATATCGACGTCTACCCGAACTCCCGCAACGTGATCCCCGGCAAGGTGGTGTTCACGGTGGATTTCCGGTCGCCTGAACTGGCCGTGATCAAGGATATGGAGGCGCGGCTGAAGGTGGCGGCGGAAGAGATCTGTCGCGACATGGGGCTGGAGGTCGAATTCGAGAAGGTCGGCGGGTTTGACCCGGTGGATTTCGACGAAACCTGCGTTTCCGCCATCCGCAACGCCGCCGAGCGACTGGGATACACGCATCGCAACATCATCTCCGGCGCGGGGCACGACGCCTGCTGGATCAACCGGGTGGCACCCACGGCGATGGTGATGTGCCCTTGCGTGGATGGGTTGAGCCATAACGAGGCCGAGGAGATTTCCAAGGACTGGGCCAAGGCGGGGGCGGATGTGCTGTTCCACGCGGTGGTGGAGACGGCGGAGATTGTGGAGTGACAGCCGCGCCGCAAATCCTGTCGAAGGTTGCGCCATGTCCCGGCTGCTGACCTTCGGCAACATCGCCTCGGCAATCGGTTGCCTGGCTGCAGGCTTTGCGCTTGGTCAGGCTTTGACGGGCAGCGCCCGCTACGAAGAGGGCCTCTTGGAGGGTCGCGGGAAACTGTCGGCGGCTGAAGACGCCCTGACCAAGCTGAACGAGGTGATTTCAGATCCGACGGTCACAACCGTCTATACCTCTGAAACGCGGGAGAAACTGGCCGCCCTGTCCGAGGCTGTCGCGGCACGCGACTACGAACGGATTGACACGCTTTTGCCGTTCGAACTGGCTCTTGTGGACGAGGCGGGGTGCCTACCGAATGGCAAAGCCGACACCATCACGCCGCAGGACAACATCAGGGTGAATTGCGAAACCGGCGTGACGGCGGTCTTCGTCGTCTTGAACCCGAACCGGATAGACACCACGCTGGGGACACAAATGAAGTCACTGACACAGGGGCACGCCGGAACGTGGGAACTGCCGGACGGACAGGAGTGCAGCGTACTGGTGTCACACGCATCGATCGCCGGGGACAACCCGACCGCAACCATACTGTTTCAAGACTGCAAGGGGAGTTGAGCCAATGACCACAGTCATCAAGAACGGCACCGTCGTGACGGCGGATCTGAGCTGGAAGGCCGACGTTTTGGTCGACGGCGGCAAGATCGTCGAGATCGGCGACAACCTGAGCGGCGACAAGGAGTTGGACGCCACCGGCTGTTACGTCATGCCCGGCGGGATCGATCCGCATACCCATCTGGAGATGCCCTTTATGGGCACCTATTCCAGCGATGATTTCGATAGCGGCACGCGGGCCGCGCTGGCCGGTGGCACCACGATGGTGATCGATTTTGCCCTGCCCTCGCCCGGTCAGGGTCTGCTGGATGCGCTGCAGATGTGGGACAACAAATCCACCCGCGCGCATTGCGACTATTCCTTCCACATGGCGGTGACGTGGTGGGGCGAACAGGTCTTCAACGAGATGAAGACTGTGGTCGAGGATCGCGGCATCACCACCTTCAAGCACTTCATGGCCTACAAGGGCGCGCTGATGGTGCAGGACGACGAGATGTTCGCCAGCTTTCAGCGCATCGGGGAACTGGGCGGGATCGCCATGGTCCACGCGGAAAACGGCGACGTGGTCGCGGACCTTCAGGCGCGACTGCTTGCCGAGGGCAACACCGGGCCGGAGGCGCATGCCTATTCGCGCCCCCCGCAGGTCGAGGGTGAGGCCGCCAACCGCGCGATCATGATCGCCGACATGGCCGGTGTGCCGCTCTATATCGTGCACGTGTCCTGCGAAGAGGCGCATGAGGCGATCCGCCGTGCCCGCCAACAGGGCAAGCGCGTCTGGGGCGAGCCGCTGATCCAACACCTGACACTGGACGACAGCGAATATGCGCATCCCGACTGGGACCACGCCGCGCGCCGTGTCATGTCCCCGCCGTTCCGCAACAAGCTGCATCAGGACAGCCTCTGGGCCGGTCTGCAATCTGGGTCTCTGAGCGTTGTGGCCACCGACCACTGTGCCTTTACCACCGAACAAAAGCGTTACGGCGTGGGCGATTTCACCAAGATCCCCAACGGCACCGGGGGTCTTGAGGACCGGATGCCGATGCTCTGGACACATGGGGTGGAGACGGGACGTCTGACGAAAGAGGAATTCGTGGCCGTGACCTCGACCAATATCGCCAAGGTGCTGAACTGCTACCCGCGCAAGGGCGCGATCCGGGTCGGGTCCGACGCGGATATCGTGGTCTGGGATCCGAACAAGACCAAGACGATCACCGCCGCCAAACAGGTCTCGGCCATCGACTACAACGTCTTCGAGGGCCACGAGGTGAAAGGCCTGCCGCGCTACACGCTGACCCGCGGACATGTTGCCGTGACCGATGGCGTGATGACCAGCCAGGAAGGACATGGCAAGTTCGTGGAACGCAAAGGTGCAACGCCTACCAACACGGCGCTGAGCACATGGAAAGAGCTGACCGCGCCGCGCCCGGTCAAGCGCAGCGGTATTCCGGCAAGCGGGGTCTGACAGTGGCGAGCTTCGGGGACACACGGCCGACAGGCGGGCGCCAACACGGGGCACCCGTGTGAGCGTGCCCGCCCTCTCCGGCGTCCTCGAGGCGGCTATTTACGTGGATGACCTCGACAGCACCGAGGCCTTTTATAGCGGCATTCTGGGACTGGATAGGATCATCCGCGTCGATGGCCGGCATGTCTTCTTTCGCTGCGGCAGTACCGTGGTGCTGGCCTTTATCGCGGAGGCGACGGAACTGCCCCCGGGCAAAGACGCCTTGCCAGTGCCCACACATGGCGCCCGGGGTCCGGGGCACCTGTGTTTCTCGGTTCCGGGCAGAGACCTTGATGCGCTGGTGACACAACTGACCGGTGCGGGCATCGAAATCGAAAGCGATTTCCACTGGCCGCACGGTCCGCGTTCGGTCTATGTGCGTGACCCGGCGGGGAACAGCGTGGAATTCGCCGATCCGACGCTTTGGGAACCAAGGACATGAAATCGGGACGCAGCCCGTGGCCCCCGGCCACCAAGCGCCTGAAGGCAGGACAATGTTGAACGACGAAGAAATCACCAACTGGGGCGACAAGGACACCGGGGCGGCAGCGGCACCGGTCATTCAGGCCCAATCGCTAGACCTGACCTTCCAGACCAATGATGGCCCGGTGCACGCCCTGAAAAACGTGAGCCTCGACATTGCCAAGGGCAGTTTCGTCAGCTTTATCGGCCCGTCGGGCTGTGGCAAGACGACCTTTTTGCGGTGCATCGCGGCGCTGGAACATCCCACCGGCGGCAGTCTGACCGTGAATGGCATGACCCCGGACGAGGCGCGGAAGGCGCGGGCCTATGGCTATGTCTTTCAGGCGGCGGGCCTGTATCCGTGGCGCACAATCGGGCGCAACATCGCCCTTCCGCTGGAGATCATGGGATTTTCCAAGGCCGAACAGCAGGAACGCGTCAAGCGCGTGCTGGATCTTGTCGAACTCTCCGGGTTCGAAAAGAAGTTCCCATGGCAACTGTCTGGCGGGATGCAGCAGCGGGCGTCGATTGCCCGCGCGCTGGCCTTTGACGCCGATATCCTGTTGATGGATGAACCCTTTGGCGCGCTGGATGAGATCGTCCGCGACCGTCTGAACGAAGAAGTGCTGAAGCTCTGGGCCAAGACGGAAAAGACCATCGGCTTCGTCACCCACTCGATCCCCGAAGCGGTCTACCTGTCGACACATATCGTGGTGATGAGCCCGCGCCCGGGCCGGATCACCGACGTGATCGAAAGCCCCCTGCCCAAGGAGCGCCCGCTGGACATCCGCGACACGCCGGAATTCATCGAGATCGCCCATCGCGTGCGCGAGGGGCTGCGCGCGGGGTACGAGGAATGAGCTTGCCGATCCGCCGCGCCACGTTTGAGGATCTGCCCGCCTGCGCGCGGATCGTCTGCGCGTGGGACCGCGAAACGCCCTACATGCCCGGAAACGCGACCGAACAAGTTGTGCTGCCGCTCATGCAAGAGGCCTTTGCCGCGCGGGAGATGTGGGTCGTGGGTAATCCGGTCGAGGGGTATCTCTCGGTCGACCCGGCGGAAGAGAAGATCGGCGCGATTTACCTTGAACGGCGCGGCACCGGCACCGGGCGCGTGCTCATGGAGACCGCCAAGCAGGGCCGCGCATACCTGTGGCTGACTGTCTACCTGCCCAATACCCGCGCACAGGCATTTTATCGGCGCGAAGGATTTGAGGTTGCCGCCACACTGCCGCCCCCGGACAAGGGCGAGCCAGAGATGTACCGCATGGAATGGCGGCGAAAGGCGGGCAACGCATGACCAAACGCCGTTACCTCCTGCCGCCCGTTCTGGGCATGGTGCTGGCCCTGCTGGCGATCTGGTACGTGGCCGTGGTGCCGATGAACGTCAAAGAGGTGCTGACAGCCGCTGAACGCACAGGGGTCGAGGTGTCGCCCCCCACGGCGGTCGAACGGCGCGACATGGGCAACTGGGCCCTGGTTCTGCGCAACACGCACGCCCTTGGCGATAGCTGGAGCTCGGACCGGCCAAAGCTGCCCGCACCGCATCAGGTGCTGGTGGAGCTTTACGATTCCACGATTGACGAGGAAATGAACGGGCGGCGGGGGATCGTGCGGTCCGGCACACTCAGCAATCGCTCGCTTGTCTATCACGCGCTGGTCACGCTGAACGCCACCTTTGTGGGTTTCCTGATCGGCACCGGCCTTGGCATCCTATTGGCGGTGGGGATCGTGCACAGCCGTGTCATGGATATGAGCGTGATGCCATGGGCGATTGTCAGCCAGACCATCCCGATCGTGGCGCTGGCGCCGATGATCATCGTGGTGCTGTACTCCATCGGGGTGCAGGGCCTGATCCCCAAGGCGGTGATCTCTGCTTACCTGTCCTTCTTCCCGGTGGTCGTGGGAATGGTGAAGGGGCTGCGCAGCCCGGACGCCATGCAGATGGACCTGATGCGCACCTATAGCGCGCCGGTGTCGTCGATCCTGTGGAAGCTGCGCCTGCCCGCGTCGATCCCCTACCTGTTTGCCTCGCTCAAGATCGCCATCGCGGCCAGCCTTGTGGGTGCTATCGTGGGTGAATTGCCGGTGCAGAAAGGCGGCCTTGGCGCACGGATGTTGGCAGGCAGCTACTACGGGCAGACGGCACAGATATGGGCCGCGCTGCTGGTGGCGGCGGCGCTGGCCGCCCTGCTGGTCTATGCCATCGCGTGGATCGAACGCCGAACCCTGCGCAAGATGGGGATGAACCCATGACCCTGGTCGTTTTTGCCGTCCTGCTCTGGATTGCGGGCTTTGCCCTGAACGTCGTGCTGGCCAATGGACCGGCGCGCAATACCGGCGCTGTACGCCTTGCCGTGCCGCTGATCTTTGGCGCGACTGTCCTGGGTATGTGGGAACTGGTCGTGCGCGGGATGCAGGTGTCGACAGTGATCCTGCCGCCGCCTTCCCTGATTGCGGTCAGTTTCGCCGGGAACCTCGGGACGCTTTGGGGCGACTTTACCCAGACCATCCTCAAAGGCGCCCTGTCAGGCTATATCATCGGCTGCGGCGCGGCTTTCCTGACTGCGCTGCTGGTGGATCGGTCAGAATATCTGCGCCGGGGGCTGCTGCCGCTGGGCAACTTCATGGCCGCCCTGCCCATCGTCGGCACCGCGCCGATCCTCGTGATGTGGTTCGGCTTTGGCTGGCAGTCGAAGGCCGCTGTGGTGGTTCTGATGGTCTATTTCCCGATGCTGGTGAACACGGTGGCGGGACTGTCGGAAACATCCGCGATGCAGCGCGACCTGATGCGCACCTATGCCGCCACATGGGGCCAGACCCTGTGGTCGCTGCGCCTGCCCGCAGCCCTGCCCTTCATCTTCAACGGGCTCAAGATTTCCTCGACGCTCGCGCTGATCGGGGCCATCGTTGCCGAGTTCTTTGGCAGTCCGACGATGGGCCTTGGCTTTCGCATCTCGACCAGCATCGGACAGCTTGACCTTGGCATGGTTTGGTCGGCCATCCTCGTGTCGGCGTTGTCGGGCACGATGTTCTATGGTCTCGTTGCCCTTGCCGAACGCCGCCTGACATTCTGGCACGCCTCGCACCGGGGCGGCCGATAACCGGACCGGAAAAACCGGCCACAAGACAATAGGCACCAAGGAGGTACTGAACGATGAAACAGACATGGATCGCCGCCGTCGCGGCACTGGGGCTGGCCAGCCCCGCACTGGCCGCGGATGAGGTCACGTTGCAGCTGAAATGGGTCACGCAGGCCCAGTTCGCGGGTTACTACGTGGCGCTGGAAAACGGCTATTACGAAGAGGCCGATCTGGACGTGACGATCCTGCCCGGCGGTCCCGACATCGCGCCGACGCAGGTGATCGCAGGCGGCGGCGCAGACGTCGTGGTGGAATGGATGCCCGCCGCGCTGTCCGCGCGGGAAAACGGCCTGCCGCTGGTGAATATCGCGCAGCCTTTCAAATCCTCAGGCATGATGCTGACGTGCTGGAAGGACGCCGGGATCGAAACCCCCGACGATCTGGACAACCGCACGCTGGGTGTCTGGTTCTTCGGCAACGAATTCCCGTTCCTGTCGTGGATGAGCAGCATGGGCGTCAAGACCGAGGGCAAGATGGAAGGCTCGGTCGAAGTTCTGAAGCAGGGTTTCAATGTCGATCCGCTGCTGCAGCGTCAGGCGGACTGCATCTCCACCATGACTTACAACGAATACTGGCAGGTGATCGACGCGGGCGTTTCCGCCGATGAACTGGTGACCTTCAAGTATCAGGATCAGGGCGTGGCAACGATGGAGGACGGTCTTTACGTTCTCGAAGAGAACCTGTCCGACGACGCCTTTGTCGACAAGATGACCCGCTTTGTCGCCGCCTCGATGAAGGGCTGGAAGTGGGCCGAGGAAAACCCCGAGGACGCGGCGATGATCGTGCTGGACTATGATGAGACCGGCGCGCAGACCGAGGCGCACCAGATCCGCATGATGGGCGAAGTGGCCAAGCTGACCGCAGGGTCAAACGGCGCTCTGGACCCGGCGGACTATCAGCGGACCGTGGACACGCTGCTGGCCGGTGGGTCGGACCCCGTCATCACCAAGCAGCCTGAAGGCGCGTGGACCAGCGTGATCTCTGACGCGGCGCTGAACTGAGCCGTTGAAATGACTAGCGCGAGGCCCTTGGCGGGGCCTCGCGTATTATTTTGGGGAATGTGCGGCTCAGCCGCCTTTCACACCCGCGACATTCACATACAGCGCATAGACCGACTGCGAGGCTGCCATGAACAGGCGGCTGTTGGCACGACCGCCAAAGCAGAGGTTGGCACAGCGTTCCGGCAAGGCGATGCGCCCGATGGGTTTGCCATCCGGCGCAAAGACCATGACGCCATCCAGTTCCGGATCTCCCATCCCCCAGCCGCACCACAGGTTTCCGTCCACGTCACAGCGCATGCCGTCCGGCGTGCCCGGTCCGGCGTCGATCACGACACGTTTGTTTGACAGGGTGCGCCCGTCCGCGCCCACATCGTAGCCAAGGATCTTCCGGGTCGGGACACCACGGGATTCCACGATGTAGAGGATGCTTTCGTCCGGCGAAAAGCACAGGCCATTGGGGCCAAGGATATCGTCAGCGACCACAATCGCCTCACCCGTGTCCGGGTTCAGGCAATAGACGTTTTGGCTCAGCTCCGGTTCTGACCTGTAGCCTTCGTAATTTCCCAGGATCCCGAACACAGGGTCCGAGAACCAGATTGTACCGTCGGATTTCACGATGATGTCGTTGGGCGAGTTCAGGCGTTTGCCCTCAAAGCTGTCCATCAGGACAGTGATCGTGCCGTCATACTCCGTCCGGGTGATGCGCCGCCCGCCATGTTCGCAAGAGATCAGGCGGCCCTGCCGGTCCCGCGTGTGTCCATTGGCAAAATTGGACGGCGCGCGAAAATCGCTGACATCGCCGGTTTCCTCGGACCAGCGCATGATGCGGTTGTTGGGGATATCGCTCCACAGCAGGTGGCGGGCGTCACCGAACCAGACCGGCCCTTCAGACCAGCGCATTCCCGTCGCCAGCCGTTCGACACCGGCCAGAGGCAGGCGATACTTGTCGAACGCCGGGTCCAGCGATTGCACCGCCGGGTCGGGGTAGCGTGTTGTCGGGGTCCAGCCGTTCGGGAAAAGGTCGTTGTCGCTCACCTGGTATCTCCTGTTTCTGGGGCGCATTGCGGCGCGGATGCAAAGGGGCCGATTCCTAGCGCTTTTTCAGGGCAATCCCCTGCCCCGCCTGCGATGGTCGGTCCAGTTGTTCATGTGCGGCCAAGACCTGCGCCAGCCGATCGGCCACCTGCGGCTGCCAGCCTCCGGCACGGCGTTTATCAAGGTTGAAGCCAAGGAACTTGACCTCGTTCGTCGCACTGAGATGCCCAGCGGCATCCAGCACCCGGTGGAACAGGACAAAGCGTTTGGCGTCCACGTCCAGCAGCTGGGTCTCGATGGAAAACGCATCGCCCTCGGCCAGTTCGCCGGTGTAGGTGACGTGGTTTTCCACGATGGCGTATTCGTTGCCCTGCCTCGCTTCGATGGTCTGGACCGGTGCATTGATCCAGTTCCAGAAGGCCCAGTTCGACTGGTCGCAGATCGTCAGGTAATGCGCCATGTTGAGGTGGTGGAATTCGTCCACCCATTCCGGTTTGACCGTATTGCGAACCAGAACCAGCGGAGCCGCAATCTCACCCGTCCAGTCATGCAGAAAGGTTTCCGTGACCAGCATCAGCGGCCCTTCCAGACGGGGTCGCGTTTCTCGGAGAAGGATGCGATGCCCTCTGCCGCGTCCTCGCTGGCGTAGATGCGGTCATAGACCGGCAGATCGCCCGAACGCATCTTGGCATAGGCCTCTTCCACGTTCAGTCCCGTGGTCGCGCGGTCGATCTCCTTGATCCCTTGCAGCGACAGCGGGGCCGAGGCGGCGACGCGGTCGGCCAGCGCCATTGCGGCGTCCAGCAATTCAGCGCCGGGCACGACCTGGTTGATCACACCCCAGCGGGCCAGTTCCTGAGCCGTGGCGCGGCGGCCTGTCATCATCATTTCCATCGCGATGGCACGGGGCAGCACGCGCGGCAGGCGGATCGCCCCGCCGGAGTCGGGGACAATGCCGATGTTGGCCTCTGGCAAGGCGAACTCGGCATGGTCGGCGGCGACGATCATGTCCGCCGCCAAGGCCAGTTCGAACCCGCCGCCCATCGCCATACCGTTGACGGCCGCGATCACCGGCTTTTTAAGGCCCCAGAATTCGGTCAGCCCGGCGAAACCACCAACGCCCTGATAGGCATCCGCCGCCTCGCCCTCTGCCGCAGCCTTCAGGTCCCAGCCAGCGGAAAAGAACCGCTCTCCCCCGGCGGTGATGATGCCGACCGACAGGCTGTCATCGTCCTGCAGGGTCTGGAACGCTTCGCCCAATGCTATGCTGGTGGCGGCGGAAATGGCGTTGGCCTTTGGCCGGTCGAGGGTGATGAGGATGACGCGCCCGCGCCGTTCGGTTCTGACGTCACTCATGACTGCCCCCTAGTTGCCGTTTTGACCACGGTTTTTCCGTTCCGGGACAGTGATAAGCCAAGGCAACCGCGCCGCCAAGCACCGGTGGCGCGGATGTCATCATCAATATTCCGCCCAATTTTCATGCACATGCCGCAAAGACACGCGCGCATAAGGACGCCACCCTTTTCTGCGCGGCGCGGCATTGCCTATACAGGTTAATGACCAACGCCGGACCCGAATCCATGAAACCGCCTGCCCAACTGACCAGCCGCCTGCGCGCGCTCCTCATGCGCCTCTACCCTGATCGCGATGCCGACGCCCTGACCGCGCAGGTGACAGAGGCCTTCTGGCCCGAGGAAAAACACAGCCGCAAACGGTCGCGCGTGCCGGGCAATTCACTGTGGTCACAGAAGGACGCGGTGTTGATCACCTACGGCGACAGCCTGATCGACGGGGTCTACAAGCCGTTGGACCTGCTGCGCGATTTTCTGTCACGCTACATGACCGGTGTCGTCAACGGCGTGCATATCCTGCCCTTCTTTCCCTTCACCTCGGACGACGGGTTTGCCGTCACGGATTATCGCAAGGTCAACCCGACGCTGGGCGACTGGCCCGACATCAGCCGGATCGGCAGCGAATGGCACCTGATGTCGGATCTTGTGCTGAACCACGTGTCGTCCCAAGGCACTTGGTTCAATGCCTACCGCCAAGGGCAGGCCCCCTACGACAAGTTCTTTTACGAAGCCTCGCCCGAAGATGACCTGTCGATGGTCGTTCGTCCGCGCACCACGCCGCTGTTGCAGGAGGTGGAAACCGCCAACGGGACGAAACATGTCTGGTGTACCTTCAGCCATGATCAAGTGGACCTCGATTTCCGCAACCCCGAGGTCCTGCTGGAAATCATCCGCATCATCCGCCTGCACGTGGATGCCGGGGTCAAGATCATCCGGCTGGATGCGGTGGCTTTCATCTGGAAGGAGCCGGGCACGCCCTCTATCCACCTGCCCAAGACACATGCCATCGTGCAACTCTTGCGCGTGCTGGCGGACTTTGCGGCGGAGCCGATCGTCCTGCTGACGGAAACCAACGTTCCCAAGGCGGAAAACCTCAGCTATTTCGGCCAGTTGAATGAAGCGCACTGGATCTACAACTTTCCGCTGCCGCCACTGATCCTGCACGCCATGTTGTCCGGCGATGCGCGGTCCCTGTCGAACTGGCAGCGGGCAATGCCCCCGGCCCCGTTCGGATGCGCCTACCTGAACTTTTCCGCGAGCCATGACGGCATCGGGATGCGCCCGGCCGAGGGGCTGCTTCCGGACGAGGAAATCGAAAGGATGATCCGCACCGTGCAGGCGGGCGGCGGTCTGGCCTCGATGCGGGCCCTGCCGGGGGGCGGCACCTCTGTTTATGAGCTGAACACCACCTTCTTTTCCGCGATGAAACGGACCTATCTGGGAGAGGACGGGCGGCAGGTAGATCGCTTTGTCTGTTCCCAGACAATTGTCATGTCTTTGGAGGGCATTCCCGCTTTCTACATCCATGCCATGCTGGCGACGGAAAACGATCTGGAGGGCGTGACGCGGCGCGCGATGAACCGGGCGATCAACCGGCATCGCTGGGACTATCCTGAATTGCAGGAGAAGTTGGCCGATCCGGAAAGCGATCAGGCACGGGTGTTGTCCGCCCTGTCCGAACGGTTGCGGATACGGTCGAAACAGCCCGCCTTTCACCCGAACGCCACCAACTTCACGCTGGCGGTGGATGACCGCCTCTTTGTCGTCTGGCGGCAGGCGCTGGACCGGAGCCAGTCGATCTTTGCCCTGCACAACGTCAGCGCAGAAGAGGTCAACCTATCTCCGCGCGCGCTGAACCTGATTGCGGACGAGGATTGGGTGGATTTGCTGTCCGGGGATGTGCTGCATCCCGAAGAAGACGGCGTGACGCTTGCGCCCTATCAGTGCCGCTGGATCACAAACCGCCGGTTCTGACCGAAAGGGTTTTCTACAAGGGCGGTAGGTGTCGCAAGAAACCTACCGCTAGCCCGGCAAACCGGACGCCTGCCCCAGACTGTCAAACCTCAAAACGCCACCGGCTCGAATTCCGCCTGATCGGCGGCCACGGCTGCGCGCAACTCTCCGACGATACCGGGGTCGGCGGCGTTCACACGGCTCCAGTTCGGGACAAAGGGGGTCTCGTTCGGCTTTTCCAGAAACACATGCCCCGCCTCCATGATGTTGTTGGCGAACAGTTCCACCGTGCGCTCCTCACGGTGGCGGTCGATGGTCAGGCCGTTCATCTTGGCGTCGTTGTCGTAAAACTCGATCAGGTCCAGCGCCACGCGGTAATAGGTGGCCTTGAGCGCGCGGAACGTGTTGGGCGTGAATACGGTGCCGTCTGCCGCCAGCTTGCGGAAGATCGCCTTGCAGATGTCCATCGACATGCGGTTGAGGCCGGTTTTGGCGTCTTCTTCACTGACCTGCTGGTGCTTGTGATCGTAGGCGTCGGCGATTTCGACCTGGCACACCGAATGGCGCCCAAGATTGCGCCAGACCTCTGACAACACACCGATTTCCAGCCCCCAATCCGAAGGGATGCGTAGATCGGGCAACAGCGAGGTGCGCAGCGCGAATTCACCGGACAGCGGATAGCGAAAGGCGCGCAGGTAATCGATGTAGTCGCGGTCCCCGATCACCCGTTTGAGCGCGATCAGCAGCGGCGAGACAAGCAGCCGTGTGACCCGGCCGTTCAGTTTGCCGTCGCCGATGCGGGGGTAATACCCCTTGGACAGTTGATACCGGAAGTTGGGGTTCACCACGGGGTAGACAAGCCGGTCCAGCAGTTCGCGGTTGTAGGTGACGATATCGCAGTCGTGCAGGGCCATGACAGCGGTGTCCGCGCAGGAGATCAGGTAGCCCATGCAGGTCCACATGTTCTTGCCCTTGCCCTGCTCCTCTGGCGCCAGGCCCATCTCGGCCAGCTTGCTGTCCAGCGCGCGCATTCGCGGGCTGTCGTTCCACAGAACGACGTGTTCCTGCGGCAGCCGGGAAAAGAAATCGCGCGCCCTGCGAAACTGTGCCTCGTCCGCGCGGTCCAGCCCGATGATGATCCGGTGCAGGTAGGTGACCTTGGACAGTTCATCGAGAATGTTGCCCATCGCCGGGCCTTCAAGCTCGGAATAGAGGCAGGGCAGAACAAGCGAGATCTTGCGGGACTGGGCATAGGCCTCGATCTCGTAGATCAGCTCCTCCAGCGGGCGCGAGCGCAGGTTGTGAAATTGCGCGATATTGCCGTTCTGGTGAAAGTCAGCCATTGCCGGTGCCTCTTGTTTTCAGTTGATTTCTTGCAGGATGGCCAGGACCGCCTCGGCCCAGCCTGCCGGGCCGGGCTGCGTTGTGCGGCGGATCGCGCCGGTCGCCTCACCCGGCAGCCTTGGCACGCCTGGGCCGTAATCGTTGCGGACGACAACACCAATGTCGGCGGTCTGTAACAGTTCGATGTCATTGGGCGCATCCCCAAGCGCAAGTGTCAGGCGCGCCTGATACTCACCGGCAATCCGGCGCATGCCGTCGGCCTTGGTGCGACCGTGGGACAGTGTCAGAAAGCGCCCGCCAGAGCGCGCGGATATGCCCGCCTCCTTGAGCGCGGCGAGAAAGGCGGCCCGTCCCTCGTCAGAGCCGGTCCAGATGCCCGGTTCCGAATGCTGTCGGCAGCGCGCCAGCGCAGCGGCCTCGGGCGCCAGACCGGTGATCCGGGCGATCTCTTCGCCAGACATGTCGCCAAATCCAGCGAAGGACCCACGCAGCTCGGCAGGCAGATCCTCAAGTGCCTTGCGCAGCGCATAGTAGGCGCTTTCGTCCTGAACCTGATCCCCGGGGCGGAACAGGCCTGCGCCGTTTTCCACGATCGCGGGCGCGCTGCCCAGTCCCATCTGCTTGTGCAGAACGGCGACCTCGGCGGCGGTTTTGGACGTGGCCAGAACAAGGGGGATATGGTGTTTGGCCAGTGCCTGAAGCGCAGGTTTTGCCGCCTCGAAGGAATAACTGTCATGATCCAGAAGGGTCCCGTCCAGATCACTGAATACGACAAGGTCGGTCACGTTGGAGCCCTTGTTTTTCATGCGCTTCCGTTATCGCTCTCCGCCAGACGCACCGCCAGCGCGACTGAGCATTTTTCGCTCATTGAATGAGCAATTGAGCCATTCAAAAGCGACTCGCTCAAAAATTGAGCACATCAAGCCCAGGGCAGGACCAGATCCACAGCGGCGCGTTCACGCACGACACGCCGCGCGTTCGGGATGTCATTGGACAGTGCCTTGGCCCGCGCCTGATCGGGTGAATATCCATAGCCCAGCCAGCGCTCGATGAGGCGGCGTTCCAGTTCAGTCTCTGGCACCTCGAGAAAGACGGAGTAGTCCCAGATCGACGAAAGGTTGCTCCACGGCGGTTCAGAAAAGCAAAGGTAGTTGCCCTCGGCCACGACGATCTGAGTCTGGTCCGTGATTTCCTGCGCGCCCGCGATGGCAATTTCGCGGGTACGGTCGAAAACGGGCAGGACAACCGACGGTTCAGAGGCAACGCGGTGCAGCGCAGCGTTCAGCCCGTCGAAATCGAAGGTTTCCGGCGCCCCTTTTCGCGGCAGCAGGCCACGCGGTTCCAACAACCTGTTGTCGAGGTGAAAGCCGTCCATCGGCAGCAGCGCGGCGCCAGCCCCCAGTTCGACGGTCAGCGCCTCTGCCAAAGTGGACTTACCAGAGCCGGGCGCACCGGCGATGGCAACCATCAGGCGGCGGCCGCGCGGGGGCAGTGATTTGATGTGCGGAGCCAGTTGGGCGGCGTGTTCCTGTGGGGTCATCAGTAGGCCTGTGTGCGGGTCGACGTGGTTCCGTGGTCGATATCAAGGATTGAGCCCATATCGGTTCCTCCTTTGCTTGGCCCATTCAGGCGCGGGGGATCACAGGTTTTGAGTAGCCTTGCAGGCCGCGGCTGGCAACGTGGTAGTTTCCGCAGCCCTAGGGGCGTGTCAGCCAAGGGGAACCTGCCCCCTGCCCCGGCGTTTTCACTTCAGATGTATTGCGCGCCGCGCGCCCTGCCCGCGGTAGCCAAAAGCGAAAGGACATTTCCATGCTACACGCTCTCTCCGAACTGATCGGGGCCCCGCTGGAGTTCCGGAGCGGTCAGGCCCTTCTGCGTGAACTGTATTTTGAGCCATCTTCGGGACAGATTCGGCTGGTGGCGGTCGAGACCGGCCATCCCGACCGTTTCGAAGCTCTGGTGGATGCGGCGCGCCTGTCGACGCCTGTGCGGGAGGGCGGCCCATGGACACTGCAAGTGACTGACCGTGAGTTGGAGGACGCCCCCAACTGGCCCGAGGCGATAGAGCGCGGATGGCTGGACCCGGCCAACTTTCCCATGATCGTGAACGGCCCCTTCGGCGGCCCGCTGGCACCGGCGATGGCCCTCGCAGGCTTCTCGGCCGCACGCGCCGCCGGGAATGACACCGAGGACGACCGCAAAGTGTCGGATCAGCTTGTCGCGCCGCTGGAAAGCGTCAGGGATTGGCAGGGGGTGTCAGTTTTCGGTTGGGACGGCGAATTGGGTGTTCTGGACCAGATGCGGTTTGAATCAGCGACCCGCACGATCCGAGAGCTGGTCGTGCGCACCCCGGGGCAGCGCGAACCTGTCACCCTGAGCTATGATCGCTTTCGCCATCGGTCCGAGGCTGGCGGTCATCTGGTCGTGGACGCGCACAAGGCGGACGTGACACGCGCCTCTTGACCCCGGGCGCGCCAAAAAAATGCCCCCCCCGGACAGACCGGCGGGGGCTTTTGCTGACGCGGAGCATCACGTCAGGGTCGTAGTTCTGCCTGCAGTCTCAGGGGTTCACCATGCAGGTCCTCATGCCGGAGCGCGTCATGCGCCAGCAGGATGTCGTGGATTTCGAACACCTTGGCGGTGTGCGATGCCTTTGGATGATCCACGACATAGCGCAACCTGTTCAGAACTGCGGGGGACAATCCGGACAGGTCGAAGGCCTCGACATACTCCGTCAACTGAACCTTCAGGGAGCGCGAGCTTTCCGCGCCTGCCGAGCAGGGCAATAGTGCTGCTGCAAAGAGGAGGGCGGAAATGCGAAGCATGGTTTTGCCTTTCTGTGACGACAAGTCTTGGACCACCGACGAGGGCACGGCAGCCTGTAGTTTCGATCCTGTTAGAGAGGAGTCGGGTCTGCGCCCGAACGGGTTTCCTCGGCGCTACTCCGTCGTTGCGGTGGCCTTATTGGCCGGAACAAAACGGATATTTTCGCTGTCGCGGGCAAGGCCCGAGGGTCTGGCAGCTATCCGGTCCGTCTGCATTTTGCGCGTCTCCCGTTTACACTGGCGCGGCGTCCGATCTGGACGCCCCGGCGTAGGGTCTCTGGGTCCGTTCCCGTCCGGGAACCGTTAGGGACCTCCATCCGCCGGCTTCGATGTGTCAACGCCGGTTTTGCCGAAAGGTTCCACCCGGCGTAGGTGGCGGAATCTGTCCTGAGGGAACTCTACCTTCACAGGCGCGTTGACCTTGCGACGGAAAACACCGCCGCAGAAAAAGCCGAAAATCATGAACGCAATGCTCCCCCCCGCTCTCGCTGCCCCGGTCGTCCGGCGCAAACCCCAGCCCGCTCTGGTCTTTCTGCCCGGGCTTTTCACGACGCGGGAAGCCTGGGAGCCTTTGTGCCGACAGTTGGGTCTGGAAAACCGCTTGATGCTGAACCTGCCGGGGCACGGCGGCGGCGAAACCGGAGATCAGGTCGCGCGGTCGCTGCAGGATGGCTCGTGGCTGGAGGTTATGGCTGATCGGATCACCACCTTTGCCAAGGATCGGCCCGTGCATCTAGTGGGCCATTCATCCGGCGGGCTGGTCAGCCTGCTGCTTGCCCAGCGCATGGCAAAGCGCGTGCACTCCATGGTTCTGGTCGGCGCTCCGGTCACGGGCAGGCGCGACCGCGCGCGCGATATTGGCGCCGCGCTGTTTGCACATGATCACGCGGGACGGCTGGCATGGCCCCTGTTGTGGCCGCTGTGGCTGGCCTCGAGAACCGCTTTTGAACGCGGCATGGCCAGCGTAACAACCCCGGAGGCAGCCCGGAAAACACCGGAGGCCATGCGGCAGGCCTTGCGCCGGTGTGACCCGGAGGCAATCCGCCAATTCGGCAAATGGGTTCTCGCGCAGGATGTGACCGGAATCATGGCTGGCATCGAAACGCCCGTTTTGGCGATCATCGGACGCTCCGACGCCGTGGTTCCGGCGCAGCATCAACTGAAACTGTTGCAACATCTGCCGAAGGCACAGGCGCAGCTGGTGCCCGGCAGGCACCTGCCGTTTCTTGAAAATCCCTTGTACACGGGGCGCGCACTGCGCGGGTGGCTGACGCTCTGGCAGGACGCCTGACAGCCCTCATTCTGCAGGCTGCGGTACGGCCTTGGCAGAATGTGGCCCGACCAGCATGTCCGGCTGCAACAGAACGCCAATCCATAGGAACACCGGCAGCGCCACGATCGCGCCCACCGGCCCCCAAAGCCAGAGGCCGAAGACGATGGCAATGAACACCCCCAAAGGGTTCATCGCCAGACGCTGTCCGACCACCCAGGGCGTGACAAAGTTGGCTTCAGTGAAATTGAGCAGCAGGTAGAGCGCCGGCGGCAGCAGGGAGCTTGCACCGTGGAACTGCAACAGCCCGGCAATCGTCAGCCCGAAAATGAGAAGCAATGGGCCGAGGTAGAGCATGTAGTTCAGAACCGCAGCCGCCAGTCCCCAGAGCATCGGGTATTCCACGCCAAGGGCAAGCATGACCAGCGACGTCATCAGGCCCAGTCCGACGTTCACCAAAGTGACGGCAGCGAAATAACGTGCGACGGCGCGGTCGGCCCTGCGCAGTTTGTGCTGCAGGGCACCCGCAGCTTCGTAGATGTCATTTCGGGTCAGCACGAAGAAGAAGAGCGTGCCGACAAAGATAAAGAACTGCGCGCCAAAGTTCGGCGCCATCCACAGGGCATCGCTGACAGAGGGCAGCGCGCTGACGTCTTCCCCATCCGGATCCTTGCCGCCGACCGACCCTTCGATTTCTTCGCTGATCGTCTCGATCCCCTGCAACAGGTCTGCGGCCATGACAATCCATCGGCGGGCTGCCGCCTTGAGCCTTGGCAGTTGGTCGATCAGCAAATCCAGCAGGGGCTGCACCAGCAGCACAAGCAGAGAGATCAGCACAGTCGTCGTCAGCAACAACAGGATGGCCACCGCGACACGGGGCACGCCATAGCCAATCAGCCGCTCCGCCAAGGGCGAGACGACGACGCCGACCACCAGACCGAAGACGATGGGCGCAAGCACCGGTTTCCCCAGCTTCAGGGCAGCGGTGGTCACTATGACAGTGACAATCAGCAGCAGAACGCGGGCGGCGCGTTCGCTGAGGACGGTGGTCAGCATGATGTGCCCCGCTCTATCAGCGTGTGGATACGGCGCGCGGCGCCGCCCGGTGCAGTTGGTCGTATTCCTGTTCGTAGAGCGTTGCCGCCTCGGCGATCCGCGCGTCGCGTTCGGCCAAGAGGGCGGCGTCGGTTTTGCGGCGGCCCCGCCCAGACATCAGGCCGACGGCAACAGCCCCCGCGCCAAGGGCAAGCGCCCCGATGGTCAGAGTGCGGGTCATGCCAGAGCGGCGGGAACTGCGCAGGGCGCGCGCCTCTAGCTTTTCCTGGGTACGGATCGCCTCATTGCGTGCCTCCAGCACGCGCAGACGTGCGGAGGCGGGCAGCCCTTCTAGACCGGCATCCCGCGCGGCGCGCAACTGGGCGGCGGTATATTCCGCTCCGGCGTCAGCACGGCGTGCCTGCGCTTTTCCCCGACGCGCGCCGGTTCCCGTCACCAACAGTCCGAGGCCAAGTCCAAGCACACCAAAGGCAACCGGATTACGGCGCGCGGCGTCCACGGTCTTGCGTCCAAGGACACGGCCGCCGGCCTGCGCGATGCCACTTACATGGGTCACGATTGGCAAGGCGCTGCTGTTCTTTCGCAGGCCACCAAGGGCCAATTGCAGGCGCGCGCGCTCTTCGGCGGCCTGCGCTTCGATACGGTCGATGTCAGCCATGGATAAGCTCCTTCAGACTGTCCAGATCTCTTTTTAGATTGCCGAGGCTGCGCTTGGGCGTGACGCGGTCAATATTCAGCCGACCGCGCGCAAGCAGGGCGCAAATCAAGGCAAACACCAGTTGGCCGCCCCCCACCGTCACGGCCGCGCCCCAGACCGCCATTCCCTGTTCGCTGACCAACCAAGCCACCAAGGCGGCGGACAGCAGGCCCAAAGCCAGCAATACAAGCACCGCGGACAGGACCGCGAAGACCAGGCCCATCCCGAACTGGCGTGCGCCTTGGGAAATCTCGGCCCGTGCAAGGCGCAGCTCGCTTTTGGCAAGCGCCGTTATGTGGGTCGCGGCAGCCGCGACGCTTTCCTGCGGGGTAGGTTCACGCATCGGACGCTCCGTCGCTAACAAAGCGCAGGGCCAATGGCCCGTCCGCCCGCAAGGCAAAATTTGGGCGCGCACAGTTGTGGCTTTCGACTGTCAGTGACATGGTGCTGCGTCCTTTGCGGAGGGGGTGTGGGGAACAAACCCCGCAGGGCCGGGAAAGTTCCGTGCGCCACGGCAGAAGAGGACGTAAATCGTGCGGATGCACCACATGCAAAAGGCGCCGCAGATGCGACGCCTTTTGTAGTCTGGCCAGATGGTCGACAGGCCAGTTTTTAGTCAGGCCCGTGGGGTCCGGTCAGCGAGGCTTGCTCAACGCCAAGCCAAGCAACAGGCCGGCACCAACTGCGCCCGCGACGGCGAGACCGGGGTTGTCACGCACGAACTTCACGGAGTGACCGGTCAGGCGTTCAGCCTCTGCCCGGCCCGCCGCGATGCCTTCGTCGAGACGCGCACGGGCGTCGTCATAAGTTTCTTCCAGGCGCTCTTTGGCATCGCTTGCCATCGCGCTGACGCGCTCTTCGGCGTCGCGCAGGTGTGCCTTGGAAAACGGGTCTTTACTTGCTGTCTTGGACATTTGTTCCTCCTGGGTCAAAGATCGGATCCCGGGGACCGTTATCCCCTGACGGCGCGTGCGATCAGCGACACGACGAAGAGAATGATGAAGATGAAGAACAGGATCTGCGCGATCCCGGCCGATGCGCCAGCGATGCCACCAAAGCCAAGAACAGCGGCGATCACCGCAACGACAAGAAACGTAAGTGCCCAGCCAAGCATAGGTTTTCTCCTTTTCGGAACTGTTGTGCGCCGCGTCTGGCGCTCTGACCAATCAACGTGATCCGGTGCCGTTGGTTCCCACAAAAATTCGCAGACCAGCGGAAATCAGATCAGCGGGCGGGGCGTGATGGGGGTCGGCCCGGCGGCCGCAAGCTCTGTCAACCGAGGCACGTCATGCACCACCAGCGCGCCCTGCGTCCAGGTCGCGACACCGTCATTTCGCAACCGGGCGAGCGACTTGTTCGTATGTACCAAAGACAGGCCAAGCGCATCGGCGATGTCTTGTTGCCGGTAGGGCAATTGCACCCGGTCGTTACGATTCATGCCCAGTGCCGTCAGCCGCCGATAGAAGCGATGCAAGAGCCAGGCGACCTTGCGCACACCGTCCATCTGACCCACCGCGACCAGCGCCTCGCACAACAGATGTTCTTCGATCGCGGCAAGGTGAGTGAGGTCAAAGGCTCTTTGGGCGTGAGTCTTGAACAGGCCCCAAAGTTCAGACCGGTTGAAGACGCAAAGATGCATTTCCGTCGTCGCTTCGACCGAGTGACCCATCTCGTTCATCACGCCAGTCTGCAATCCGATGAAATCGCCGGGCATCACGAAGCCGATGACCTGCCGCTCACCGTCCGCCAAAGTCTTGTAGCGCAGGCCCATCCCGCTAAGGGCGGTGTACAACTGCGCCGAAGAATTGCCTTCGCACAGGATTTCGGTTCCCGGCTCTGCTGTCAGTTCACCGGTCTTGAACCGTTTCATGAACGTGACTTCATCGGTCGAAAGCGGCTCGAACATGTCGAGCGCCCTGAGAGGGCAGTTGTCGCAATTGATCGTCATTTATTTCACCCTCTATGTCACAGTTTAATGCGGCGGCGCGGATTACCTGTCAGGCAGGCCGGCATGGAACAGAATGTCCGCCCAGAGGACTGCACCGTCGCGGTGCTGTCCCAAAACGCGCTGGAAACCACCGATTTGACCGAGTTCTTCGAAGATCGGGGGGCCGGGCCCGTTTTTGCGACCGGCGATCCCGGTGCGGCCACGCGCCTGCTGCAAGAGGGGCGTTTGCGCCCCGGATTGACCGTGTTCGGGTTTCCCCTGCATGACGCACGCGCGGACGTCTGCTGGCAGGGATTACGGCGGTTGCGTCTTCCCACCATCCTTCTGGATGGCGTTTTCAACCCGGCCGAGGAAAGCAGCGGCATCTTTACCCTTTCGCGTCCGTTCACGACGGCGGATCTGGAAAGCGCCTTGGCCCAGCTGGGTCAATTCTGCGGGATCCTCACGTCCCGGTGACAACGCCGATCAGGAGCTTTCGGTTCCAACTGTGCGGAATCACTCCGTTATCCGGAAAGTCGCGCAGAAAAACGCCCGGTTGACCTTGTGTCGGACGAGAAAGACCTAGCTTCTGAGGTCTGGACATATAATTTCGCGTGGACCATCCCATGAAAGATACAGCCGCAGCGGGAAACGAGGCCCAGAACGCGATGGACGATGCCATCTTTGACAAGAAGCGTCTGAGCGACGGTGATCGGCTACAGGCGCTCGACCGGACGGGCATCATGGATGCGCCGCCTCCCACGTCGCATCAACGGGCCGCACGTCTTGCCGGGCGGTTGTTGAAGGTTCCGGTGTGCCTTGTGTCCTTTGTCGATGACAAGCGGCAGTATTTTTCCGCTCAGACCGGGCTGGATGCGCCTTTGTCAGAAACGCGGATGACCCCGCTGTCACATTCCCTTTGCCAACATGTCGTCACCTCGGAAGAGACGCTGGTTGTCGATGACACCCGCAAAAACCCGATGGTCTGCGGCAACGGCGCCGTGCAGGACATGAACGTGATCGCCTATCTTGGCGCGCCGATCCGATCACCGGAAGGCTATGTTTTGGGCTCTTTCTGCGCCATCGACACGAAGCCCCGAAAATGGAGCGAAGACGACATCGCCCATATGCGCGACTTCGCGGCGATGATCGAATCCGACCTGCGCCTGCGCGAAACGCTGGAAGAACGGGACATCGTTCTGCAGGAGATGAACCACCGGGTGAAGAACCTCTTCACCATTGTGAACAGCATCCTGCGCATGGAACGCCGCGCCCATGACACCGCCGAGGAATTGGCGGAAAGCGTCGGCAACCGGTTGAAGGCCCTCTCTGACGCCCAGCAGATGATCGTGCCGGTCATTCATGCGCGGCAAAGCGAAGGCGCAACCACGACGCTGGATGCGCTGACCCGCAAACTGTTGTCACCGCACGGCGGCGATCATGACACGCGGATCCTGATACGCGGCGACCATGTGCCCGTCGGTCCGAAAGCGGCGGTTTATCTGGCCCTCGCGCTGCATGAACTGGCGACCAATGCCGCGAAATACGGCGGGCTTTCGCAGGATGGCGGCAAGCTGCTGGTGGAATGGAGCCGGTCCGAAGGGGACGTTGTCGTGATGACCTGGGAGGAAACCGGCCTTGCATGGGACCGGCAGTCACCGAAACGCAGCGGTTTCGGCTCGCGCCTCTTGTCCATCGCGGTCGAGGGTCAACTGGCAGGAGAGATCGAGACGGAGATAGCCACCGACCGGTTCACGCGGACCTTGCGGATGCCTGCGGCCCGACTGCAGCATTGACGGCGTCGGAGTGCGCCGCATGTATCAAGGCATAAATGCACGGGACGCCTCAGTGCGATATGGGCTGGGTTTTTGCCTTTTTCTTGGAACCAACGTCGTCTTGCTGCATTGAACCAGCGGGATTTTGGCGCTCCGCTGAAGGGGGGCTGCGCTTTGCCTGCCACGCAAACGACAAAAAAACCGAATAACGACAGGCAAATGCGCGAAATCGCAACGCACCGCCGGGACCATTGGTCCAATATGTCTGCGGTCCGGTCAGACCAGAAGAAGAGCAGAAGGACGCAATGCCGACACGACTGAACGCATTTGTTCGCTGGACACGTTCCTTGCCCGCGCGCATCGCGGGCTTGATGACGCTTGCCATGCTGCCGGTCGGATTGATCGCCATTTACCAGACCCAGGTCGTGATCGAGAACGCACAAACGGCCAAGCGTGCGGCCCTGATGTCCCAGGTGGATTCGGAGGCCTCCAAAGAGCGTGAGCTGATAGAAAACGCGTTGGCGGCTTCGCGCGGCCTGTCGGTTCTGATTTCCCGGTTGGGCGTGGCGAATTGCGACGACCTGCTGCGCGGCTTTGTCGAGGGTAATTCAACCTACATCTTTGCCGGGTACGTGCAGGCCTCGGGCATGATGGATTGCAGTTCCACCGGCGAGGCGATCGATCTGTCCCATCGTGATACCTATCGTACCGCGATGGAGCGCGACGGACCCACGGTGCAATTCGTCGAAGAAGGCGCCGTAACCGGGCGCACGATCTTGATCGTGACCCAGCCGGTGCGCGACGGTGACCGGAATCTCGGGTTCGTGACCCTGTCGATCCCGCATGCCGTCGTGGTCGGACAACTGGACAACATCAGTACGGAAAACGGCCTGCTGCTGGCGGCCATCGATCCCGCTGGCAACGTGCTCTCGGCCACCGGCGGGTTGGACGCGGCCCCCGCTTTCCTGCCCGCTGATATTGCACCGGACGACATGGTCAATCGACAGGGCGAGACATTCCGCGCACGGACCGGCAAAGGTGAGGAACGGTTCTTTGCCGTCTCTCCTATGGTACCGGACACTGTGTTTCTGGTCGGTAGCTGGCCTATTTCAGCAGTTCCGGAATCCGACGGAGCCTCGCAGATCTGGCTTGCCACCTCTCTGCCTGTCCTGATGTGGCTGGCCGGGGTGGGTGTGGCGCTGTTCGGCATGGAACGACTGGTTGTCCGTCATGTGGCGCAACTGCGATCTGCCATGCGGCGCTTTGCGCTCGGCGACCGCAGCAGCACAACTCTGGAACTTGCCGATCCGCCGTCAGAACTAGAAGAAGCGCAGCGCGCCTTCAACCGCATGGCCTTGTTGATCGCCGACAGCGAGGCGCGGCGCGAACAGGACCTCAAGGACAAGGAGGTGCTGCTGCGCGAGGTGCACCACCGGGTCAAGAACAACCTGCAGCTCATCGCCTCCATCATGAACATGCAAGCGCGCGATCTGGAAACCGAAGAAGCCAAGCACGTGGTCGCCGAACTGCAACGGCGGGTGCGCGGCATGGCCGTGCTGCACAAGGCGCTCTACAACACTGCCGCCTCGACAATGGTGGACGCCGCCGATCTGGTCTGCGCCGTGGTTCAGGACGCCAACGATCATCCGGGCAGCAACGTCGTGCCGGGCATCGACACGAAACTGCAACCTGTCGACCTGTATCCTGATCAGGCCGTGCCGCTGTCGCTGCTGGTGGCCGAGACCCTGAACGAGGCGATCCGCCGCGAAAACGGGCGCGGCGGGCGGATCGACGTGGATCTGTCCGCTACCGAAGACGGTGAGGTGACCCTGTCGATCGGGGCGCATCAGGCGCATGAGGTGCGGGAACCGCGCCCCGGCAATCTCGACGGGCTATCCCACAAGATGATTTCCGCCTTTTTGCGCCAACTGGACGGAAAGATGGAAACAACTTCGGAGGACGGGTGTTACAGGGTCAAGGTAAGATTCCCACGCGCGGTCTATAGCGCCTGACCCGGAGAGCCTGATGGCCAGCGATTTCGAAGTGCTGATCACGGCAGACGAGGCCTGGCCGGCATTCGAAAGGGCGGTCCTGAACGCCCGGAAACAGATAACTGCCGGGTTCCGCATCTTTGACATGCGCACCAAACTGCGGAGCGCCGAGGCGAAAGAAATCGGCGAGGATTGGTTCGACCTGCTTTTGCACGCGGCGCGGCGCGGCGTGGCAATCGATCTGACCGTCAGCGATTTCGACCCGGTCATGGCCACATATCTGCATGAACTCAGCTGGACCACCGTGCGGCAGGGGGCAGCCCTGTCCGTAGCCGCAGGTGCCGACGCGGGCCGGGTCCGTGTTCGCGCCCATATGCACCCCGCGCAAGCCGGGATATTGCCGTGGCTGGCGTTTCTGCCGTCGGTTCTGCGAAAGAAATGGGATGCGCTGAAATCGGTCGGCACCGCGCGCAGGAAATTCGCCGCCGTAGGGCTGGATCGGCGGCTGTTGCCCCGGCTGCACACGGTCTCCCATCATCAAAAGGTGGCGGTGATCGACGATGAGTGGCTCTATGTCGGCGGATTGGACCTCAATGAACGGCGCTATGACACGCCCGAACATGCGCAGCCTGCGCGCATGACATGGTCGGACGTCCAGGTGCTGATGCGCGGACCAGAGGCCAAAGCCGCGCGCCGGCATCTGGAAACGCTGGAACAGGTGACGGCGGGACGGCTGGCGCCGCCCGCAGTTCCGGGGCTGAAGCGCACTCTGTCTGCTCCGCGCCGGTTGCAGTTGCCCTATTTGTCGCCACGTACCCTGGTTAGCGAGATCGAAGAGGCGCACCTGAACGCCTTTCGCACCGCACGCCACCTGATTTACATCGAAACGCAGTTCATCCGCTCCAGCCGGATCGCCGAAGCGCTTGCGGAGGCAGCGGTTCGCAATCCTTCACTGACGGCGATGATCGTGCTGCCCGGCCTGCCGGAGGATGTGGCCTTTGACAGCTCGGAAAGTATTGATGCCCGGTATGGCCTGGCCTTGAAGAAGCAGGCAGTGGACCGTTTGCAGGCGGCTTTCGGCCCGCGATTGACCCTTGCCACGCCGGTGCGTCCGGTCATGGCCGCACGGCCAACCACCGAAACGCTGGCGGGCTCACCGCTGATCCATGTGCATAACAAGGTGCTGGTCCGAGACGATGATCTGGTCCTGATCGGATCGGCCAACCTGAACGGACGGTCGATGCGCTGGGACACGGAACTGGCAGTTGAGATTACACAGGCGCAGCGGGTAGCACATGCGCGTCAAAGGCTGCTGGCGCATTGGTGGCACGATCCCCTGCCCGACACCGCGCGCGCGCCGCAGACCTTGCAGGGATGGTGGCAGCGTGAGATCGCGAAAAACGGCATCTGTCGCCCCGAAAACCGTCTGGGTCTGCTGGTGCCACATGACGCGGACAAGGGCGCGGACCTGGCCACGCCCCTGCCCGGCGTGACCGAAGACATCGTCTGACGCGCGGTCTACGGAACACAGGTCTACCCTGCACGTTCTCTTGACAGAGGGGCCCTCAAGGCGTCCCATCCCGAAAGGAGCACATTCATGCCCGAGAGAAAGAGATCCAAGGACGGCGTCCGGGAAACCGAGGCCATCATGGGAGAACGCGGCACGGTCGATCAGGCCGGACGGACCGGCGGGCGGCTGAGCCGCCGGGTCGGCAGCCGCGACGAGTTGAAGCGCGCCTATGAACGCCCCGCGGGTGCAACCCGCGTGACAAAATCGATGGAAGAGGAGGGAGGCGACGATGAGGCTTGAAGGTTTGCCGCAGAACGCCTGGGTGCTGATTGCGGATGGCGAAAAGGCCCTGTTCCTTGTTAACGTCGGCGATGATCAGGATATGCAACTGGTGGTGCGTGACAAGGAAGAACAGGAAAACCCCAAGGCGCAGGACTGGGCTGCCAATCGCCCCGGCCGGCTGAAAGACGGGCCCGGGGTCCAGCGATCTGCCGTGGATGACACCGACTGGCACCAGTTGGAGAAGGAGCGCTTTGCCAATGATCTGGCCGACATGCTCTACAAGGACGCGCATGCAGGCAAGTTCGATAGGTTGGTGATCGCCGCAAGCCGCCCGATACTGAGCGAGTTGCGCAAGGAGATGCATCAGGAAGTCACCAAGCGGATCATGCTGGACATGCCCAAGGTGCTGACCAATCACCCCATCGACGAGATCGAAGAGCTGATTGCGCGGGAATTGGCAAAGGCCGACTGATCTTTCGGGAACATCCCGCCTGATGGGGCGTTGTTTCACCAGAGGTTGCGGACGGATCGGAAATCACCGCAACGCCGGAAACCAAATGGAGTGAAACCATGGACCGCGATATCATCGAAGGCAAATGGACCCAGATCAAAGGCCGCCTGCGCGAAGCCTATGGCGCGCTGACCGACGACGAGTTGGAGGAGGCACGCGGCGACCGCGAGCAACTGGAAGGCAAGATTCAGGAGCGCCTTGGCCAGACCAAGGACGAAGCGCGCAAGACCGTGGACGAGATCCTCGAAAAGGTCTGAATTGCGTAGCAGAACAAAAGAAAGGCCCGCCGAGTTTGGCGGGCCTTTTTCGTGATTGGCAGGGCCGTCAGCCAGCCAGCGCCGGCACCTGACGCCGACCTTCAGCATAGGCGCTGGCCGCAACAGCGAGGCTGCGAAAGATCGCGCGCTGGCGGCGGGCATAAAACAGATGTTCCGGATGCCACTGAACGCCAAGCGCAAAGGGATCGCAGCTGCGTTCAACGGCCTGGATCATGCCGTGCGTATCGCGGGCCGCGACGCGGAAACTGCGCCCCAGCCGATCGACAGCCTGACTGTGCAGGGCATTGACCACCATGGGTTCGTTACCCACCCGCTCGGCCAGCAGCGAAGCGTTTTCAACGCAGACGGTGCGGCGCGGAAGAATGGTGCGGATCGGTTCGGCGTTCGGATAAAGCGACCAGGCATCCTGATGCAGTGTGCCACCGGCCGCGATGTTCAACATCTGCGCGCCCCGGCAGATCCCCAGAACGGGGATGCCCTCGGCCATCGCCTCGACCGCGATGTCATGTTCCATCTCGTCGCGTGCCGGGTCCAGCCGTGCGGTCATTTCCAGCTTCGCGCCATATAGCTCCGGAGAAATATCGTCGCCACCGCCGATGATCACGCCATCGACCGCATCCAGATCGACGTCCCTCCCGGCGGTCCAGCGCACGGCTCTGGCCCCCGCCAGCCAAAGATTGAAACGAACCAGAGGGAAGATCCGCCAGCCGGATCGCGCGGAGGTGGTCACGCCAATCAGCGGGCGGGTCATTGCAACAGCTCCTCGCCTTGTGCGCCGACGACATCGCTCACCTTTTGTACCCAGTTCAGACCCAACCCGCGTGTCTCCCAGAGGCCCCGCAACTCTTCCAGACGGATCTGATCCGTCGCCAGTTTTTCGACCATCCACCAACGATCCCATTCCACGGTCAGGGACCAGTCGGCCTCGTCGACCCGGCAGTCCGGCATGCGAAAATGAAAGGCGGGGCGGCCACCGCTGGCCTCTGCATCAAAGGTTTGAACAAAGGCCTCTTCGTCATCGGCCCGCAGCAACGGGAGCAGATCGAGCCCGTAATTGCGCCCCTTCAGATGATTTGCACTCAGCTGCCGCACCTTCTTCAACGACAATGCGTCGTCCATGATCACCGCATCCCGGAACCGTTCGGGCCAGGGATCGACAAACGGCAAAACGCGGCGAGAGAAGTCCAGCGGCCGCCATGCACGGATCCAGGGTTCAATCAGCGCATAGGCCACGATGCAGTTCAGGGTATGCGGGTGGTCGAATCCCGGAACCTCTGGGTTGAAATGGATTCCAAAGCCCGCCAGCAGGCTGTCGGACGTGCCCTTTGCCCCTGCCTGCTGCAGCTGACGCATCAGCGGCAGGATCTTGTCCATTTGTTCAGGGGTGAGCGGCGGCGTGACGATTTCGACGGGCACGACGGGACGCGCTGCATCCAGCAGTTCCTCGGGAACGCCCTCATGCCCCGGCTTGGCATAGCGGGTGTCCAGCTCCACGCAAACCGTCCCGATGGTCGTATCCTCGACGACGTGGAGATGCGAGCGCCGTTCCTGTGCGCGCCCCCCAAGACTGGCGGCGATGTGGCGCGCGGTTGCGGCCTCGTCCAGACCGGCAAATTCGATTTCAATCCCGCAACGACGGTCTGATCCGTCCCTGGTCTGCGAGACAGGCAAGGCGCGAAAGCCGCGCAGGCTCACTGTCTGTTCCATGGCAATCGAACGCGCGAAGGCTGTGGTCAGTTCCATTGTGCTGCCGCTTGCTGGTGCTTGACGAAACGAAGAACCCCGCACCTTTCGATGCGGGGTTCTGGTATTTAACCGTGTCAGATCGTGGTGTCAGGCATAGCTGCGGCGGCTGCGCGGCCCGGCGATCAACCAGACGATAAAGCCAAGGATCGGCAGCAGGATGACAAACAGCGTCCACAGCACCTTGGCACCGGTGCTGGCACCAGATCCGACGATGTTGACGATGGCCCAGATGGAGAGGCCCAGAACGATAAGGCCACCAAGGCCTGCGATTTCGATACCCATTGTATTAGTCCTTTCTGTGTGGTGCGGCACGTTCAGTTACGCAGCGCCGCGATCAGCTCTTTTTTGGTCATGTCCGAACGCCCCTCGATGTCGAGTTCCTGCGCGCGCTCGTAGAGATCGTCCTTGGTCCACTCTTCGTAGGGCGGTGCCTTGCCGCCCTTGGTCGAGGGGTCCATGTCGTCGTTGGCCTGCGCGTTGGCGATGGCGGCTGCCTTGGACTTGTCATAGCCCTTGTCGCGCAACGCCTCGTAGGTCTCTTCGTTCTTGATCGAGGATTGGTTACTGTCCGCCATGACCTTTCCTTCCGTCTGGATAACAAACGCACCGGCCCGGGCCCGGTTCCCTGATTTGTGTGAAAGATCCTTTTCGGAACGATTTCCGGGCACGTCCCGTTGTTTGGAGGAATGATCAATCAAGGAGCTTTTCATGACCGACGCACTGAAAGTCGTCCCGACCGAAGACGCCGTCTCTACCGGCGTTCGCAATACTGAAACGCTTGCCGACGGTATCGCCAATGTGTTGGCCGATACCTACCGGTTGCTGTTCAAGACGCATGCCTATCACTGGAACATCGAAGGCCCGCTGTTCTTTGCCGTCCACAACCTGACCGAAGAACAGTACCAGAATCTCTTTGCCGCCGCGGATGAGTTGGCCGAGCGTATTCGGGCCCTTGGCCATCTGGCACCCTCGCGGCTGGAGGACATCACCAAACGTGCGCGTGTGGATGATCTGACCGGCAAGCCGAGCGCTGCCGAGATGATCGATGATCTGGCCACCGATCATGAAAAGCTGGCTCACCGCCTGCACGCGCTGGTCGAACTCTCCGGCGCGCACAAGGACCCGGTGACAGAGGACCTTGCCACTGCCCGCAGCGCCTTTCACGAAAAGGCTGCTTGGATGTTGCGCGCTCTGTCAAAAAGCTGACCCTGGCAGATCAATAAAGGCCCGCCAGTTTGGCGGGCCTTTTTCTTGTCACGCGGGTTTGGCGCTTCAGGGCAACAGGGTCTCGGTCGAGGCAAAGAACAGTGCCTGGCTGACAGCCGACCGCACCTGATCTTCCGTATAAGGCTTCGAGATAAGGAAAGCCGGTTCCGGCCCTTCGCCGGTCAGCAAGCGTTCCGGGAAGGCCGTGATGAAAATCACGGGCCGGTCGCCATCCCGCGCAAGGATCTGGTTGACCGCGTCGATACCCGAGGAGTTGTCGGCCAGCTGGATGTCGGAAAGGATCAGGTCCGGCGCTTCTTTGGAGGCCAGATCCAGCGCCGCAGTCTCCGTCCGGGCAACTCCGGTGACACGGTGGCCCATGTCCATCACGATGCTTTCGAGGTCCATCGCAATAACGGCCTCGTCCTCGATGATCATGATCTTGCCGGAAATCGCATCGCGCATTTCTAGGAAGGCGGTGTCGACATATTGCGAGGCCTCTGCAGTGTCGACCTGCATTATCTGCGCCACCTCTTCGATCGAGAATTCCTCGATCGTGTGCAAGAGCAGTGCCTCACGCGTGTTTTCGGTCAGCCGGGCAAGGTGTTTCTGCGCGCGCGCTGCCAGCCCTGTTTCGCCGGTGATCTCGACCGGCATTCCGGAGGAACTCCAGATCGCGTGGAACACCCGGAACAGGGCCACCTTTCCGGTGAGCGCGCTGTCATACTGACCCGGGTCGGCCAGGATCGCCTCGAGCGTCGCGGCGGCGTAACGGTCACCGCTGTCCTGCTGGCCGGTGAGTGCGCGTGCGTAGCGGCGCAGGTAAGGAAGGTTGGTGCCGATTGCGGTGGTCATGTCCGTCGTCGAAGGACCGTTCATTCTTGTCGCTCCAGTTTTTTGGCCTAATCTTGGAACCAAACGCACCGTGCAGCGTTTTGGTTCCGTACCGAGGCGTTGCGAGACAAAGATGACAAACCAGATGACGCAAAAAAAGTTGAATTCAAGAATTGCGGAAGAAATCGACCGCAATCTCCGGCAGGCTTTTGACGAGACCGTCCAAGAGCCGGTGCCGGACAGGTTCATGGATCTGCTGTCGCAGCTTAAAGCGGCTGAAGACAAGGGTAAAGGTGGCGACAATGCCTGATCCCCGTGGCGAACTGACCGAGCATATCGGCTCACTGCGGGCCTTTGCCCTCAGCCTGACGCGCAATGGCGCAACCGCCGATGACCTTGTCCAAGAGACATTGGTCAAGGCCTGGACAAACATCGATAAGTTCGAGGAAGGCACCAACATGCGTGCCTGGCTGTTCACGATCCTGCGCAATACGTTCTACTCGCTCCGCCGCAAGCGCAAGCGCGAGGTCGAAGACACCGATGGCAGCATGAGCGAAAGCCTTGCCGCCAAGCCCGACCACGACGGTCGTCTGACCCTGCGTGACTTCCGCACCGCTTTTGACCAACTGCCAGACACCCAGCGTGAAGCGCTGATGCTGGTGGGTGCGCAGGGGCTTGCCTACGAAGAGGCGGCCGAGGTCTGCGGCGTCGCAATCGGCACTATAAAAAGCCGGGTGGGCCGTGCGCGGGCGCGTCTGGCCGAACTGATGCATCTGTCCGACGACGATTGCCTAGAAATGACGGATTCAGTCACTGTCGGCGTGGTCAGTTCCAGACCTGCTGCCTGATTATCGGTCTCGCAACAATTGACGGGTCCGCCCAGCGCGGGCCCGTTATTTGTTGCGCCACTCCGGATCGAGTTGATCCAGCCGCGCGCGCAACAGCTCTATTTCGGTTGTCATCTCCTGCAGCCGTGGGCCAAGGACTGCGGCGATCTCGTCTTCGGTCAGGCGTGGCGTTATGTATTTCGGACAGTTCCAGTCAAATGCGACCACATCTATTGTCACCAGCCGCTCTGCCGCTGGCGCGTCCGGCGCTGACAATCTCTGTGCCAGCACCGGATCGGTCTCAGCGTTGACGATCTGCGCATGGCCGAGGATCTTCAACCGCCCCTTGCGCGGATAGTCCATCAGGAACAGGCTCACCCGGTCATTTCCCGCAAGGTTTCCGGTCGAGACGTACTGCCGGTTGCCACGATAATCGGCAAAGCCCAGACGCGTGGGGCCAATTACGCGCAGGACCCCGGCCGGGCCGCCCCTGTGCTGAACATAAGGCCACCCGGTTTCCGACAGGCTTGCCATGTAGAAACTGTCCCGGCTTTCGATGAAGGCGCGTTCTTCGTCGCCCAGCGCCGTGGGCGCCGCACGCGCGGCCAGACTGTCGCACAAAGCGCGAGAGCCACGCTTGTCCTGCTCGGCCTGTACGGCCCGAGTGAACATAAGCTGACCGAATGTTTCCATGGTATCCTCACAGATCTGATGATGCCCCCGTCATCAAGTCGAACCATGTCATGAGAGACCCCGTCCTGCCAGAATTGCTGTCCAGAATTCAAAGGCGTTGCCGGGCTGCAAACTGCCCCAGCGCTTGGGAGATGTCCCTTGGGAACCGCTTCGTCAGCCTTCAGCCCGCGCCCCCATGCGCGCGCGGTGTGGGCCGAAAACGCAAGCCAGCGCAAGGATCACGCCGGAAACGGTGGCAATCATGCCCGCCGCGCTGACCGCGTGCTCCGCTCCCAGCCAGAGCGGACCGTAACCTGCCAGCACATATCCCGCCACCGCTGAGATCACAGCGAACAGAACAGACCACCAGACCTGCCGCTCAAGCCCGTTGGTCATCAGGCGCGCCGCCGCAGGCGGGCAGATGAACATGGCGATCACGATGATCGATCCGACCGCATCAAAGGCTGCGACCGCCGCCACCGCCGCCGTGATCACCAGCCCAAGGCCGATGGCCGATACCGGCAGGCCCAGCGTGCGGGCAAACCCTTCGTCAAAGGTGGATATCTTCAGCCAGCGCCAGAACAGCAGCGTCAGCAGGATCACCCCGGCGCAAACAGCGGCGATGCGCGGCAGTTCTTCCGGCAGGCCCGACAGCGCCCAAGGGTCCAGCAAGGACGACCAGTCCGTTGCCCGCAACCAGACCAGCGACTCCAGATTGCCCATCAGCGCGTGCTCGACGTCCAGATGCACATCGGAGGTGTCGGATTGTTCCAGCAGCAACACACCGGCCGCAAAGAGCGTGGTAAAGGTCACGCCCATTGCCGCCCCCGGCTCGATCCGGCCCAGACGCTTGATCGCCTCGATCAGAACAACCGCCACAACCGCAGCGCCCGCCGCGCCCAGCAGCATCGGCACCGCGGCCACCACGCCAGTCAGCAAAAAGGCCACCACGATACCGGGCAGGACCACATGACTGATGGCATCGCCAATCAGCGCCTGACGCCGCAGGATCAGGAAATTCCCCGGCAGCGCACAGGCGACAGAGGCCAGAACGCCAATCAACATCGGCGTCAGCGAGAACATGACAAAATCCGCGCCCATCAGGCCCCCTCCCCCACCGGGCGTGGGCCGCCGATCTGGCGGTCGAACTCGGCTATTTCATCCGGGGCAAAGACCTCTTCGATGGGCGTCAGACCGTCGTAACGCCCCGTCAGGCCGGTGTCCTGATGGATCTCGCGCGCCACATCCCAGCGGTGTTCATCGCGCGCCACCTTGGCCGCAATGGCGCGGCCGGTTTCGGTTGCGACGCCATCCGGGCGGATCAGCCCCTCGTTTCTTAGCACCTTGAGCGTGAATTCATCATGGATCGGCTCATATCGGGCCAGGGCAAGCAACCCTTGACGCCGGTGCACACGCCTCTGGAAACGCTGGTGCCGGAACACAGCCGCCGCGACGCCGCGCGCTGGGGCAAGGAACAGGGACAGAAGGAACAGCGTGGCGGAAACGAGAACGATGATCGGCCCGGTGGGCAGATCCGGGGCCGACGCCGACAAGGCCGCGCCGACATACCCCGCAGTTCCACCTAAGGCCCCTGCCGTCCAGACCACACCTTCGGCCCGCTCGGTCCAGAACCGCGCCGTGACCGGGGGAATGATCAGCATGGCGACAATCAGGATCAGCCCGACCAGTTTCAACCCGATCACCGTCACGGCCATCACCAGCGCCATCATCGCGATGTCGATCCGCGCCACGTTGACCCCGTTGGTCGCCGCATATTCCGCGTCAAAGGCGACCATGGTCATCGGCCTGCGCAGCAGCCACGTCGCCAGCACGGCCAAGGATCCGCCAACGGCGATCACAACCGCGTCCTGAAACAGCATCCCGGCGGTTGAGCCGAGCAGAAAGCCCTCCAGCCCCGCCTGCCGCCCGGAGCTCATGGTCTGGATCACGGTCAGGATCACGACACCGAGACCGAAAAAGACCGACAGCACCGCCCCGATCGCGGCATCCTCTGACAGGCGCGTGCGGCGCGACATCCATTCGACGGCCAGCAATCCACAGCCCGCTGTCAGCGCCGATCCGGCCAAGAGGCCCAACAGGTTGCGCCCGTCGCCGCCCAAGGCAACCATCAGGATAAACGCCAGTCCGACACCCGGCAGTGTCGCATGGGCCACTGCATCGGAGACCAGCGCGCGCTTGCGCAGGAAAAGGAATGTGCCCGCCGCGCCGGCTGCAAAGCCCAACAGCGCAGCCCCGACAGCCACCAGAGCTGCGTTGTAACCTGCCTGCAGCAGTAGCGCCTCGATCAAGGGTGTCACGTGCCGCCTGTCAGTTGCAACTGGTCGATATGCGTGGCCGCAAGCCGGCCGCCATAGGTGGCATTCAGCGCCTCGGGCGTAAAGGTCGTGGCGACCGGCCCTTCGGCGATGCGGCGGACATTGATCATGAAGACATGGTCGAAATAATCGCGCACCGTGGCAAGGTCATGGTGCACGCAGACAACCGCCTTGCCCTCCGCTTTCAATCCCTTCAGCACGTCGATTATCGCCCGCTCTGTCGCGGCATCGACCCCGGCAAAGGGTTCATCCAGAAGATACAGATCCGCATCCTGCGCCAGCGCGCGGGCGAGAAAGACCCGCTGCTGCTGGCCGCCCGATAGCTGACCGATCTGCCGGTCGGCAAAGCCGCCCATGCCGACCCGGTCAAGACACTCCGTGGCGCGGCGTTTCAGGGCACCCGTGAAACGGCCCAACAGACCCACGCGGCGGTACAGCCCCATCATGACAACGTCGATCACGGTGGTCGGAAAATCCCAATCGACGCTGGCCCGCTGCGGCACATAGGCGATCCGCGCCCGCGCCTTTTCCAGCGACTGACCGTAGACCGTCACCTCTCCCGACAGGCGGGGGACCACGCCCAGCGCTGCCTTGAGCAGGGTCGACTTGCCCGCGCCGTTCGGGCCGATGATTGCCGTCATCGACCCGGGCTGAAAGCTGGCATCGACGGAAAACACCGCTGGTTTTTCACCGTAAGAAACAGTCACACCGCGCAGGGCCAAGGGCACATCCGCAGTGTCCACCGAAACCGGTTGACCGTCCTGCGCGGCAAGGGAAATCGGGCGATCGCTCATCCGTTCAACATCCCGTTCATGCCGGTCCGCGGACCGTCGCCGCCAAGGGCCAGCGCAATCACAGTGGCGTTGTGGTCAATCATACCAAGATAAGTGCCTTCATAGGTGCCGGGTTCCCCCATGGCGTCGGAATATAGCTCACCGCCGATCACCACCTCATGGCCCCTGGACGCCGCCCCTTCGATCAGTGCGCGGATGTTGCGATCCGAGACAGAGCTTTCCACGAATACCGCGCCGATCTTGCGCTCGACCAGTACGTCCACCAGTTCGGCAATCCGCTGCAACCCGGCCTCGGACTGGGTCGAGATCCCCTGAATGCCCAGAACCTCGAAACCATAGGCGTTTCCAAAGTAATTGAAGGCATCATGCGCAGTCACAAGCATCCGCCGTTCCTCGGGGACCGTGGCTAGAACACCGGCAACGTAGGCCTCCAGTGCTTCAAGCTCTGCCAGGTGCGCCACGGTATTGGCGCGGAAGGTTTCTTCGGCGTCCGGGCGCGCCGCGATCAGCGCATCACGCACGTTTTCGACCACCAGCGCCCAAAGCCTTGGCGTCATCCAGACATGCGGATCGAACTTGTTCTGGTAGTCCTCATGCGCCAGCAACAGATCGCGCGGCAGCCCCTCGGCCACGGCGGTCACGGTGCCGCGCTCTTCCAATTCGCGCAGGAAATCTTCCATCTGCGCCTCAAGATAGAGCCCATGCCACAGCACCACATCGGCCTTGGCCAACGCCACGATATCGCTGCGGGTCTGGCGATAGCTGTGCGGGTCCACACCCGCGCCCATCAGCCCTTTGACCTCGACAAGATCCCCACCCACCTGCCGCGCCGCATCTGCGATCATGCCGGTGGTGGTAACAACTGTCAGCGTGCCCCCGGCACGGGCGCCAGATGCGTTCAGCACAAGCGCCGAAGCCCCCAGTCCTGTAAGAAATTCGCGTTTCGTCAGCATCCGTTGCAACACCTCATAGATGAGGCGCCCTCCGGCCACGCGGCGCGGGAAGGGCGCCTTCTTCTCCCCATCTATATTGCGACCAATTCGCAAAAGTCAACGCTATTGCGAAGCATTCGCAACTAAACCGCGCGGGAGCTGTCTATTTTGGTCGATTTGCCCGAATAATAGACGGCCAACGCGTTCTTGCGCCCGGCGTCACCGACCCAGGGCGTCCTCATCACCGGCTTCTGAACGAAATCTATGCGCCCCGCGCGCTCCAGACCGCCCTTGGAGGCGTGCCCAAAGTGCGCCAGCAGCCCAAAAATTGCACCTGTCACGGTCATGGCCTCGCCAAGACACCCTTTGCGGCAGACCGAAGCAGTTCCTAACGCGCGTTATTTGAGCTCGGTTACGCGACAGAAGACCCTTTCACACGGTGTTCACCCAGAGCACTTGGAATGGCCGCAGGAGCCGCAGGTCATGCAGCCTTCAACCATGCGCATGTCGTATTGGCCGCAGTTCGGGCAGGCCGGGCCGCGGGGCTGGTCGAGGTTGACGACCTGCGCCTGCGGGTCGCTCTTCAGGCCCATGCCTTCGCCTTCGAGGAAGCCCGTCGCGATCAGGTGCCGTTCGATCACGCCGCCGATGGCCGCAAGGATCGAGGGGATGTATTTGCCCTGCACCCAGGCGCCGCCGCGCGGATCAAAGACCGCCTTGAGTTCCTCCACCACAAAAGACACGTCCCCGCCGCGCCGGAACACAGCCGAGATCATCCGGGTCAGAGCCACCGTCCAGGCGAAATGCTCCATGTTCTTGGAGTTGATGAAAACCTCAAAGGGGCGTCGATGGCCGCCTACGACAATATCGTTGATTGTCAGATAGATGGCATGTTCGCTGTCCGGCCATTTAAGCTTGTAGGTTGCACCCTCCAATTCGGTCGGGCGATCCAGAGGTTCGGACATGTAGATGACATCGCCGTGGGGTTGGAGGGGTTCGGCGTCCGTTTTGGCAACGACCTCAGGAGAGTTCTCGTCACCAAATAGTAACCAGCCAGCTGTCACGCCCAACGCTTTTGAAAACTCTTGGGCACGCGCTTTGGAGAGATCTTGTTTCCCTGAAAGAACGCGCGAAACGTGCGTCCGTTCTATCCCGACTGCGTCCGCAAATTTGGACGGCATGTCGTAACCGGCTTGCTTCATCGCAAAAGCCAATCGTTCCGAAGGATCGCCTAGCGAAGGCAGGGGCTTCGGCTTCTCCTCCGACACACTCAACACGCTGCCGGTCACCGCATTTGGACGGTAGGTCGTGCAGCCTTTGCAGCCGCTCTCATAGGCCGCCATGTAGACGTCCTTGAAATCCTCAAAGGAAATATCCTCCGGGCAGTTGATCGTCTTGGAGATCGACGAGTCCACCCACCGCTGCGCCGCCGCCTGCATCCGAACGTGGTCCAGCGGCGCCAGCGTCTGGGCGTTCACGAAATACTTCGGCAACTCCGCCTCGGCACCGAACTTCTCGCGGTACATCTGCACCGCGTAGTCGACCACCTCTTCCTCGGTCCGGGTGCCATCCTTTTGCAGCACCTTGCGGGTGTAGGCATAGGCAAAGACCGGCTCGATCCCCGACGACACGTTGCCCGCGTAAAGCGAGATCGTCCCCGTCGGCGCAATGGAGGTAACCAGAGCGTTACGAACGCCGTGTTTGCGCACCGCCTCCCGCACGTCCTCATCCATGCCCATCATGTTGCCAGAGGCGAGGTATTTCTCGGCGTCGAACAGGGGAAATGGCCCCTTCTCCTTGGCCAATTGCACGGAGGCCAGATAAGAGGCGCGGGCGATCAGCTTCAGCCACCGTTCGGTCATCTCCGCCGCCTCTTCGGAGCCATAGCGCAGACCACACATCAACAGGGCATCGGCGAGGCCCGTGACCCCAAGACCGATCCGCCGCTTGTTCTGTGCTTCCAGCCGCTGCGCCTCCAGAGGAAAGCGCGAGGCGTCGACCACGTTGTCCATCATCCGGATCGCCGTGGTCACCAGCTTTTCCAGCTGCGCCTCGTCGATATGGGCCTGATCCTCGAACGGGTTCGCCACCAGCCGCGACATGTTGATCGACCCCAGAAGACAGGCGCCATAGGGCGGCAGCGGCTGCTCGCCACAGGGATTGGTGGCGGAAATCGTCTCGCAGTAGTTCAGGTTGTTGGCCTGATTGATCCGGTCGATGAAGATCACGCCCGGCTCTGCATAGTCATAAGTCGCACGCATGATCCTGTTCCACAGGTCGCGTGCCGGCAGGGTGTGGTAGACCACGCCGTCGAATTGCAGTTCCCACGAGCCGTCCGCCTTGACCGCCTCCATGAAGGCATCCGTGACCAGAACCGACAGGTTGAACATGCGCAGGCGTGCGCTGTCGGCCTTGGCGGAAATGAAATCCTCGATATCCGGGTGATCGCAGCGCATGGTCGCCATCATCGCGCCCCGGCGCGAGCCCGCCGACATGATCGTGCGGCACATGGCGTCCCAGACATCCATGAACGACAGCGGTCCGGAGGCATCCGCCGCCACGCCTGTCACCGGCGCCCCCTTGGGCCGGATGGTCGAGAAATCGTAACCGATGCCGCCGCCCTGCTGCATGGTCAGCGCGGCTTCTTTCAGCATGTCGAAAATGCCGCCCATGTTGTCCGGGATCGTGCCCATGACAAAGCAGTTGAACAGCGTCACGCTGCGCCCTGTGCCCGCGCCCGCCGTGATCCGCCCTGCCGGGAGATATTTGAAATCTTCAAGCGCGTCATAAAAGGTCTCTTCCCAGACCGCCGGGTCCGGCTCGACCGAGGCCAGCGACCGCGCGATCCGGCGCCAGCTGTCCTCGACGCTCAGGTCGATGGGCGTTCCGTCGGCCTCTTTGAGGCGGTATTTCATGTCCCAGATCTGTTCGGCGATGGGGGCGGCAAAGCGGGTCATGGCGAGCGATTCCCTTTGGTGGCAGGCTGAACAATGTAGCTCTAACAGGAAAATTCCACAACTGATTGACGGCATTCCCCTGATTGACCCCAGATCATGCGGCAGCCCCTTTGTCAGCCCCCGGCATTCGCAAATTGACCTTGGCGGAGCGCAGCGGCGCACTTGGCGTTTCCCCGCCCAATGATATCGAGGAAAAGGCCTGAGGCATCGCGTACTCCCTGCCACCCGCGATGCGCGCCTCCTCCGCCATCGAAATGGAACAGGTCCGCCCGCTTTAAATCGAATGGGGCTCTGGGGCGGCGGTGCGCCTTGCGCAACAGGCGGGGTGCTCGCCCCTGCAAACAAGGCGCATTATGCGCTGTTGTTATAGCACCCGATCATGCAGATCCCGCCAAGCGGCGATGGTGCGACATGATCGGGCAACGGCGCCACCAGAACCCCCGCTTCCAGTTCCTGCCAGCACAAAACAAGGTCGGCCATCACCATGCCGGCCCCCATGACCACGGCCTTCGTCGCCATGTCGAGATTGGGAAAGTCCAGCCCCTCTGCCGCGTTTGCCCCCGCGGGAAAAAATGTATCGTGTTTGAACGGAACCCGACAAAAAACCGCGTCAGCGCATTCGTTCGCTGACGCGGCACTCAGACCAAAGGAACAGGTCAGGCGGCCTTCAGAGCCAGAAATCGTCTCCCGGCATGAGATCCGGCATGGTTTCGGCATCTTCGATCCCGTCGTGAAGGGGAACCAAAGACGCCTCCTTGGTGATCGCGTTCGTCATCTGGCGCAGATCGGTCTCGCCAAAATCGCGGGTGAAGGTTTCGTCGCGCTTTTCGGCAACCGTGGATGTAAAGACAAAGCCATCTTCGGGCATGGAATGAACTCCTCAATCATCGGGCTGAACCCGGAAATGAAAATCTGTCCCGCCAAAATGTTCGCAGGATGAAGGAATGATGCAGCATGGTCCGCTATCACGACAGTCAGGTTATCCCTGCCACCCTACCGGAACCTCGGCGCCAAACCGCTCATGGCAAAAGGCGTATTGCGGCGTCAGGGCGGCGTGAAACGCCGCGCGCGCGTCCTCTGGCAGGTCGGACCGGACTTCGGTTTCATTGCGGCGCACACCGGTCTCCGCCGCTTGCCACGGGGCGCCCGCAAAATCACACAGACGCCGCAAATTGGCCTCTTGCATCAGGGATTCATAGAAAAGGTACAGCACCTCTCCCTCGGCAAGGCTCTCATCCAGCGCCGATACGGTCGCACGATAATCCCCGCGCGCCAAAATCGCGCTTGATTGCAGCGCCGTGGGCCAAGCCTTTACTGCGTCGTCGATGATCGTCTGTTGCTGCATGTGCCGCAGCTGCGACCAGAACCGATCCACCGGGTCGCGCATGACAAAGACCACCCGCAACCGCATGCCCTGTTCGAGGCAGACCGCGCGCATCCACGCGAACCCCTCCGCACCCAGTACTGAATAAGCCGGCGTCACATCACACAGCACCCGCGTTTCCCCTGTGCAAAGCCGCGCGAAATGCCCGAAGTAGGCATCGTCGTCATAGATCATCTGCACCCGGTCCAGCGCCGCCTGCACCCCGGGCGCGCCGTTCAGCATGGCCACAGGATCAGGCGCCTTGGACAAATAGAGCATCAGCCGCCGTACCGCCAAAAGGTCCATGTCGCTCAGCGCGTTCTGCGGAAACTTCCGGTTGAAGAAATGCATCTCCTTCAAGGGACTGGCGGAAACGCCCGGCAGGCTGTCCAGATAGCCGTGCAGCCAACTGGTCGCGCATTTGGTCCCGCCGACGCAAATCAGTATGGTCTTGCCGTCCAATTCGGCATAGCGCCGCAATCCGATCTCCATGCTCGCCCCCTGTCACGCCAGCCAAGGCTGGCACAGTCCCGGCCACCGCTCAAGCGTGCGTCCCGCGCCCGAAGCAGGAGCACGCAGCACGCCCCCGGCTTGCCGCCGCGCGCCGGTCCTCTATGATCTGCCTCCACCGGGGGACTCATGGCCAAGACCGTTCATCTTCTCAAACTCAGCGTCGGCACCGAGGACGTCACAACCCTCAAGGCCTGGCAGGACAGCCGTGCGGATCAGACCGCCGACGGCCTGCCGCGTCACATCACCCGCATGTGGCCCCGACGCGAGGCAGAGGTGCTGAACGGTGGCTCTATCTACTGGGTGATCCAGGGGCTGATCCAGTGCCGCCAGCGCATCCTGCGTCTTGATCCGGTCACGGGTCAGGATGGCATCAACCGCTGCGCGCTTGTGCTGGACCGTGAGTTGATCCGCACCACCACCGCGCCGAAACGCCCCTTTCAGGGCTGGCGCTATCTGGCCGCCGACGACGCGCCGCCGGATCTGCCCGCAGGCCGCGAAGCCGAAGACCCCCTGCCCCCCGCACTCGCCGGCGCGCTGGCGGATATCGGGGTTCTTTGACAAACTGAATTGGCCTGTATCAAGGCCACGATTCCGGCCTCTTGATAGAATCAGGCATCACAAGCGATTGCCAAAGAGGCTCTACATGAAACGATTTCTGATTATTCTCGCCCTGCTCCTTGCCGCACCGGTTGCACAGGCACAGCAGTTGATGGGGTCTTACAGCGCCTACATCGGCAATCAGGATCTCTACAATTCCAACGGGGTCCGCCTGTCCTCTCCGGCGCAGGTTCTGCGTCAGGACCGCGCCAATTATCACCGCTTCGGCATCAGCCAATACGGCGATGAGTGGGATCCCTATTTCGGTGACATCAACACCCGCGCGCGGCTGGAACAACTGGTCAACAGCAGCAACCTGACGCCCTATGTCCGCAACTCGATCATGCAGGGCAACGTCCACATCATCGTCAATGTCTACGGTCAGGGCGGCTGGATCAGCTTTGTCGAGATCGTCGTACCCGGCTAAGCCGCCCGACCGTGCTAACCTCAGCGCCCGGCGCCCCGGATCCAGTACCAGAATAGCGCCGCCATTTCGCGCAGCCATGTGCGCGCCACCCGAAGGGGCGGCGCGCCTTTCAGGTCCGGGCTGTCCACCACCACGTCAAACCCCGCGCGCCGTCCCATTAGCCGCGCCCGCGCCGCGTGGTAACGGTCCGTGACCACCACGACCTTGCGCGCGCCCAATGCCTCCAGCAGTGGTCGGGACAGGCGGAAATTGTCCTCTGTCGTCAGCGCCCCGGTCTCCAGCACCAGCGCCGTCTCCGGAACACCGGCCGCGCGGCAGACCTGCGCCATAACCAACGCCTCTGCCGGCGGATTGGTTCGGACACCTCCCGACAGGATCAGCGCCCTGACGCGCCCGTCCCGCCACAGCGACACCGCGTGAACGGCCCGCCGCCGCAACGCGGGCGACGGCCGCCCATCCGGCAGAACCCGTGCCCCCAGAACCAGCGCCACCGGCAGGTCATCGACTGCCATCCCGACCGTCCTTTCGTATGAATGCACAGTTGCTGTGCACCGTCGCGCGGCCTCTTTCAATCCTGTTCCGATTCCTTAGGTTGTCGCCAACGAAAGGATCTGCGCGATGACCCAAAACTACACTCCCCCCGACGTCTGGACGTGGGAAAAGGAAAACGGCGGCACTTGGGGCTCTTTGAACCGGCCCATTGCCGGACCGACCCATGACAAGGAACTGCCGGTTGGCGACCACCCGTTCCAGCTCTATTCGCAGGGCACCCCGAACGGTGTCAAAGTTACCATCATGTTCGAAGAGCTGCTGGCCGCTGGGCACGACGCCGAATACGACGCTTGGCTGATCCGGATCGGCAAAGGGGATCAATTCGGTTCCGGCTTCGTCGAGGTGAACCCCAACTCCAAGATCCCCGCGTTGGTCGACCGCTCTGGCGACGCACCGATCCGCGTCTTTGAATCCGGTGCGATCCTTATGCATCTGGCCGAAAAATTCGACGCCTTCCAGGGACCGCGGGAAAAGCGGGCAGAGATGCTGTCCTGGCTGTTCTGGCAGATGGGCAGCGCGCCCTACCTGGGCGGCGGCTTTGGCCATTTCTACGCCTATGCCCCCTACCCCATGGAATACCCGATCGACCGCTTCGCCATGGAGGTCAAGCGCCAGTTGGACGTGCTGGACCGGCACCTTGCTGACAACCGCTATCTGGTGGGCGAGGACTATACCATCGCCGACATGGCTATATTTCCCTGGTACGGGCGCACCGTCCACGGCGAGAGCTATAACGCCGGCAAATTCCTGGACGTGCAAAGCTACAAGAACGTCATCCGCTGGGCGGATGAGGTTCTGGACCGCCCCGCCGTTCAGCGCGGGCGCATCGTCAACCGCACGGGCGACGGTCTGCTGGAGGAACGGCACTCGGCAGCGGACATAGACGCCCTTCTGTAATCTACTACCGGTTTCGGGCCAGCGGCAATCCGTTGGCCCGAAACCATCAGTCGTGACACCGACCCTCGCCGCGCGACGACGGCACGCTACCTGCGGAACATGAGCAAGCGTTCCGACAGACCCGGCGTCGCCGTTCCGACATCGCGCATTGCGCGTGCCGCGCGCATGGGTGGATTGACCACCTCCATCCTTGGAAATCTGGCCATAGGCGCCACGCGAGACATTGCCCGCGGACGGCGACCCGCGCCGCGCGACCTGCTGCTGACCCCCGCCAACGCCCGGCGTTTGACCACCGAACTGGCCCGGATGCGTGGCGCGGCGATGAAGCTGGGGCAACTCCTCTCGATGGAATCCTCTGACCTTATGCCGCCGGAACTGGCGGCGATCCTGTCGCAGTTGCGCCAGGACGCCCTTTTCATGCCGCCCAAGCAGCTGAAACAGGTGTTGACAGAGGCCTATGGCGCGGGGTTCCAGCGCCGCTTCAAACGCTTCGATACGCGGCCCGTCGCGGCGGCCTCCATCGGGCAGGTTCACCGCGTTGTGGCCGCTGATGGCCGCGCGCTGGCGCTCAAGATCCAGTATCCCGGCATCCGGGGGGCCATCGACGCGGATGTGGCCAACCTCGGCACGCTCTTGCGCTATTCCGGCCTGATCCCGCGCGGAATCGACATTGCCCCCCTGCTGGAAGAAGCCCGCAAACAGTTGCACGAAGAGGCGGATTACCGGCGCGAGGCGGCGGAACTGGACCGCTTTGCCGGGCTGCTGCGGGACAGCCCCGGGTTCGCCCTGCCGCGCCCGCATCGAGATCTGTCCACCGACACCGTGCTTGCGATGGATTTCATGGACAGCCGCCCAATCGAGGTGCTGGAATCCAACCCGCAAGCGGCCCGCGACAGCGCCCTGACCCGGCTGTTCACCCTCTTCCTGCGCGAGGTCTTTGACTGGCACCGCGTCCAGACCGATCCGAATTTCGCCAACTACAGGCTGGCCCCGGATGGCGAAACGCTGGTCCTGCTGGACTTCGGCGCGGCCCGCGCGTTTGACCAAACCAGCGTCGCTGGCTTTCGCTGCCTGCTACGGGCGGCCGCAAACGGACATGCCGAAGACATCCGGGCCGCACTACTGACCACTGGGTTCATCCGCCCGGACACACCCGCCGATCAGGTCGACACGCTCTTGCGCATGGTTGCGATGATCCACCCCGCGCTCAACAGCGCGCAGCCCTTCGACTTTGGTGACACCACCCTGCTGGAACAGCTTCGCGCCGAAGGTCAGCGCCTCGGCCTTGACCAAGGCTATGCTGAGATCCCGCCAATCGACGCGCTGTTTCTTCAGCGCAAACTTGCGGGACTGGTTCTGTTGGCCACGCGGTTGCGCGCGCGGGTGCCGGTCCGCGACCTGCTGGCGCCCTATCTGAACGCCGCTTCAGGCCGCAGCGCCTAAAGCCCCAGCCGATCCTCCAGCGTCCGCAGCGTCTCACGCTTCGCCTCGTCCAACGGCGCTATGCGTGATTTGAACAGGGTCGCCTGCGACCGCAGCACCGGCTCTTCGGACAGCACCTTGAGATGGTTCGCCCGCAGCGTTTCACCGGTCGAGGTGATATCCGCAATCGCCTCGGCGGTCAGGTTCTTCACCGTCCCTTCGGTCGCACCTTGGCTGTCCACCAACTGATAGTCCGCCACCCCCCCGTTATGCAGATAGCCCCGCACCAGCCGGTGATATTTGGTGGCGATCCGCATCCGGAAGCCATGGCGCGCCCGAAAGGCCGCCGCCGCCGCATCCAGATCATCCAGCGTATCCACGTCCACCCAGCAGGCCGGCACCGCCACGATCAGATCCGCATGACCGAACCCCATCTCGGCCAGCGGCGCCACCTTCTGATCCCATTGCACCAGCTTTTCCTGCACCAGATCGGTGCCGGTCACGCCAAGATGAATGCGCCCCGCGGCCAGTTCGCGCGGGATCTCCCCCGCGCTCAACAGCACCAGTTCGACACCTTCGATGCCGGTCACCTCACCGGAATATTCACGCTCTGATCCGCTGCGCGCCAGACCGATGCCATAGCCCCCGAACCAGTCAAAGGTCTTTTCCATCAGCCGTCCCTTTGACGGCACCCCAAGCTTCACGCTCATACGTCCGCCTCCAGATCGACCAGCAGGCCGGGCCGGATCACACCGCCCACCGCCGGGATTTCGCGCCCTGCCCCCAACTGCCGGGTCAGCGCGTCATAGCGCCCGCCCGAGGCCACCAGCGGCCAGTCCGCCCGCCCCTGCGCCGCAAAGCCAAAGACGAAACCGTCGTAATACTCCATGGAGGTCCGCCCGAAATTCGCATCGAACTGCAGGCCAGAGACGTCGACGCCCCGTGCCGTCAGCGCCTCGCATCGGGCCGCGAAACGCTCGACCGCTTCGCCCACGGCAGGCAGATCCACGGCGATGTCGCGCAGATGCTCCAGCGCGTTCAGGCAGGTCTCTGACACCTTCAACAGCTCTTCCAGCAGTTCCACCTGACCGCCCGCCAGCGGCCCCTCCGCCGCATCCGCCTTCAGCGCCGCCACCCGTGCCGCGATCTCATCCGCGTCACGCAACCCGATCACCGGTCCCGCCGCCGACATCGGATCCATCGAGGTCAAGAGCGCCACCCGCGACGGCGGCGTCAGCGACCGCCCGGAATACCGATCCAGCAAAGCCCGGAACCGACGCGGCCGCCAGATGTGCCGCATCAGGGCCCCGCGCCGCGCCTCGGAAATCTCCAGTCCCTGAACAGCGGCGATCAGGATGCCGATATCGCCAATGACCGGGCGTAACCCATAGGGCGACAGCACCTCCGCAAAGCGGGCAAAGACCTCGGCATCGGCACCCGCCGGATCGTCACGGTCAAATATCTCATAGCCGACCTGATGGTATTCGGACGCGCGTTCCGGGTGTTCTTCCTGCCGCCGGAAAACCTCTCCGGCATAGGTATAACGGGCCGGGTCCGCACCCTCGTCCATGTGCATCTGAACCACCGGCACCGTAAAGTCCGGGCGCAGCATGACCTCGCCCTTTACGGGATCATGGGTGACATAGGCCCGCGTGCGAATATCCTCGCCATAAAGGTCCAGCAACGTCTCGGCGGGCAACAGCACCGCGCATTCCACCGGCTGCGCGCCCGCCTCCACGAACCCCTGCTTGAGCGCAGCGGCCTTCGACTTGATCTGGCTCAGGCTCATTTGTGCAGGTCCAGGATCTCTTGCACCTTGGACACCAATTCGCCGCGCGGCACCTCGTACTGGCTCGGGCGTTCTTTCCATTCCTCCAGCGTGGCCTCCTCGGCCAGCTTGGCGCCAAGGATCAGGTCCTTGATCTGGACGACACCGCGCTCCTTTTCATCCCCGCCTTCAATCACGGCCACCGGGCTTTCACGCTTGTCCGCGTATTTCAACTGGTTGCCAAAGTTCTTGGGATTGCCAAGGTAAACCTCGGCGCGAATGCCCGCGTTGCGCAGATCCGCCACCATGGACTGATAATCGGCCATGCGGTCACGGTCCATCACGGTCACAACCACCGGCCCCTGCACCGTGCCGCCGATCCGGCCCTTCTCGCGCAGCGCCGCCAGCAACCGGTCGACCCCAATGGATACACCTGTGGCCGGCACCGGCTGCCCGGTAAAGCGCTTCACCAGATCGTCATACCGTCCGCCCCCCGCGACCGAACCGAACTGCCGCTTGCGGCCCTTCTCGTCGAGGATCTCGAAAGTCAGTTCCGCCTCGAACACCGGCCCGGTGTAATAGCCAAGGCCACGCACGACGGAGGGGTCAATCACGATCCGATCCGGGCCATAGCCCTGTGCCTCCAGCAGTGCCGCGATCTGTTCAAGTTCATCGACACCCTCCGCACCCACGGCGGACTCGCCGATAGCGGCGCGCAGATTGGCCAGCGTTTCTGCCGCATCCAGCCGCCCCGAGGTCAGGAACGCCACCACCGGCTCCGCCTGCGCCTCGCTCAATCCAACCCCGTCGATGAATGCGCCAGAGGCGTCCAGCCGCCCCTTGCCCAACAACTCGCGCACACCGGCCTCACCGACCTTGTCGAACTTGTCGATGGTCCGCAGCACCGCATCGCGCTGGCCGTCGTCGTCAAGGCCCATGCACTCAAGCACCCCGTTCAGGACTTTCCGGTTGTTGACCCGGACCAGATAATCGCCGCGTGGAATACCCACCGTCTCAAGGCAATCCGACAACATCGCGCAGATCTCGGCATCCGCCGCCACCGAACCCGCGCCCACAGTGTCCGCATCACACTGGTAGAACTGCCGATACCGCCCCGGCCCCGGTTTTTCATTTCGCCAAACCGGCCCCATGGCATAGCGCCGATAGGGCAAGGGCAGATCGTTGCGGTGCTGGGCATAGACCCGGGCCAAGGGCGCGGTCAGATCATAGCGCAGGGCAACCCAACCATCGTCATCGTCTTCCCAGGCAAAGACCCCGGCGTTCGGGCGATCCACATCGGGCAGGAACTTGCCCAGCGCCTCGACCGTTTCCACAGCGGAACTTTCCAGCGCGTCAAACCCGTAACGATGGTATACCCCGGCAATCGCGTTCAGCATCTCCGCCCGTTCGGTCACGTCAGAGCCGAAATAATCGCGGAATCCCTTGGGCGTCTGCGCCTTGGGCCGCGGGGCTTTTTTCTGTTTTGCCATGGGTCTTCCCCGGTTGTCGGATATGTCGCGCTCCCTCTATCCCTTTGCCCCACGCGGGGCAAGCAGACCGCCTTGCAGCTTCTTCTCTTTGAAAATACGCACAAGCCACATCAGCCCGGAGTCGCGACGCATGAGTGACAGAACCGCCCTTCTCGAAGAACGCCTCGCCCACGCCTTGCGGGCCATCGACGATCTCTCGGAGATGGTCGCACGGCAGGACCGTGAGATCACCCGCCTGACGGCCCGGGTCGAGATGCTGCTGCAACGCGAAGCCGCCCGCGAGGCCGAAGGCTCCGGCGGCATCGTCCTCGGCGACGAAAGACCCCCGCATTATTGAGGTCGCCCACGTCCCGGCGTGGGAGACCAGTGGGCAAGGGTGCCTTTCCGACAGGAAAGGTCACCGCCCACACCCTCACCAGTCCGGGCACAACGCCCAGCCCAACCGCGTAGGGCGGGGTTCACCCCGCCACTCGACAACAAAAAATATGGCTGGTTGACCCGATACTCGGTGGGACGGCGGGCGGGGCGATCTGCGGCCCGCAGGGTCCGCAGGAGCGGCGCCTCCGTCCCATTCAGTCCTTGAGATCGACGGCGGCCACTTCGCCGTCATGCAGCAGGATATTCTTCCACCGTGGATTGCTGCCGAACCGTTCGTAGACGCTGACAAAAACGGTGTCGCGCGCCAGTTGATTCATCTTCGACCCACAGGGCCTGCCCTGTCGCGCACCGCAGACCCGCCGCTTGACCGTCTCATAGGCCTTGTCGGTCTCCGACAGCGGCTGGGTCTCTCCCGAAGGTCCGTAGTGGATCTGTTCGTAACTTTCCGGAGAGCCAAAAATCACCAGCGCCGCCGAAAAGGTCCGCGCGCAACCGTCCTTGAACCCGGTCAGGTAAAAACTGTGGGCGGAGGTCGCCCCCGGCTGTGCGTCATACAGGACATACTGGCTGCGACGTTCCGGATAGCCTTCGACCTGCGTCCCCAGATCGCGTTTCGAGAAACTGCAAACCCGCGCGATCTCGCCATATGGCAACTGCGTGCCCAACGGCACCTCGCGGTAATCCGGCGCACCCGGTTTGGGCTCCCCCCCGCCGCGACGGAATCGTGAGGCAGAGGCCGTCTCGGCACCATCGCCGCCCGTCACCCTGTCGGCGCGTGCGCCTAGAATGCCCAACAGCCCGCGACGGGGCCGGTCATCCGTGGCCGGGGTGCGCGGTGTCTCGGGCGTCAGCGCATCCGCCTGCCCCGCCCCCTCGGCCAGCGGCACATCGCTGTATCGCGGAACCTCGGACAGGGGATCACCGCCGCAGCCTGCCAGAAACAGACCAAGGCACAGCGCCAGTCCCCCCGATTTCAAAGCCATCCGCATGACGCTCTCCCCCAGGACATACCGCATGTCTCTAGCGCGACAGGGACCTCCACGTCCACCGCCCCATGCGTCAAAAGACTGCCGTCCGCAAAGACTTGCCGCTCAGAATTCATCTACCGCAAGGACACCGTCCAACGATTTGACCGCGCCCTTGATTTCCGGTGTGACCGGGAAACTGCCGCCAGCGTCCAGCTCGACCTCCCCCGGCAAACCCGGATCGGACAACAAGAGCTGGATCGGGCCGCGCGCGGCCTTGGGCATCTGTTCTGCCGCCCGGCCAAGAACCGATGCGATCTGTGGCAGCGCCCCCGCCGTCTCGACAAAGATGCGCAACCCGCTGGACCCGACACCCGCCACCGCCGCCTCGACCGGCGCCACCGACCGGCCCAGCAGTTTCAGCTGATCGGATTCCATGGTCGCCTCGACCGTGATGATCACCTTGGAACCGCTTTCGAGATATTCGCGCGATTTCTCCAGCGCTTCGGAGAACAGCGTCACCTCGAAGGCCCCGGTGGGATCGGAAAGCTGGGCAAAGGCAAAGCGGTTTCCGCGCGCCGATTTCCGCTCCTGCCGCCCGGCCACGACACCCGCAATCTTGGCCACCAAGGGCGCATTTTCGGCCTTGTGCGTGACTTCTTCCAGCGTCATCGCACCGGCCCGTTTCAGCGCGGGCATGTAATCGTCCAACGGATGGCCGGACAAGTAGAACCCGACCGCCTTGAATTCCTCCGCCAGCCGCTCAGCTGGCAACCAGTCAGACACGGGTGACAGACGCGGCTCCGGCAGGTCTTCGCCCGCCTCGCCAAACAGCGACACCTGCGCGCTGCCCTTCTGTTCATGGATCGCCGCCGAATAGGCAACCAAGGCGTCCAGCGAATCGAAAATCCGGCGACGGTTCGAATCCAGCACGTCAAAGCACCCGGCGCGCGCCATCATCTCCAACGGGCGCTTGCCGATCTTCTTCAGGTCCACGCGGCGGGCAAAATCAAAGATGTTGACGAAGGGCCTTTCGCCCGCATCGCCGTCCTGACGCCCCTGCACGACCAGCCGCATGACCTCCATGCCGACGTTCTTGAGCGCGCCCAGCGCATAGACCAACTCGCCGTTCACCACGTCAAAACTCGCCTGAGAGCGGTTCACGCAGGGCGGCACCCAGGGCAGTTTCAGCCCCTTGCGGACCTCTTCGAAGTAGACCGCCAGCTTGTCTGTCAGATGGATATCGCAGTTCATGACACCCGCCATGAACTCGACAGCATGGTTCGCCTTCAGCCAGGCGGTCTGATAACTGACCACCGCATAGGCCGCCGCGTGCGACTTGTTGAAGCCGTAGTTGGCGAATTTCTCCAGCAGGTCGAAAACCTCGGTCGCCTTCTTCTTCTCGACCCCGTTTTCCGCCGCACCCTTTTCGAATTTCGGGCGTTCGGCGTCCATCGCCTCCTTGATCTTCTTACCCATCGCGCGGCGCAAAAGGTCCGCGCCGCCCAGCGTGTAATTCGCCATGACCTGCGCGATCTGCATCACCTGTTCCTGATAGACGATGATGCCTTGGGTTTCCTCAAGGATATGGTCGATCAGCGGGTGGACAGAGGTGATCTCGCGAAGGCCGTTCTTGACCTCGCAATAGACCGGGATGTTTTCCATCGGGCCCGGACGGTAAAGCGCCACAAGCGCCACAATGTCCTCGATACAGGTCGGCTTCATGCGCTTTAGCGCATCCATCATGCCCGAGCTTTCCACCTGGAACACGGCGACCGTTTTCGCAGCGGCATAAAGCTTGTAGGTGATCTCATCGTCCAGCGGGATGGCGTTGATCTGGTTCTCCGCCCCCTCCGCCGGTTCGTACAATTGCGTCCCATCGGCGGCGACGTGCAGGGGGCGGCCGGACTTGAAAATCAGGTCCATGGCGTTCTGGATCACGGTCAGCGTCTTCAGGCCGAGGAAGTCGAACTTCACCAGCCCGGCCTGTTCGACCCATTTCATGTTGAACTGGGTCGCGGGCATGTCCGAACGCGGATCGCGGTACAGCGGCACCAATTCATCCGTGGGCCGGTCGGCGATGACCACACCGGCGGCGTGCGTGCCCGCCGATCGCAGCAGCCCCTCGACCTGCATGCCGTATTTCAGCAGGCGGTCCACGACCTCTTCGTTGCGCGCCTCTTCGGCCAATCGGGGTTCATCCCGCAGGGCCTGTTCGATGCTGACCGGCTTGACGCCCTCGACCGGGATCATCTTGGACAGGCGGTCCACCTGCCCATAGGGCATCTGCAGGACGCGCCCCATGTCGCGCACCGCCGCCTTGGACAACAAGGCGCCAAAGGTGATGATCTGGCCCACCCGGTCGTGCCCGTATTTTTCCTGCACGTAGCGGATCACCTCTTCGCGGCGGTCCATGCAAAAGTCGATATCAAAGTCGGGCATCGACACCCGTTCGGGGTTCAGGAACCGTTCGAACAGCAGCGAATAGCGCAGCGGATCAAGGTCCGTGATGGTCAGCGCATAGGCCACAAGGCTGCCCGCACCCGATCCCCGCCCGGGACCGACCGGGATGTTGTTGTCCTTGGCCCACTGGATGAAGTCCGCAACGATCAGAAAGTAGCCGGGGAATCCCATCCCCTCGATGATGCCCAGCTCGAAATCCAGCCGTTCCTGATATTGCTCGGGCGTCACCGCATGGGGGATCACCGCCAGACGCTTTTGCAGCCCTTCGTTCGCGATGCGGCGCAATTCGGCGACCTCATCGTCGGCGAATTTCGGCAGGATCGGGTCGCGCCGATAAGCCATGAAAGCGCAGCGGCGCGCGATTTCGACCGTGTTTTCCAGCGCCTCGGGCAGATCGGCGAAGAGCACCGCCATTTCCTGAGGGCTTTTCAGGTAATGCTGCGCGGTCAGGCGACGGCGCGGTTCCTGCTGGTCGACATAGGCGCCTTCGGCGATGCAGATCATCGCGTCGTGCGCCTCGTACATCTCGGCCTTGGGGAAATAGACGTCGTTGGTCGCGACCAACGGCAGGTCCATGGCATAGGCCATCTCGACAAAGCCGCGCTCTGACAGGCGCTCGGCCTCGGGCAGGCCGCCGTCCTCGCCCGGGTGGCGCTGCAATTCGACGTATAGCCTGTCGCCGTAGATGTCCTTCAACTTGTCCATCAGCGCCTGCGCGGGGGCGCGATTGCCGTTGCGCAACAACCGTCCCACAGGGCCATCCGGCCCGCCGGTCAGGCAGATCAGATCCTCGGAGTGGGTCGCCAGTTCCTCCAGCGTCACATGCGGCAACTCGTTGTCGCGGCGCATGTAGAGGCAGGAATTGAGCTTCATCAGATGCTCATACCCCGTCTCGCTCTGCGCCAGCAGCACCACCGGCGCGGGCGGCTTCACCCGCTCCCCCGGTTGCGGGTCGACATAGCGCAGATCCAACTGGCAGCCGATGATCGGCTGCACCCCTGCCCCGCTTGCGCCGACGGAAAATTCCAGCGCGGAAAACAGGTTGTTGGTGTCTGTCACCGCAACGGCGGGCATCCCCATGTCGGCGATGAGGCCGGGCAGCTTTTTCAGCCGCACGGCCCCTTCCAGCAGGGAATATTCAGTATGAAGGCGGAGGTGGATGAATCGCGGATCGGCCATGACCCGACGATATCTTGTGTCCCGCCCGACGAAAAGCGCCGAGTGTCGGGATCACGCCTCACCCAACGGCATCTCCCGCAACAGCATGGAGGCAAGGCAGGCCACCAGCGCCGCCGCCGCTGCTGCCCAGAAGATCGGGTGCAAGGCATCCGAAAACCCGCTGAGCACCTGCGCCTGCGTCTCTGCGGGCATGGCGCGCACCATATCCGCCCCCAATGCGCCGATCCCGGCAGAGAAATCGCCGGGCACCTGCCCGGCAAGGTTGCGCATCAGCCCGGCGCTGAACATCGCGCCAAAAACCGCCGTGCCCACCGACCCGCCAATCAGGCGGAACATGTTGGTCGACGCCGTGCCGACCCCCATCATGCTGCGCGGCACCGCGTTCTGGATCGCCGCCACACCCACGGCAAAGACCGGGCCAAGGCCGACACCCACCATCACCATGACCGCCCCGATGAACCACAGGGGGCTGTCCACGTTCAGGCTCGACATCGCCAGCAGCGCGACCGCCAGCAGCCCGGTCGACAGCGTCGGCATCAGCTTGTACCGCCCGCTGTCGGACATGATCTTGCCCGCCATCTGCGAGGACAGGATCAGCCCGCCCATCATCGGCACAAGGAACAGGCCAGAGGTCGTTGGCGACACCTCTTTCACCATCTGCAGGAGCAGCGGCAGAAACGTGATCGTGCCGAACATCCCCATACCCACCAGAAAGCCCACCGCATTCACCACAAGGAAGGTGTTGTTGCGGAACAGGGACAGCGGCAGGATCGGTTCCTTTGCGCGGCGCTCGGTCTGGACAAAGCCCGCCAGCGCCAGCGCGACAAAAACGATCAGCCCCGCCGCCTCTGCGCTGCCCCAGCCATAGGCGCTGCCCGCGTTCGGCAACAGAACGATAGATCCCAAAAGCGCCGCCAACAGCACCGCGCCCAGGTAATCCACCGGCTTGCGCGAACGCTCCACCGGGGTCGGCAGCGCCCGGTTCAACACGACAAAGGCCGCCACGCCCACGGGAAGGTTGACGAAAAAGATCCAGTGCCAGCCGATGCTCTGCACGATGGCCCCGCCCAACAGCGGGCCGATCACCGTCGACACGCCAAAGGCTGCGCCCATCATGCCCTGCGCCTTGCCCCGTTCTCTCGGCGGCAGCAGGTCGCCCACAGCAGTCATGCAGGTCACGATCAGCCCGCCGCCGCCCAGCCCCTGCACCGTGCGTCCGGCGATCAGCATTTCCATCGACCCGGCCGTGCCGCAGATCACCGCGCCCACCACAAAGATAAGGATGCCGCCCTGCAGGACGATCTTGCGCCCGTACAAATCCGACAGCTTGCCCGCCAGCGGCGCGCCGATGGTCGAGGCCAAGAGATAGGCGGTGATGATCCATGTCATACGCTCCATCCCGCCCAGATCCGCAACCATGATCGGCATGGCCGTGGTCACGATGGTCTGCCCCAATGAGGCAAACAACAGCGTCGCCGCAATGGCCCCCAGCGCAAGACGCAGGGCCGCCGGATCACGGCTGTCAGATTGGGGAACGGCAGCTTCGGCAATGGACATAAAGAAAACCTCGGACATGACGTATTCTGCCCACACCCGCGACGGCGGGGCAGGCAAGGCAATTGCAACACTCTTGGTCTGCCACTAGATATGTGCCAAGGGCAATTACATGTCAACGTCATGCAATTGCGCGACGCATACAATTTTGCACAACGGAACCTGCATGAGCGCACGCGACGAAAAACTGAAACAGCAGATGGGTCGCGCCGGGATTGCCCGCCACGTGACAGAGGCCGCGCTGGACATCGACGCGATCCTGCAGCTCTGGCGGCGCCGGTTCACCAAGCGCGAGCTGGGCCTGCACGCGCTGACCGATCTGGACCTGCCGTTCGACCTTGCGGAATTGGACGTGCTGATGGCGGTCTGGGCCCCCAGCCGGGAGTTCGGCAAGGCAGGCGGTGAGGAAACCATGGTTTCGACCGTCGCGGCACGTCTTGCCATCGACCCGTCGCGCGCCAGCCGCCTGACCTCCTCATTGATCAAACGCGGCTACCTGCGCCGCGCGGTCAGCCAAAAGGACGCCCGCCGCGCGGTTCTGCAACTGACCGAGGCGGGCATCCGCGCCGTCGAGGCGGTGCGCAGCTACAAGTTCCTCGTGCTGGGCTCCTTCCTCAAGGACTGGACACCCGAAGAGGTCGAAACCTTCCTGCCCCTGCTGGAACGTTTCTCTGCATGGTCGGAACGCGCGGCCAGCCACTCCGACCCGGTGGCCGATGAGGTCGCTGCCCTGCGCGAAACCCTCGCCCGCGACAAGCCGGAAACCTAGCCAAGCGGCTAAGTTTTTGTTGACGCGTGAAATAGCGTCCATTTAGATAGCCATATGGCTAACCAACTTGATTCCTTCTTCGGCGCGCTCGCCGATCCGACCCGCCGCGCGGTGATCGAACGATTGATCGCCGGTCCCGCTCCGGTCTCTGACCTGCACGCCCCGCATGACATGGCGCTGCCCTCCTTCCTCAAGCACCTGAACAAGCTGGAGGCAGCAGGCCTCGTGCGCTCTGAAAAACAGGGCCGCAGCCGGATCGTGCACATAGAGGCAGCACCACTGGCCACGGCCGAGGATTGGCTCGCCCGGCAGCGGCAGATCTGGGAGGCGCGGACCGACCGGTTGCAGGCTTTTGCCACCGCGCTTGAACAGAACGCTCCCCAGCAAAAGGACTGACCCATGTTCGATATAGACCCCGCCCGCGATCTGCGCCTTGAACGTCAGATCGATGCCGCCCCCGCCACGCTCTGGCGCTGCTGGACAGAGCCGGAGCTGCTGATCCAGTGGTTCTGCCCGAAACCCTGGCAGGTGACAGAGGCCGAGATCGACCTGCGCCCCGGCGGACGCTTCTATACCCGGATGACGGGCCCCCTGCCCAACGGCACGCAGGCCGACATGCCGAACGAGGGCTGCTTTCTAGCGGTCGAACCGCAAAAGCGCCTTGTCTTCACCGACGCGCTGACCGGCGGCTGGCGCCCCGCCGCGCAGACCTTCATGACCGCCATCGTCACCTTCGAGGCCCGCGACGGCGGCACCTTCTATACCGCCACGGCCCTGCACAATGACACCGCCACCCGAGACAAGCATGAAGAGATGGGCTTTACCGCTGGCTGGAACACCGCCGCCGACCAAATGGTCGCCCTCGCGCAGAGCCTGTAGCCCTCAACCCCGCCCGTTTTCGCGCCGGATCGGGCGGGGTCGGTCAAGAATGAGGCGGTTTTCCCTTGCCTTGCCGCGCCTCCCGCGCCTAGCCTGACGGTCGACAACAGGGATTGGCGCGCTTTCTACGCCGCATCGAGGGCGCGCACCCGGCGGAAAACGCCGGGCAATTCGGTAAGGCGGCAGGTCATTACCCAATGAACATCACCTTTCTTCTCAACGGAGAGAGCGTGTCGCTGACCGACGTCGCCCCCACCGGGACGTTGCTGGACTGGCTGCGCGACAGCCGCGGCCTCAAGGGCACCAAGGAGGGCTGCAACGAAGGCGACTGCGGCGCCTGCACCGTCATGGTCAGCGATGAAAACGGCCCGCGTGCCCTGAACGCCTGCATCCTCTTTCTGCCGCAACTGCACGGCAAGGCGGTGCGCACCGTCGAGGGACTTAGCGAAGACGGGCAGATGCATCCCGTGCAACAGGCCCTGATCGATTTTCACGGCAGCCAGTGCGGTTTCTGCACCCCCGGCTTTGCTGTCTCGATGGCCGTGGCCCATGCCAAGGGCGACACCAACCACAAGGACGCATTGGCGGGCAACCTGTGCCGCTGCACCGGCTACGCGCCCATCCTGCGCGCCGCCCACGCCGCCGAGGCCGCACCGCGACCGGGATGGATCGACACCGACAAAGCGCTGCTTGGGCATAAAATTCCCTCGGAAGCGGCAGGCTGCCCGCCCGGCGCTGTTCATGCCCCTGAAACCTCGGATGACCTCGCGGCGCTCTACGCCTCGAATCCGGACGCCACTCTGGTCGCCGGGGCCACGGACGTGGGACTCTGGGTGACGAAACAACTGCGCGACCTGCCTCGGGTCATCTTCCTGAATCGCTGCAAGGACCTGCATCAGATCGAGGAGACGGAAACCGACCTCCGCATCGGCGCAGGTGTCACCATGGACCGTGTGCATTCCCTGATGCAGGACCGGCACCCGGCCTATGCCGAGATGATCCGCCGCTACGGCTCGACGCAGGTCCGCAACGCCGCCACTATCGGTGGCAATATTGCCAATGGCTCCCCCATCGGGGACAACCCGCCTGCGCTCATTGCCCTGAACGCCACGCTGCACCTGCGTCAGGACGATACCCGCCGCAGCCTGCCGCTGGAGGATTTCTTTCTGGACTACGGCAAACAGGACCGCGCCCCGGGCGAATTTGTCGAGGCCGTCTCGATCCCCAAACAGCCGGATTGCCTACGGGTCTATAAGCTGTCGAAACGCTTCGATCAGGACATCTCGGCGGTCTGCGGGGCTTTCTGCCTGACCGTCGCGGATGGCACGGTCACCACGGCCCGCATCGCATTTGGCGGCATGGCGGGCATTCCGAAACGCGCCACCCATGTGGAACAAGCCCTCATCAACCAACCCTGGACAGAGGCGACACTGGACGCCCTGCACGACACATGGGCGCAGGATTTCACCCCCATGACCGACATGCGCGCCAGCGCCGACTACCGACTGACCGCCGCCCGCAACATGATGCGCCGCGCCTGGGCCGAGGATCAGGGCCTGCGCACCGACGTGCTGGAGGTCCGCGCATGAGCGTCGCCAAGCCCCTGCCCCATGACGCCGCCGCTCTGCATGTGACCGGCAAGGCCCGCTATGTCGATGACATCCCGACACCCTCCGACTGCCTGCACCTTGCCTTTGGCCTGTCGCCCATCGCCGCGGGCAGGCTGACCGCGCTGGATCTTGATGCCGTGCGCGCGGCCCCCGGGGTTGTCGGCGTCTGGACCCATGCCGATCTGCCCTCCGCCTGTGACTGCTCCCCGTCGAACCATGACGAACCCATGCTCTCGGACGGCAGCCTGCATTACCTTGGCCAACCGATCTTTCTGGTTGCCGCCGACAGCCACCTTGCCGCCCGCCGCGCCGTGACGCGGGCGCGGGTCGAGACCGAGGAAATCGCCCCGATCCTGACCATCGAACAGGCGCTGGAGGCCGACAGCCGGTTCGAGGAAGGCCCGCGCATCTGGTCGCGCGGCGATCTGGCGGCGGCCATGGACAGCGCCGCCCATGTGATCGAAGGCCGTATCGAAATGGGCGGGCAGGAGCATTTCTACCTCGAAGGACAGGCCGCGCTGGTGCTGCCGCAAGAGGATGGCGACATGCTGGTCATGTCCTCCACCCAGCACCCGACCGAGATCCAGCACAAGGTTGCCGAGGCGCTGAACCTGCAGATGCACAACGTTCGCGTCGAAACCCGGCGCATGGGCGGCGGGTTCGGCGGCAAGGAAAGCCAGGGCAACGCGCTGGCCATCGCCTGCGCCGTGGTGGCCCATGCCACCGGGCGGCCCGCCAAGATGCGTTATGACCGCGACGACGACATGACCATCACCGGCAAGCGCCACGATTTCCGCATCGATTATCGCGTCGGCGTGGACGCCGACGGCGTGATCGAGGCCATCGATTTCCGCCACTACACCCGCTGCGGCTGGGCGCAGGACCTGTCCCTGCCGGTGGCGGACCGCGCCATGCTGCACGCCGACAATGCCTATTATCTGCCCGTGGTTCGGATCGAATCTCACCGTCTGCGCACCAACATGCAAAGCGCCACCGCCTATCGCGGCTTCGGCGGCCCGCAGGGGGTGCTGGGGATCGAGCGCGTGATGGATCACGTGGCGCATGTGCTGGGCCGCGACCCGCTGGAGGTGCGGCGCGCCAATTTTTACGATCCCGCCTCCCCGGATGTGGTGGAGGGGGGCGCTGCCCCCCACTTGCCTGCGGCACCCCCCCCCGGCGGTATTTCGAAAGAGAAGAAGCCCAGGAACGTCACGCCCTATGGTCAGACGGTCGAGGATTTCATCCTGCACGAGATGACCGGGGCGCTGGCCGCCTCCTGCGATTACGCGGCGCGGCGGGCGGCGGTAGCGGAGTGGAATACCGTCCATCCGATCCTGAAGAAGGGGATGGCACTGACGCCGGTGAAATTCGGCATTTCCTTCACGCTGTCACATCTGAACCAGGCCGGAGCGCTGGTGCATGTCTATCAGGACGGCTCGATTTCCATGAACCACGGTGGCACCGAGATGGGACAGGGCCTGTTCCAGAAGGTGGCGCAGGTGGCGGCCCGCGCCTTTGGTGTGCCCATCGAGACGGTCCGCATCACCGCCACCGACACCGCCAAGGTGCCCAACACCTCTGCCACCGCCGCCTCTTCCGGGTCTGACCTGAATGGCGCGGCGGTCCGCATCGCCTGCGAAACCCTGCGCAGCCGCATGGCCGAGCATCTGGCGCAGTTGCACCAATGCCGTCCGGATCAGGTGCGCTTTGCCGATGAGCGCGTGTCGGCGGGTGCCGCGGATATGACTTTTGCCGAGGCAGCCGCCTTTTGTTACGCGGGCCGGGTCAGCCTTTCGGCCACCGGGTTCTACAAGACGCCCAAGCTGTCGTGGGACCGGATCAAGGGCACCGGCCGCCCATTCTATTATTTCGCGCATGGCGTTGCCTGCACAGAGGTCGTTCTGGACACCCTGACCGGCGAAAACCGGATGCTGCGCACCGATATCCTGCATGACGCGGGGGCCTCGCTGAACCCCGCTCTGGACATCGGCCAGGTCGAAGGCGGGTTCGTGCAGGGCGCGGGATGGCTGACGACAGAGGAGCTGGTCTGGGACGACAAGGGCCGCCTGCGCACCCATGCCCCCTCGACCTACAAGATCCCCGCAGTTTCAGATGCGCCGGAGGTGTTCAACGTCGCGCTTTGGGATGGCGAGAATCGCGAGGAGACGGTCTATCGCTCCAAGGCGGTGGGCGAGCCGCCTTTCATGCTGGGCATTTCGGCGCTGATGGCCCTGTCCGATGCGGTCAGCGCCTGCGGGCCGGGCTATCCGGCGCTGGACGCGCCTGCCACGCCGGAACGGCTGCTGGCCGCCATCGAACGGGTGCGGCGGTGAGTTTCGATGCCGACGCCCTGCGCAGGGCCGTGGATGCCCATGGCCGGGTGGCGCGGGTCGTGGTGGCAGAAGTTGCTGGCTCTGCCCCGCGCGAGGTGGGCGCCGCCATGCTGGTCTGGCCGGACAGCGACGGTCTTGGCCAGAGCGGCACAATCGGCGGTGGCGCGCTGGAATATGAGGCGGCAAAGGCCGCCTTCTCGCGCAGCGGTCTGACGCGGCATCCCCTGGGCCCGGAACTGGGCCAGTGTTGCGGCGGGGCCGTGACCCTGCTGACCGAGCAGTTTGATGCCCAAAGCCTGCCCGCGCCGCAGGAAGGCCTGTTCGCCCGTGGTCCCGGTGACATGCCGCTGGCCGTGCGCCGCCTGATCGACAAGGCCCGCGGGCGGGGCGAAATGCCCGCACCGCAACTTGTGCAGGGCTGGATGGTCGAGCCAGTGCTGCGCCCTGCCCTGCCGCTGTGGATCTGGGGCGCGGGCCACGTCGGGCGCGCACTGATCCGGACGCTTGCCCCCTTGCCGGACCTTGACTTGACATGGATCGACACCGGGCCAGAGCGTTTTCCGCAGGCGCCACCGGAGAATGTTCGCCTGTTGCCCGCGCCACAACCGGAACGCGCGATGGCCCTTGCCCCGCCCGATGCCGCGCATCTGATCCTGACCTATAGTCACGAAATCGACCTCGCAATCTGCCACGCGGCCCTGTCGCATGGCTTTGCCTTTTGCGGGCTCATCGGTTCGGACACGAAATGGGCGCGCTTCCGCAAACGTTTGCAATCTTTGGGGCATTCTGCTGCCCAAATTAACCTCATATGCTGTCCTATCGGGCAAAAAGGCCTTGGCAAGCACCCGCAGGCCATTGCCATCGGCACGGCCTGCCAGATACTCACTTGGCAAAAAGGAAACGACAGGGCGTGGCCGATACACTCCTCAGCCTCAGGGGCCTGACCAAGATCTACCCGGGCGTGATCGCCAACGACGATGTCTCTTTCGACATCGGCCGGGGTGAGATTCACGCCCTGCTGGGCGAAAACGGCGCCGGGAAATCGACGCTGGTCAAGATGATCTTTGGCCTGAATGCGCCGGACAAGGGCAGCATGCAGATGGACGGCAAACCCTATGCCCCGTCCGAACCATCCGAGGCCCGGCAATCGGGCGTGGCCATGGTGTTTCAGCACTTCTCGCTGTTCGACGCACTGAACGTGGCCGAAAACGTGGCGCTGGGGATGGAAACGCCGCCACCCATGTCCGACCTTGCCCGCCAGATCCGCGAGGTATCGGAAACCTACGGCCTGCCGCTGGACCCGTCGCGCACCGTCGGCACACTGTCAGCGGGCGAACGTCAGCGGGTCGAGATCATCCGCTGCCTGCTGCAGAACCCGCGCCTGCTGATCATGGATGAACCCACCAGCGTGCTGACGCCGCAGGAGGTTGAGATCCTGTTCGAGACCCTGCGCAAGCTCAAGGCCGAAGGCACCTCGATCCTCTATATCTCGCACAAGCTCGAAGAGATCCGCGCCCTTTGCGACACTGCCACGATCCTGCGGCTGGGCAAGAAGGTGGCCACCTGCACCCCCGCCGACACCTCGGCCCGGCAATTGGCCGAAATGATGGTCGGGGCAAGCTTCGCCACCCCCACCGCACGCGGCACCGAACCGGGGGAGGTCCTGCTGACCGTGCGGGATCTGAAGATGCCGGCGCCCGGTGCCTTTGGCACCCCGCTGCGGGGCATCAGCTTTGAGGTGCGCGCCGGAGAGGTGCTGGGCATCGGCGGCGTCGCGGGCAACGGTCAGGACGAATTGCTGGCCGCCCTCTCGGGAGAGCGGTCCGCACCGGCGGGCAGCATCCTGATGGGCAAGGACGACATCAGCCGCGCCGGTCCCGTGGCGCGCCGGGATCTTGGCGTTCTGTCCGGCCCGGAGGAACGGCTGGGCCACGCCGCGGCACCGGACATGAGCCTGATCGAAAACGGCGTGTTGACCGCCGCCCGCCGCGAGGGGCTGCTGTCGCGGGGGTTCATTTCCTGGGGCAAGGCGCGGACCTTCGCCGAGGACGTCATCGGCCTTTTTGACGTGCGTACCCCCGGCCCGGGCACCGCCGCGCGCGCCCTCTCCGGCGGCAACCTCCAGAAATTCGTCGTGGGGCGCGAGATCCTGCAGGACCCCAAGGTGCTGATCCTCAATCAGCCCACCTGGGGCGTCGATGCCGCCGCCGCCGCCTTTATCCGCCAACAGGTGCTGGACCTCGCTGCCAAGGGCAGCGCGGTCGTCGTCATCAGTCAGGATCTGGATGAGCTGATGGAGGTCTCCGACCGCTTCGCCGCGCTGAATGAGGGTCGGCTGTCCCTTTCGCGGCCCGTGGCAGAACTGGACATCGAACAGATCGGCCTGATGATGGGCGGCGCGCATGACATGGAGGTGGCGCATGTGGACCCGTGACGCCCGCCCGCCCCGCCGCCTGACCGCCGCGCAAGGAGCCCAGCCATGATCCGGCTCGAAAAACGGCCGCAGCCATCGCGGCTCTGGACCGCGCTCACCCCGGTTCTCGCCGTACTGCTGACCATGCTGGTGGGAGGCATCCTCTTTGCCTTTCTGGGGGCGAACCCCTTCGAGGCGATCCGGACGATCTTCTGGGATCCGATCTTCAACGCCCAGTTCGCGGGCTTCACCCGGCCGCAATTGCTGGTCAAGGCCGCGCCGCTGATCCTGATCGCCATCGGCCTCAGCATCGGCTTTCGCGCCGGGATCTGGAACATCGGCGCGGAAGGGCAATACATCATGGGCGCCATCTGCGGCGCGGCGGCGGGGCTAGCCTTCTACCCATCGGAAAGCCCGCTGATCTTTCCCCTGATGATCGTCGCGGGCGCGCTCGGCGGCTGGGCCTGGGCGATGATCCCGGCCCTGCTCAAGACCACCTTCGGCACCAACGAAATCCTCGTCTCTCTGATGCTGGTCTATGTGGCAGAGACCATCCTCGGCTCTGTCTCCACCGGCCTTTTGCGCAATCCCGAGGGCCACGGCTTTCCCGGCTCGCGCAATTTCAAGAGCTGGGAGGCCGTGCACAATGCCGAGATCATCTCGGGCACCGGCATGCACTGGGGCGTGGTCGCCGCCCTGATCGCGGTGATCGGGGCCTATGTCCTGCTGACCCGTCACATCCTCGGCTTCAATATCCGCCTGACCGGCGAGGCGCCGCGCGCCGCCCGCTTTTCCGGCGTGAACCCGGCACGCATCATCCTGATCTGCCTCGGCCTTTCGGGCCTTCTTGCGGGCACCGCAGGCCTGTTCGAGGTGACAGGCCCCGCAGGCCAGATCAGCATCGACTTCAACTCCGGCTACGGCTTTACCGCGATCATCGTGGCCTTCTTGGGCCGCCTGCACCCGGTAGGCATCCTGCTGGCGGGCCTCCTGATGGCGCTGACCTACATCGGCGGCGAACTGGCGCAGCTGATGCTGGGCGTGCCCGGTGCCGCGATCCAGCTGTTTCAGGGCATGCTTCTGTTCTTCCTGCTGGCGATGGACGTCTTCATCAACTTCCGCCTGCGCATCGGGCAGAGGGAGGCCGCATGACACAGCCCCGAACCCCGTCCTTCATTGGGCTTGAAATATCTCGGGGCAAACGCGCCAAAGGCGCATGGGGGCAGCGCCCCCTCGCCCGGCCAGCCACAGGATACGACCGATGGACCTGAGCTCTATCAACCCCGTCCTCCTCGTGGCCTCCATCATGGTCTCGGCCACGCCTATCTTGCTGGCCGCCATCGGCGAGATGGTGGTGGAAAAATCCGGCGTTCTGAACCTCGGCGTCGAGGGGATGATGATCACCGGTGCGGTGGTCGGCTTTGCCATCGCGGTCAACACCTCCTCGCCGATCCTTGGCTTTTTCGCCGCCGCCTGCGCGGGCGCGGTGCTCTCGCTGGCCTTTGGCGTGCTGACGCAGTTCCTGCTGTCGAACCAGGTGGCCACCGGGCTGGGCCTGACGCTGGTAGGCCTTGGCCTGTCCAGCCTGATCGGCAAACCCTATGAAGGCATCAAAAGCCCGACGCTGCCGAAACTGGACATTCCCCTGCTCGGCGACATTCCCGTGCTGGGGCGCATGCTGTTTTCGCATGACATCATGGTCTACTTCAGCCTTGCACTGGTGGTCGCCGTCTGGGCCTTTCTCAAACACACCCGCGCCGGTCTGATCCTGCGCGCAGTGGGCGAAAGCCACAGCAGCGCCCATGCGCTGGGCTACAAGGTGGTGCGCATTCGCCTGTTGGCGATCCTCTTCGGCGGCGCCTGCGCGGGCCTTGGCGGGGCCTACCTCAGCCTAGTCCGCGTCCCGCAATGGACAGAGGGCATGACCGCCGGCGCAGGCTGGATCGCGCTGGCCATCGTCGTCTTCGCCAGCTGGCGCGCCGGCCGCGTGGCCATCGGCGCCTATCTCTTTGGCGGCGTCACTGTGTTGCAGCTGAACCTGCAGGCCGCCGGGGCCAATGTGCCCGTGGCCCTGCTGTCGGCTTCACCCTATCTGGTCACGATCCTCGTGCTCGTGATCATCTCGGCCCGGGGCGTGCATGGCGCGCCCGCCTCTCTGGGCCGACCCTTCCACGCCTCAAGTTGAGGCACACACTCAATCATCAAGATCATCAACAGGGGATGACCATGAAAAGAAGAACCCTCCTTTCCACCGCCGCGCTGGCCCTCACCCTCGGCTTCGGCTCTGCCGCTGCCGCACAGGATGTCACCGCGGGTTTCATCTATGTCGGGCCGATCGGCGACGGCGGCTGGACCTATGAACACGACAAGGGCCGTCTTGCCGTCGAAGAGGCCTTTGGCGACAAGGTCAAGACGATCTACCAGGAAAGCGTGCCCGAAGGCGCAGACGCCGAACGCGCAATCACCCAGATGGCCCTGTCCGGTGCCGACATCATCTTCACCACCTCCTTCGGTTACATGGATCCCACCATCGCCGTCGCCGCCAAGTTCCCGAACGTGAAGTTCGAGCACGCCACCGGCTACAAGACCGCGGATAACGTCGCCGTCTACTCGGCCCGCTTCTACGAAGGCCGTGCGATCCAGGGCCACATCGCGGGCAAGATGACCAAGACCAACAAGATCGGGTACATCGCCTCGTTCCCGATCCCCGAGGTCATCCGCGGCATCAACTCGGCCTATATCCACGCCAAGAAGGTGAACCCGGATGTCGAATTCTCGATCATCTGGGCCTACACATGGTTCGATCCGGCGAAAGAGGCGGACGCCGCCCGCGCGCTGATCGAAAACGGCGCCGACGTGATCCTGCAGCACACCGACTCGACCGCGCCGCAGGCCGCCGCGGCAGAGGCGGGCAACGTCATCACCTTCGGTCAGGCCTCTGACATGGCCGACTACGCGCCCATGCCGCGCGTCTCCTCGATCATCGACGACTGGGGCCCCTATTACGTCGACCGCGTGCAGGCGGTCATGGATGGCACCTGGGAAAGCAAGGAAACCTGGGACGGCATCGGCCCGGGCATGGTCGGCATCGGCGAGATTTCGGACGCCGTGCCGGCAGACGTCAAGGCCGAAGCACTGGCCATGAAGGACGCCATCGCAGCAGGGGACTATCACCCCTTCACCGGCCCGCTGAACAAGGCCGACGGCACGGCCTGGCTTGCTGATGGTGAGGTCGCGGATGACGGCACCCTCTTGGGCATGAACTTCTACGTCGAGGGCCTGACCGGGGAAATCCCGCAGTAAGGACCGCTCTGCCACACCCTCGACCCTGCCATCGCAGGACCGGGGGTGTGGCGACACAGCCCATACCACCAACCGGCGCACCGCCCTTCTGGCGTTTTGACAGGACGGTCACGCCCCACGCGCAACCTCAAGCGCGATAGCCTCGCCTTTGCGCTGCCCCTTGGGCGGCGGATCGCAACGCCTCTCAACCGGTCGCCGCAGTCAGTGCCGGGTAAGATCACCCAATCGCGTCATCCCGTCCCGCAGCGTGTAATGGGGCATCTCGCCGTCGCGCAACACTTCCCCGCTCCCATCCGCAATCGCGTTCCAGACATTCTCGGCGGGTTCATCAGGCCAAACATGCACCCGTTGCAGGCTTAGCCGGATCACCGGAGGCTCTGCCTGTCCATTCATATAGGGCAAGTCACCATTGTATCGCTGGGCCTCGCTCACGTAGCCGCCAAAGTCATCGTCCCGGATCAGGCAGACATATTGTGCGCGCGGTTCATTGAATAGCCGGACCGCCCAATAGGTCTGGGCCACGTATGACACCCGCTCTCCCTGGGCCGCATCCTCGCGCAGCGCCCGCAAATGGCTGGCCGCATCCGGCAGGCCAACTGTGACCCCCTTGTGCACCAGGTAGGCGTTCTCGCACAGGTGCAGCATGTCCGCCTTGGTGATCTGTTCTTGTGCTTTAACGCCAGAGATCAACACGTTCGACATGACCGCCTCGGCAACCGTGGTGACCCGGAACATGCTGTCCCCCGGGGTTTCGAGGATGCGCGCATAAAGAAAGTCGTTCAACGCCTCTGCGCTGTCCTGTGTCGTCAGCTTGATATTGAAATAGCCTTCGGCCGATTTCAGCGCGATCCTGAATGCCTCTTCGACATGCTTTGCCGGATAGATGCCTTCATCGGGCAGATCCAGGCTGGGCGCGTGAAAGCCCAGCACCGCTCCCGGCTCAATGCTGCGCGAGGCGACTTGGCTAATCACTGTCCCCACGCTGATGCTGCCGCCCAGCCACGCAATCGCGCATGCGGATTCGCAACTGTCGCCGTTCATCACCCGCGTATGCATCTGCTTGTTGTTCCAGATCACGTCGAAGATCTTGATGCCTTCGGGCAGGGACCCGCCCGGGCTGTCAAGGCATAGCGAAGCGCCCGGCATCCCGAAAGTGTCCAACGCCTCGATCTTTGCCGCATCGCCCGGCTCTACACGTCCGGAAAAGCGATAGCTGCACGGCGCTTCCCAGCCGCCAAGGGCTTCGATTTCACCCGCAAGGACAGGGGGCGCGGCAATCGTCATGGCCGCGACAAGGATCAGAGGCTTCATGGTCAAATGCCTTAAGTTATTATGTCTAGGTCTTGACCCTATTCGGCCATCAACGACTTAGCCATGACAGGTTTCGCTGATCGACGACACCCGATCAGCGCTCAACAGGCGCCCCGACACGGCGTGTCACCGGCCGGTCGCCTAATAGCGGGCTGTTTCCTCGAAATTCAGCGCGACAGCACCCGCCGCTCCGGCGAAACAGAGCCAAGGATATTGCAGCCCAGCGTCACCCGCAGCGCGCCGATCAACTCGTCTACGGATTCCGCGCGCACGTATTTTCCGCCCGTCTGATCCGCAAGGCAACGCGCCACAGTCACGGCGGGCGCATCCGGGTTGGCCCAGTCGAAATGCCGCCCCCGCACCTTGAAGCCGATCACATGCACCGTCATCTCCGGCGCAATCGCGGCGATTTCCGCGGCCAGCTGGCAGGGCGCGCCGCCGCAGGTTTCCTTGCCATCCGTGACCAGTACCACGGTCCCCGGCTTGCGCGTGTAATCCAGCGTTTCCACCGCCTGCCGCACGCTTTCGGTCAAGGACGTGCCGCCCGCCGGGTGCAGCGCCTCGACGTCGGCGATGATGCGCGGCCCCGCCTGCCATTGCGGCGGAAAGCGCAGATCGGTGTTGGAACAGGTGCGGTCGCCGGAGGGGCCGTAGATGACCAGCCCCAGACGCCTCTGCGCCGCCACGGTCGGGATCACCCGGCGGATCGCGGTGCGGGCCTCTGATATCCGGGGCACGCCGATGGCGTTATAGCCAATCTCCGCCATGGAACCGGAGCCGTCGAAGACGATCATCGCGTCCTCGGTGCAACTCTCTCCCGCTCCGCTGGCAAGCGGAGCAGTCAGTGCGGCGGCGGCAAGGACGCAGGCCAGAAGACGCATCACGACACTCCCCTTTCACCTCAGAATGGCAGGGTGCCGTTGTTCTGTCGAGTAACGCCTTCGTAGTGCCTGCCCCCGCAGGCCCGCGGTCAGCCTATTGGGCGGCCACGTCCGGATCGCGCAACTCGCGGACCCGGTCAACCATCAGGCGATACTCTGTCGGGATGTCGCGCATCGACAGCATCCCGATCGGTTCTCCGGCCGCATCCGTAACGGGCAGGTGGCGAAATCCGCCTTCGATCATGCGGGTCAGCGCATCGGCCAGACGGGTGGTGGGGCGCACTGTCTCGGGGTCCGGCGTCATGATCTCGGCCACGGTTGTCTCACCGGTCGTCAGGTCCTTGCCGATGCAGCGGTTGATCACGTCACGCTCGCTGATGATGCCGACAAGGCCCCCGTCCTCGACCACGGTCAGCGCGCCGATATTGTGCTGCGCCAGCAGATCGCAGGCCTCTTTGACACTGGCCCCCGGTGGGACACTGATCAGCGGACGGTTGTTCAGCACCTGATCTATCGAATTGATGATCATGGACGTCTCTCCTGCAAATACATGCATTTAGTGTAACGGTTTTCGACAAAGCCTCCAGTCCGGTATTTCCCACGCCGCCCGAAATGCCCCCCGGGCCGAATTCTCGCTGACCGAATTCCCGCTGGCCGCAGGCGGGCGGGCGTGGCACTGTTGCGCCATGACCCTGACAACACTTTCGGGCGATACGCCCGCCCCCTTCGCCTTTGGCTGCATGCAGTTCGGCGGCCGCGCCACCGAGGCCGAAAGCCGCGCCATGTATGACACCTGCCGCGCCGCCGGGATCCGCCATTTCGACACCGCTTATGTCTATACCGATGGCGCGTCGGAACGGTTGCTGGGGCGGTTCGCCTCTGCCGAGCGCGAACAGGTTTTCATCGCCACCAAGGCAAAGTTCACCGGCGGCGCCAGCCGCGCCAACATCCTGTCATCGCTGGACGAAAGCCTTGCCCGGCTGGGGGTCGAGGTCATCGACCTCTACTACATGCACCGCTGGGACAGCACCACGCCGCTCGAAGAGACCTTCGAAACGCTGGCCGCGATTCAGTCCGACGGGCGCATCCGCTATATCGGCGTGTCCAACTACGCCGCGTGGCAGGTGATGAAGGCGCAGGCCGTGGCCGCCAGTTTCGGCACCGCGATCCACGTCATCCAGCCGATGTACAACCTCGTCAAGCGTCAGGCAGAGGTCGAACTGCTGCCCATGTGCGCCTCCGAAGGGATCCTGCCGGTGTGCTATTCGCCGCTGGGCGGTGGCCTGCTGACCGGCAAATACGCCCGGGGCGAAACCGGCCGCCTGACAGAGGACCAGATGTACGCCAACCGCTACGCGCCCACGGACATGCACGCGGCGGCAAAGGAACTGGCGGCGATTGCCGATGAACTGGGCACCGATGCCGCAACGCTTGCCGTGGCCTGGGTTGCCGCCCATACCTCGGGCGCGGTGCCAATCCTCTCGGCCCGCAACGCCACGCAGTTGATCCCCTCGCTGGCGGGCATGACCTACCCGATGGATGCCGCGCTCTATTCACGACTGGCAGAGCTTGTTCCCACGCCTCCCCCGGCCACCGACCGGCTGGAGGAAAGCGCGGCCTGAACGCCCCTCACCGCCAGTCCACCACCTCGTCCAGCCCGGCCCGCTCGGTGCGATAGCTGTTGGCCGGATGGTCGGGATCGGCATAGCCCAGCGCCACGCCGCACAGCAGGTCCCTGTCCTCCGCGATCCCGTATCGCGCCCGGACAAAGGGCGAAAAGCTGGCCACCGCCGCCATGGCGATTGTCGCCACACCCCGCGCCTGCAGGGCCAGCATCAGCGCCGTCACATAGGCCCCGCAGTCCAGCACGCCATAGGCCCCCAGATCCTTGGGCGTGGTGATCAGCAGGTAGTTCGGCGCGCCGAACAGGCGGAAATTCTCCATCATCTGCCGGCCCGAGGCCGCGCGGTCCCCCTTGGTGACCCCCACCGCATCGTACAACTGCCACCCACAGGCGCGGCGCCGCTCGCGATAGACGCCCTCGTAGCGCGGTGGAAAGGGGATATCGCTGTCATGGGTCGCGGATTTGGCGTGCTCGTACAAGGCCGCCGCGAAATCCGCCGTCTCGACCGGGGACAGGGCGATCACCTGCCAGGGCTGCACGTTGTTCCACGATGGCACCTTCTGCGCATCGCCCAGCGCCGCCTCGATCACCGGGCGCGGCACCGGATCAGGCCTGAACCCCCGGCAGGAAAACCGCGCCTCCAACAATTGTCCAAAGACGTCCGCCTCACTCATATCAAGCCTTTCTGCCTGAGGTCATCCAGGATCGCGGCACCGTCCTGCCCGTGGTCCGGCACGCGCCCCGGCTGTGCCGCAACCCCGTCAAAGCGCGGCGCAGGCAAGGGCGCCCCCGCCCCGTGCCCCCGTGCCGCGATATGCGGATCGCGCGCCGCCTCATCCGGGCTGAGCACCGGCGCGACACAGGCGTCGCTGCCATCGAACAGCGCCGCCCAGTGATCGCGGCTCTGCCCGGCAAAGACCTGCGCCAGCCGCGCCACCTGTTCCGGCCATTGAGCAGGGTTGTATTGCTCTGCGAATCCCGGATCGTCCCGCAACCCCATGATCTCAAGGAATTGCGCATAGAATTTCGGCTCAAGGCATTGCACCGCCACATGCCCCCCGCAGGCACAGGTGTAACAGCGCGACCAATGCGGTCCGTCCAGCAGCGACCGCCCCCGCGCCCCGGTGTCGAACTGCGGCCCCATCGACCGCAACAGCGCCATCATGTGCTGCGCCCCGTCGACAATCGCCGCATCCACAACACAGCCCGTCCCGGTCTGACGCGCCTGCAACAGCCCCGCGAGCATCCCCACGGTCAGGTACAACGCCCCCGCCCCGATATCGCCCAGCATCGTCGGCGGCACGCCTGGCACCTCGCCCGGCAACCCGCCGTAGAACAGCGCCCCCGACAGCCCAAGGTAATTCAGATCATGCCCCGCCTGCCGCGCCCGAGGCCCGTCCTGCCCCCAGCCGGTCATCCGCCCGTAGACCAGAGCGGGGTTCAGCGCCCGCGCCTCCTCCGGTCCAAGACCAAGCCGCTCCATGACACCGGGCCGCATCCCCTCGATCATACCGTCGGCGCTGCGGATCAAGGCCCGCGCGATCGCCAGATCGCCACCGTCCTTGAGGTCCAGCGCAATCGCCCGCTTGCCCCGGTTCAATAGCGACGCCGCCGGTTTCGCGGGATTGTCCCCGCCCTGTCTGCGCTGAACGAGGATCACCTCCGCCCCAAGTTCCGCCAGATGCATGGCGGCAAAGGGCGCGGGCCCAAGCGCCTCGAATTCGACGATGCGTATCCCTGTCAGCATCCCTTTCCTCCCACTGGACAGGAAACCGGAAGGCAGCCGGAATGAAAAGAGGGATTGCGCCGCCTGTCGGCACCGCCCGAGGGGCTGGCCCCTCGCCTGTCGCCACGGTTTTGCTTTCGTCGCGGTCGCATTATCTCTGGCGCATGAACACGCTTCCCGACAGTCTGCAGCACTGGTTCGACACCCGCGGCTGGCAGGTCCACCCGCACCAGCGCGCCATGCTGGACCGCGCCGATGCGGCCTGCCTGATGCTGATCGCGCCCACCGGCGGGGGCAAGACGCTGGCCGGGTTCCTGCCCACCCTGTCCGAACTCACCGCAGCCCCCCGCCCGGGCCTGCACACCCTCTATATCTCGCCGCTCAAGGCGCTGGCCGCCGATATCCGGCGCAACCTGCTCATCCCGATCGAGGAAGCAAACCTTCCGATCCGTGTCGAGGACCGCACCGGCGACACCCCCGCCAGCCGCAAGAAACGCCAGCGCGCCGACCCGCCGCATATCCTGCTGACCACCCCCGAAAGCCTTGCCCTGCTCACCTCTTACGAGGACGCGCCGCGCATGTTCGCGGGCCTGCAACGGGTGGTGGTGGATGAAATCCACGCGCTGGCCGAAAGCAAACGCGGCGACCAGCTGATGCTGGCGCTCGCCCGGCTGCAAACACTCTGCCCCGACCTGCGCCGCGTCGGCCTGTCGGCCACCGTCGAAGACCCAGAGGCCATTGCCCGCCTGCTGGCCCACGGCGATTTGCCCTGTGAAATCCTGCAGGCCGACCCCGGCCCCGACCCCGACATTTCCATGCTGATCACCGATGAGGCCCCGCCCTGGGCCGGGGGCGGCGCCAAGTATTCCATCCCCGCCGTGCTGGAGCAGGTCAATCAGCACCGCACCACGCTGATCTTTCACAACACCCGCGCGCAGGCGGAAATCTATTTCCACAACCTGTGGCTCGCCAACGAGGACTCGCTGCCCATCGGCATCCACCACGGCTCGCTCGACCGGGGCCAGCGGGAAAAGGTCGAACAGGCCATGGTCGCGGGCCACCTGCGCGCCATCGTCTGCACAGGCAGTCTCGACCTCGGCATCGACTGGGGCGACGTCGACCTCGTGATCCAGGTCGGCGCGCCGAAGAACGTCAAGCGGCTGGTGCAGCGCATCGGCCGCGCCAACCACCGCTACAACGCGCCGTCCAAGGCGATCCTTGTCCCCGCCAACCGGTTCGAGGTGGTCGAATGTTTGGCCGCGCTGGAGGCGGTCAAGGAACACGATCTGGACGGCGAACCACGCGGCCCCGGCCCCCGCGACGTGCTCTGCCAGCACATCCTGATCGCCGCCGCCTCTGGCCCCTTCGACGCCGATGACCTTTTCACGGAAATGCAGGGCGCCGGCCCCTATGCCGGGCTGACCCGCGCGCAGTTCGACGCCTGCCTCGATTTCTGCGCCACCGGCGGCTACGCCCTGCGCGCCTACGACCAGTGGAAGCGCCTGCAACAGCGCCCCGACGGTCTCTGGCAACTGCGCGACCCCCGGTCCGCCGTGCGCATCCGCCAGAACATCGGCACGATTCAGGACACCGACACGCTTAAGGTGAAATGGCGCGGACGCGGCGGCAAACCGCTGGGAGAGGTCGAAGAGGGCTTTGCCGCCAGCCTCACCAAGGGCGATACCTTTCTGATCGGCGGCCAGATCGTCCGCTACGAAGGGCTGCGCGAACTGGTGGTCGAGGTGTCGCGCGATCCCGGCCGCAAGCCCAAGATTGCCACCTTCATGGGCACCAAATTTTCCACCTCCACGCAGCTTAGCGACCGCATCCTGCGCCTGTTTCAGCAGGACGACTGGCCGAACTTGCCGCCCCACACGGCCCAATGGCTGCGCCTGCAAAGACAGGTCTCGCGCCTGCCGGAACCGGGCCGCCTGCTGATCGAGAGCTTTCCGCATGACGGACGCCAGCAACTGGTGGTCTACGGCTTTGCCGGCCGCAACGCGCAGCAGACGCTGGGCCTGCTCCTGACCAAGCGGATGGAGGAGATGGGGCTGGCCCCGATGGGCTTTGTCGCCACCGACTACGCCACGCTGATCTGGGGGCTGGATGCGGTCACGGATCCCGCGCCGCTGTTCGATCTGGAGGCACTGGAAAACGGCCTCGATGGCTGGCTGGCGGGCAACGCCGTGATGAAACGCACCTTTCGCGCCAGTGCCACCATCGCGGGGCTGATCGAACGGCAGGTGGGCGGGCAGCGCAAGACCGGGCGGCAGGCCACCATGTCGTCGGACATCCTCTACGACACGCTGCTGAAATACGACCCCGACCACCTGCTGATGCAGATCACCCGCGAAGAGGCGATGCGCGGGCTGGTGGACTTTGCCCGCATCCGCGAGATGAGCGCCCGCGTCGGCGACCGCATCGACCACTTGGCGCTCCGCCGTGTCACCCCGCTTGCCGCGCCGCTGTTCCTTGAGGCGGGACGCGTGCCGGTAAGTGGCTCGGCGGACGAACGGCTGATGGAAGAAGAAGTCACCCGCCTGCTGAAAGAAAGCGGTCTGGCGCAGGTCGAAACCAAACCCGCGTGGCGCGCCCCTTGGTAAGACTGCACCCAACAGCCCCCTTGCACAGCCCCGGTGCGAGTGGCAAGAACAAGCCATGAACACGCATCCGTTCACCTTTCACGGCGCGCATCTGCACGCCCTGCCCTCCGGTGCGCTGCATTGGCCGGAGGCGCAGTTGCTGGTGGTGTCGGACCTGCACCTCGGCAAATCGGCACGGCTCTCTGCCGTGGGCGGCGCGCAACTGCCCCCCTATGAAAACCGCGAAACCCTGCAACGCCTCGACACCGACCTCGCCGCCACCGGCGCCACCCGCGTTATCTGCCTTGGCGACAGCTTTGACGCGGCGGGCCTCGACGCGCTCTTGCCAGAAGAGGATCTGCTCTGGATCACCCGCCTGCAGGCGGGCCGCGACTGGACCTGGATCACCGGCAACCATGACCCGGCCCCGGTCGCCCTCGCAGGCCACCACCGCGCCGACCACCGCGAAGGCGCGCTGACCTTCCGCCATATCGCCACCACCGGCACACCGGGCGAGGTCTCGGGCCATTACCACCCCAAGGCGCGCCTCTCCGCCCGCGGCCGCAGCCTGTCCCGCCCCTGTTTCCTGTGCGACGCACAGCGCCTGATCCTGCCCGCCTATGGCGCCTATACCGGCGGTCTCTACTGCGACAGCCCGGCGCTGTCCTCTCTGATGGATGCCGATGCACAGGCCATCCTGACCGGCCCCCGGCTCTACGCGATCCCGATGCCGCGCCGGGCGGCCCATCGCGCCTGAACCGCGCTTATCCGCGCCGCCCCGCCCAGAGCACCACCGGCACAAAGGCCAGACCGGCAAGGCCGATCCAGCTGGCCGCGGTCATCGGCTGCTCCAGACCGTAGGTGAACAGCCCTGCGCCCGCCGGCACCAGCGCCACCAACACCAGCCCGACCGCGCTGACAAAGATCTGGCGGCGCGCCCACCCCGGGGCCGTCTCCCGGTGATGCAGCGCCTCCGCCCAGAGGTACAACACAAGGCCCGCCAACAGCGCGCCAACCCCTTCCAGAATGAACATGATCCGTTTTTCCGTTTGTTGTCTGACCGGACGGGCGGCACCCCATCCGCGCCACCCCGCCCCGATTTGGCGGATATCGGTATCCGCACCGCGCGCCGCAAGGGGCCCTTGCCAAGACCCCGCAGCACAGGCAACTCTGCGCCCCATGACCGATCTCGAAACCCGCATCCGCACGAATTTCACCCGTCAGGGCATGCTCGCCACCCTTGGCGCGACCCTCACCCGCGTCGCCCCGGGAGAGATCGAGATCACCGTCCCCATCACCCCGAAAACCGCTCAGCAACAGGGGTTTGCCCATGGCGGACTGGCCTTTTCCATCGGCGACAGCGCGGCAGGCTATGCCGCCGTCACCCTGCTGGACATCGACAGCGATGTGGTCACCTCGGAAATGTCGATCCACTATCTTGCTCCCGGACTGGGCACGCATCTGATTGCGCGCGGCTCTGTCCTCAAGCCGGGCAAACGCATGCTGGTGACGCAGGCCGATGTCTATGCCGTCAAGGACGGGACAGAGCGGCACATCGCCCGCATGACCGGCACCATGGTCCGCGTGCCGCTGACCAAGGACCCCTGACATGCCCCTGACAACGCTACGCCTCTCCCCCACCTCGCTGCAGGTGACACGCCGCTTCGACGCGGCCCCTGCGCGGGTCTGGCAGGCGCATGTGAACCCCGACCTGATTCCGCGCTGGCTGACCGGGCCGGACGGCTGGGCCATGACCCGCTGCGAGATGGACATGCGCCCCGGCGGCACGATCCGCTACCGCTGGGAGCAGACCGGCACCGATGCCGGGTTCGACCTCACCGCCGATGTGCTGGCGGTCGAGGCCCCCACCCTGATGCGCCACGTGGAAATCATGCATCTGCCCGACCCGACCCCGCCCACCCGGGTCGAAACCCGAGTGTCGCCGCAGGGCGCGGGCACATTGGTGACGATGATCCTGGAGGTCGACGACCCGGCCACCCTGGACGGCATGATCGCCCACGGCATGGCCGACGGGATGGAGATGTCCTACGCCCGGCTCGACAGCCTGCTGACAAACTGACACCCCAGGGCCGCCTCAGCCCAGCACATCACGCCAGCTATGACGCGGCTGATAGCCCAGCAGCGCCTTGGCCTTCCGGTTGGAATAAAAGGTCTCGGTCTCGCCGATCTCTCCCCGGACCGGCACCCCCTGATAGAACCGTTCGATCAGTTCCGATGACGTCAGCCCCACGGAATGATCGTCGTTCGAGACGTTGAACACCTCATAGCCCAGCCCGTCTGTCTGCAGGCAGCACTCCACCATCTGCCCCAGATCGCGCGCGTCGATATAGGCAAAGATATTGCGCCGCCGCACCTCCGGGTTCTCCATGTAGGCAGGAAAGTTCTCGGCGTATTCATGCGGCTCGATCACGTTGTTGATCCGCAATCCGTAGATGTCGAACCCGCTGCGCGCCTGAAAACTGCGCGCTGTCACCTCGTTACAGACCTTGGACATGGCATAGCTGTCCTCGGGCACCACCGGGTGGTCCTCGTCGATGGGCAGATACTCTGGCTTGCGCTCACCATCCGCGAAACAGACCGCATAGGTGGTCTCGGACGAGGCAAAGACGATCTTGCGGATGCCGAATTTCACCGCCGCATCGATCACGTTGTAGGTGCCGATGGTGTTCACCCGGTAACATTCGTTGTCTGGCGTGATCAGGATGCGCGGCACGGCGGCGAAATGCACCACCGCATCGAATTTGGGCACACCGGTGCCCGGCTCCAGCTCGTACAGCCCGGCAAGGCTGCTCATCGCGTCATACATCTGGCCTGCGTCGGTGATATCGGCGACGCGATTGTCGACCCCCGGCAGGTCCAGCGGCACCCGGTCCACGTTCAGCACCCGGTGCCCCTGCTCCAACAGATAAGCCACCACATGCCGCCCGGCCTTGCCCGAGCCCCCGGTAAACAGAATACGCATGGTCAAATCCCTCCAATTTTGGGGCGAACCATGCCCTGCCAGCCCGCGAAAGACCAGAAAGCGTATAACCTCACGGGCGCAGACCACGTGCGACTAACCGTGTGTCCGCGCCAAAGCCCACAGGTCACAGCCTGCGACACCGCAGCAAACGCCCGCCCCTTCATGCAGCTCCCTTTTCTTTGGGCTTGGTTGGGACAAGGGTGGTGTCTCCACCCGGAATGACGGGGACATGCCCTGCGCGGATTTGCGCAACCCGCCGGTTCATCCAATGTCGAATGACACAGCGATAGGCAAGCCCACGCAGTCCCGTAAGCTGCCGGTTGTTCGCATAAAACGCATCCGGGCTGTCAAAGACACCAAGATCTCGATTGATCCCTGTTTTCTGAATGTAGGTGCTTTGACCTGCCCATGCGACATTTGGCTGTTGCAGGCAATCGGTTCCCGCGCCGTAGGCACATAACGATGCGCGGTCGGGGAACTTGGCTTGCAGCGCGCTCAAGACGCCTTGATCCAGAATGAACCCTTCGAGGTCCAGCCATTTGTCACCATACCGCACTTCGACCCACGAATGGATGATGTTGCGCGGTGCCAGCGGGTAAACCAGTTCGGGCACAACGCCGCGTTGCAACCCCTTGTCGATGGTAAAGCCGTGAAACCGGCAGGGGATTTCCAAGGCGCGCAGCAACGCCATGAGGAGCGTGCCTTTGGTATTGCACTGTCCATAGCCATCTGCCAGCACCTTTGAGGCGGGCAAGGCATCCTCGGAATTGTAGCCAAACAAGACCTCGTTGCGCACGTACTCGTAGGCCGCGCCGATGCGCTCGCCTTCGGCCAACCCTGCCCACCCCCGGTTCGTGACCAACTCTTGTATGCGGACCGCCCGATAATCGAGAAGCGGCGTTTCAGATAGATAATCGTGGGACATTTTTTGCTCTTCTTTCTGCGTCCCAACTTAAATACGATCTCTAGTGACTAGAGCTTCAAGGGGTTTCTTCGTGTTTTCCATCGGCGAGTTGTCAAAGCGCACAAAGGTCAAGGTTCCGACCATCCGGTACTATGAGCAGATGGGATTGCTGGCCGAAGCCGAGCGCACGTCAGGCAACCAAAGACGGTATGACACAGCCGGGTTGGAACGGTTGAGTTTCATCCGCCACGCGCGTGATCTGGGCTTTTCCATCGAAGCGATTTCAGCGCTGATTGAACTGCAGGAACATCCAGACAGATCGTGCCAATCCGCGTGCGAGATCGCCACCTCGCAACTTTCCGACGTGCGAAACAAGATCAAACGGCTCCAGCTCTTGGAAAAGGAACTGACGCGGATATCCGAAGGATGTGACGGACAAGGCGTTTCAGAGACGTGTTACGTTCTCGCGTCCCTCGCAGATCATGAGCTTTGCAAAATTGATCACTAGGAGGAGAAAGCGGAGGGTGCGGCCCTGGGCTCAAACGGCAGCCTTGTCCGCATCGCGGCCATCCCGGACCAAACCGCCCTTACAGATTTCTGTAAGGGCGTTCCGTCCTTCAGGGCCGTTCCAACCCGCACCCGACACCCGGTTGCGGACACGCCCGGCTGGGGGCGTGCAGTCCTCGCCCAAACCCCAAAAGGTTAAGCAGCGGTAAAATCGCCCCTGTAACCCCTTGATTCTACATTCCCCCTAAGCTGTCCACGCGTGGACACCCCTCAGGCGGTCAGCCCCTCCGGCTCCTCCAGTCCATTGGCCCGGCAGCAGGCCGTCACCGTATTGGCCAGAAGGCAGGCAATCGTCATCGGCCCCACCCCGCCCGGAACAGGCGTGATCGCCCCGGCCACCGCGGCGCAGCTTTCATAGTGGACGTCCCCCACCAGCCGGGTCTTGCCCTCACCCTTTTCGGGCGCATCGATCCGGTTGATGCCCACGTCGATCACCGTCGCCCCCGGCTTGATCCAGTCGCCCGGCACCATCTCGGGCCGCCCCACGGCCGCCACCACGATATCGGCCCGCTTGACCACCTCGGCCAAGTCCTTGGTGCGGCTATGCGCGATCGTCACGGTACAGCTGTCGCCCAGCAAAAGCTGTGCCATCGGCTTGCCCACGATATTGGACCGCCCGATCACCACCGCATCCATCCCGCTCAACGAGCCGTGATGATCCCGCAGCATCATCAGGCAGCCCAGCGGCGTGCAGGGCACCATCGACTTCTGCCCGGTCCCCAACAGGCCCACGTTCGAGATGTGGAACCCATCCACATCTTTGGCCGGATCGATGGAGTTGATCACCAGATCCTCATCCAGATGCTTGGGCAGCGGCAGCTGCACCAGAATGCCATGCACCGCCGGGTCATTGTTCAGCGTGTCGATCAGCGCCAGCAGGTCCGCCTCGGACGTGTCCGCCTCCAGCTTGTGCTCGTAGGAATTCATGCCGACCTCGACGGTCATCTTGCCCTTCGAGCGGACATAAACCTGAGAGGCCGGATCCTCGCCCACCAGCACCACCGCCAGACCGGGCGTGACGCCGTTTTCCTCTTTCAGGCGCGCCACGTGGACCGCCACCTTTTCCCGCACCGAGGCCGCAAAAGCCTTGCCGTCAATGATTGTCGCGCTCATCCGTCTATCCCTTCCTTGCCGATCACCCGCTCTTCGCGTGCAATCACCGTCTCGATCATGATCCGCCACATCGCCTCGGCCAGTGCCGGGTCCAGCCCGCTGGCCTGCGCCTTGTCCCGAACATTCGCCAGCACCGCATCCACCCGGCGCGGAGCCCGTGCCGCGATGCCCTCTCGCGCCTTCAAGTCCGGTGCGCGGTCGGTATAACGTTCGCGTTCGGCCAGCAGCGTCACCAGCTCGCTGTCGATCTGATCGATACAAACCCGCAGGTCCGCCATCGTTTCAATCGTTTCGGGGGCGGGACGTGTCATGCGCGTTCCTTTGCAAAACCAAAACCTGCCCCCCGTATCCGATACCTCGGGGCGCGGATCAACCACGCGCCCGACGGGACGGTGGGCGGGGCGCCTTTGCCGACAGGCAAACAGCGTCCGCCCCCGTCCCTGCCAGTTAGAACAGCCCTTCGATCAGGCCATCCTCGTTCAGGCGGATGCTTTCGGCCGCAGGCACACGCGGCAGGCCCGGCATGGTCATGATCTCGCCGCAGACCACGACGATGAAACCTGCCCCCGCCGACAAACGGACCTCACGCACCGGGATATCGAACCCCGTCGGCGCGCCGCGCTGGGTCGGATCGGTCGAGAAGGAATACTGCGTCTTGGCCATGCAGACCGGCAGGTTGCCATAACCCTGCTCTTCCCAGGTCTTGAGCTGATCGAGGATCTTCTTGTCCATGACGACACTGTCAGCGCGGTAGATTTCCTTGCAGACGGTTTCGATCTTCTCGGCCAGCGACATCTCGTCGGCGTAAAGCGGGTGATAATCCGCCTCACCGGCCTCACACAGTTCGACCACCTTCTTCGCGGTCTCGGTGATCCCCTCGCCGCCGAACTCCCAATGCTTGTTCAGGATCGCCTCGACGCCCAGTTCGGCGCAGTAGTCCATGACGGCCTGCACCTCGGCATCGGTGTCGGTGACAAAGTGGTTGATCCCCACCACCGCCGGCACGCCGAACTTCTTCATGTTCTCGATGTGACGGCCAAGGTTCGGGCAGCCCGCCTTGACGGCCTCGACGTTCTCGCCCCCCAGATCGGCCTTGGCAACGCCGCCGTTCATCTTCATCGCGCGCACGGTGGCCACGATCACGACCGCGTCGGGACGCAGTCCCGCCTTGCGGCACTTGATGTCCATGAACTTTTCAGCGCCAAGGTCGGCACCGAAACCGGCCTCTGTCACAACGTAGTCGGCCAGTTTCAGCGCGGTGGTGGTGGCGATGACGGAGTTGCAGCCATGCGCGATATTGGCAAAGGGACCGCCATGCACGAAGGCCGGGTTGTTCTCCAGCGTCTGCACCAGGTTCGGCTGCATCGCGTCCTTCAGCAGAACGGTCATCGCGCCTTCAGCCTTGATATCGCGGCAGAAGACCGGCGACTTGTCGCGGCGATAGGCGACGATCATGTTGCCCAGACGCTCTTCGAGGTCCTTGAGGTTCTTGGCAAGGCACAGGATCGCCATGACCTCAGATGCCACGGTGATGTCAAAACCGTCCTCGCGCGGGAAGCCGTTGGACACACCGCCAAGGCTGGACGTGATCTGGCGCAGCGACCGGTCGTTCATGTCCACCACGCGGCGCCAAGTGACGCGGCGCTGGTCGATCTCGGCCGCGTTGCCCCAGTAGATGTGGTTGTCGATCATAGCCGACAGCAGCGAGTGCGCGCTGGTGATCGCGTGAAAGTCGCCGGTGAAATGAAGGTTCATCTCTTCCATCGGGACGACCTGCGCCTTGCCGCCCCCAGCTGCGCCGCCCTTCATCCCGAAGTTCGGGCCAAGCGAGGCTTCGCGGATGCAGATCATCGCGTTCTTGCCGATCTTGTTCAGACCGTCGCCCAGACCAACGGTGGTCGTGGTCTTGCCCTCCCCCGCCGGCGTCGGGTTGATCGCGGTGACAAGGATCAGCTTGCCATCGGGGCGATCCTGCACCGAGTTGATGAAGGACTGGCTGATCTTGGCCTTGTCATGGCCGTAGGGCAGCAGGTGTTCACCCGGGATGCCCAGGCGATCCCCGATCTCCTGAATGGGCTTCTTGTTCGCCTCGCGGGCGATTTCGATGTCGGACTTGAATGCCATCTTGCTGCTGTCCCCGTTGCGGATGGTTGCGCGATGGCACAGCCATAGCGGTCTAAGACAGCCTGCGTGAAAGCGAATCCGACCTTTTCTTGCAGTTCCGCGGCGCGGTTCGATCATCTGCGGCACGGGATGCGTCGGATCGGAAACCCGCGTCACCCGGCGAAGCAGATCGGAGAGGGGCGGAAAGCCTGCCGATCAGGCCTCTGGCTGCCACCCGCGCTGGTCCGGGATATGGAGGCGCAGCACGTCGCCCAGTGCCACCCGCCCTTCGCGCGCGACAGAGGCCGTGACGCCGCGGCGGCCCTCTGCGGCGGGCTTGAAGCCCTTGCCCTTACCCGGCTCCGCCGCTTCGATGCTTTTTGCGGGAAACTGACAGGGCCGGTTCTGCATGTCGATCGTGACCGTGGCCCCCGAGGGCGCCTGCAGCCGGGAGGACGGCGGCACATGGCTGAAATCCGGCAAGGCCTTCACGACCATCGTCGCCCCCAACCGCGCCGGATCGATCCGGTCCAGACCCAGCGCGGCGGCGATCTCGGCCAGTTCTTCTTCGCTGATGATGCTCAACTGTCGTTCGTTGCGGATCTCGGTTCCGCGCGGGTATTGCGATTTGACCCGCGAACACGACGGCCGCGTCGCCCCGCCGTGAACCGATCCGGCCACACCTTCGAACGTCAGGTCCAGCACATCGCACCGCTCTGCCAGCAGTTCGCTGCGGTCGTCACTGGTGACAACGCCCAGCCATGTCACGGTGGCTGTGTAATCGGTGGGTTTCAAAGCGGGCATGGGGATCTCCGGATCTGGTTCAACCGTGGCCCCAAATGGACCGGGAGTCAGTCACGGACAAGGGTAAAGAACAGCCGCCTGATCGGGAACAGCGCGCTGCCATCACCCGACAACGGATAAGCCTTGCTGATCAGGTCATCATAGGCGCGGATCAGGCGGTCGCGCTCCGTCTCGGTCAGGGCGTCGAGTATCGGGCGCGCATAGGTCGCCTCGGTAAAGCGTCGGACGGGGTGGCCCGAGTCGCTGGGCGGCAGTTTCTGGAAATACTCGGTTTCCCAGAGGCTGACCTCACCCATGGTTTCCAGCAGGTGAAAATACTGCGCAGGCAGAAGGACCTCGGGCAAAGGCACATCGTCCAGACAACCCGCCCAGAGTTCATCCGCCAGCGTCCGCCAAAGGCGATGCGACGGCGCATTGTTCTGATGCGGAACCTGAACGGCCAGCGACCCACCGGGCGCAAGAGATGCCACCAATCGGGTCAGCAGCGCCTTGTGATCGCCTATCCAATGCAGGGCAGCGTTGGAAAAGATCAGCGCAGGGCTGCCCGGGGGCGACCATTGCGCAATGTCCGCTTCGTCCAGTTGGTCATAGACCTGTTGCGCGCGCGCCTGTTCCAGCATGGCCGGGGAACTGTCGACCCCGATCAACCGCGCGCCGGTCGTCTTGCAGAACCGCTGGTGCAGGTCTGGAGCCACGTCGCCCGCCCCGCAGCCAAGGTCCACCACATCGCCCTGTGGCAAGGGCCCGACGCGGGACAGCAGGTCCAGCGCGGGGCGCAAACGGTAACCCCGGAACCTGTGATAGGTCCCGGGGTCCCAATCATTCTCCGATCCGCCGCTCATGCGGAGGGTTCGGGCTCCATCCCGCCATCCGAAGGCTTGGACTTCGGTTTGGTTTTCGGGATCGCGGTCAGCGAAGGTTTGTCCTCGACCGCGCCGGTGCCGTCATCGTCATCGCTGGAATGCGGATCCTCGCCGCGCATGACGCGCTTGATCTCGTCGCCGGTCAGGGTTTCGTATTCCAGAAGGCCCTGCGCCAGACGCTCCCATTCGTCCTTGCGGTCGGTGAGGATTTGATAGGCGCGCTCGTAGGCATCCTGGATAAACCGGCGCACCTCTTCCTCGATCATCTCCTTGGTGTGCGCAGACACCGACAGGCCAGCCGTGTTGCCCTGATAGCCCTCATGCGCTTCGGCGTAGTCGATGTTGCCGATCTTGTCGGACATGCCCCAGCGCAGCACCATGGCGCGCGCCAGCGCGCTGGCCTGCTGGATGTCGCCCGCCGGTCCGTTCGAGACGTTCTCTTCGCCGTACTTGATGATCTCGGCAGCCTTGCCTGCCATGGTCATCGCCATCTTTTCCTCGCACTCGGACTTGTGCCAGTTCAGACGGTCGATTTCCGGCAGGCTGACCACCATGCCCAAGGCGCCACCACGCGGGATGATCGTTGCCTTGTAGACCGGATCGCATTGCGGAAGGGCAAGACCCACAACCGCATGACCGGCCTCGTGGTAGGCGGTCTTTTCCTTCTGCTCGTCGGTCAGGACCATGCTGCGACGCTCGGCGCCCATCATGACCTTGTCCTTGGCGTTCTCGAAATCTTCCATCGTGACGAATCGCCGTCCGACACGCGCCGCCATCAGCGCCGCCTCGTTCACGAGGTTGGCCAGATCGGCACCGGAAAATCCGGGCGTACCGCGCGCAATGATGCGCAGGTCCACATCCGGGCCCAGCGGGGTCTTGCGCGCGTGGACGGCAAGGATCTTTTCACGGCCCTTGATGTCGGGGTTCGGCACCGTCACCTGACGGTCGAAACGACCGGGGCGCAGCAGCGCGGGGTCCAGAACGTCACGGCGGTTGGTGGCCGCGACGATGATCACGCCTTCGTTCGCCTCGAACCCGTCCATTTCGACCAGCAGCTGGTTCAGCGTCTGTTCGCGTTCGTCGTTACCACCGCCATAGCCTTGACCACGGGCCCGGCCCACGGCGTCGATTTCGTCGATGAAGACGATGCAGGGCGCGTTCTTCTTGGCCTGTTCGAACATGTCACGGACACGGCTTGCGCCGACACCCACGAACATTTCCACGAAGTCCGAGCCGGAGATGGTGAAGAAGGGCACACCCGCCTCACCCGCAATTGCGCGGGCCAGCAGGGTCTTACCGGTGCCCGGAGGGCCGACCAGCAGCGCGCCTTTCGGGATCTTGCCGCCAAGGCGCGAGAATTTCTGCGGATTGCGCAGGAATTCAACGATCTCTTCGAGCTCTTCCTTGGCCTCGTCGATGCCCGCCACGTCGTCAAAGGTCACTCGGCCATGCTTTTCCGTCAACAGCTTGGCCTTGGACTTGCCAAAGCCCATCGCCCCGCCTTTGCCGCCGCCCTGCATCCGGTTCATGAAATAGATCCAGACACCGATCAGCAGCAGGAACGGCAGAAGGCTGAGCAGGAAGGACTGAAAGCCCGACTGTTCCTGCTGTTCGGCCCGAACCGGCACGTTGTTGTTCAGCAAAAGATCCGTGATTTCAGCATCTTCCGGCCGGATCGTCACATAGTCCTGACCATCGGTCGAACGATAGCGAACCTGCTCGCCATCAAGCGTGGCGGAACTGACGTTCTGCGATTCAACGGCGCGGACGAAATCGGAATAACTGACCTCGCGGCTCTGCAGCGTACTGCCGCCGCCCGAGAACAGATTGAAGAGCGCCAGGATCAGAAGGAACAGGACGACCCAGAAGGCGATGTTTCTCGCGTTACCCAAGGGGGGAACTCCTTTGAAAGCTTTGCGGGCTCATATCATAGAGCGTTGCAAGGTAACATAGAGATCAGGGCCAAGTGTTCAATGCGACAGCAGGTAGTCGCGAAATCTTACATCCTCGACCGAAAGGACAGTTTCGCCCACCCCCAGGGGGGCGCAATGGGCCAATTCCGCCCCTCTCCAGACCGCGGGAAGACTGCGGGCAAAGGCGAAAGGTGGGGCCCCGGCTGGTTTGTCAGCCACCTGCCGCCACCCTTCGTCCCCCAGGGCGCGAACCTCATGGCCCGGCATCTGTGCGACAACATGCCAGCGCCGGTCCCAGACCGCGCCCCCGTCGCAGGGGGCGACGGTGCCCGCCACGGCGTTGTATTCGCGGAAAATGCGCAGGCTGTCCCGTCCGACGCGGATTTCACATCCGTGCAGCGTGGTGCTGCCACCGGCGGTCACCCGGTCCAGCAGTGCCTCCATCGCCGGTCCACGGGGCCGGTATTCGGCCGAGGCGACAAATTGCAGCCCCTTCGCCAGCAGACGCATCTGGGTCTCAGCCTCGACGCCCGCGAATCCCGCTCGGTCAATGACCAGCGTGCCAAAGTCTTCGCGCCCGATCCGGTCCCAGACCTCGACCGCACGGGCGTTCAGCGCCACACGCGCCCGCGACATGGATTGCGCCGTCGCGGCAAGCGCGCTGACGTCCAGATCCGATTCTGCGATCAGGCGACGGATCCGCGCGCGGTCATACTTCGGATCCTCGTTGGTAGGGTCCTCAACCCACGGACCATGCAGCACCTTCAGATAATGCCGTAATTCCGCGCGCCGCATCTCCAGACAGGGCCGCACCACGTCGAACCCTTGCGGCACCCGGCGCGTGGCGGACATGGCCGCCAACCCCTCGACGCCAGCACCGCGCTGCACCCGCATCAGAAAGGTTTCGGCTACGTCGTCCTGGGTATGGGCCATCAACACATGGCGAATGTCGCCCCGCCAGCGATCAATCAGGTCCAGCCGCGCCCGCCGCGCCGCGTCCATGACATTGCCCGCACCGTCCCAGGACCAGCGCAAGACGTCATGCGGCCAACCCAACGCGCGGCACTCCCCGGCCACCATCGCCGCTTCTGCCGCAGACTCTGCCCGCAAGCCGTGATCTACCGTGACCACATGCAGGCGCACGCCCCAGACCCGCGTCCAGTTGTGTGCAAGGTACAGCATCGCCATGCTGTCTCCGCCTCCGGAGACAGCCAGTGCGATATCGCTTGGGAAATCCGGGCCAAGCAACTGACCCATAGACTCGGCAAACCGCTGATCGAGGCTCATGCGCCCTATTGGCAGCCCAGCTGCGCGCGGCTGGCCTCGGCATCCGCGATGGCGGCAGAGCCGGGATAGCGGCGCGAGACTTCGCCCAGCGTGATGCAGGCTTCATCGACAGAGCCCAGCGCGCCCAGCGCATCGCCCAGCCGGAACAGTGCCTCCGGCGCGACCTGCGCGTCGGGGAAATTTGAATATGCATCAAGGAAACGCCGCGCAGCTTCACGCGTGTCGCCCTGTGCCGACAGGGCTTGCCCTTCACCGACAAGCGCGGCGGCGGTCAGCGGACTGCCCGGATAGCTCTCGCGGAACTGTTGGAACAACAGCGAAGAGCCCGCGTAATCGCCCTGTTCAAAGGCGTCGAGAGCGGCGCGATAATCCGCCTCTTCGCTGACCGCCAACTGCCCTTGGAACGGCAGGGCGTCGGTGGCAGGCGCCGGGGCGGGTGCCGCGACTTCTGGCACCGGCACCGCATCCCCCCCCAAGGGGTCAGCCTGACCGACTTTGCCGACGTCGCAGCCGGGCTCCAGCTCGCAGATGCGGAATTTCAGGTCCCCGATCCGGTTGGAGCCATCCTGAACAACCTTGCCGATGCGGAATTCCAGCTGCTCCACCTTCGAGGTGATGCGCTGCAATTCGCTTTCGATGGCGTTGATCCGGTCAAGCTGCGAACCGCCCACGGCGACGCTGGGCGCCCCCGTGGTGTTCAACTCGGACCGCAGCTTGCGCAGTTCGACGGTCAGAACGGCAAGGTTCTGCTTGATATCGGCAAGCGTCTGGTCCTGCTGCGCCGAGACCATGCCGCCTGCCAGCAGGCAGGCACTGAATACCAGCCCCCTCAGCATGGCTTAACTTGTCAGGCTGGACGTGGAAATCACCGTGACCGCGCGGCGGTTCTTGGCGTAACACGCCTCTTCCGAGCAGACCTCCAGCGGGCGCTCCTTGCCGTAGCTGATGAACTTCAGCCGGCTTTGCGGGATGCCCTTGGAGACAAGGTATTCCATCACGGCGTTGGCGCGGCGGGCGCCCAGCGCAATGTTGTATTCCCGAGTGCCCTGCTCATCGGCGTGACCTTCGATGATGGCAAGGTAATCGGAATTGGTCATCAGCCACTGTGCCTGACCATCCAGCACCAGTTGTGCCTCGGGGCTCAGCGTCGACTGGTCGACGGCAAACAGCACGCGATCGCCGACGCGCGCCGCGAAATAGGCGGGCGAGGCCGGATCATCGATGCTGCCCGGCACAAAGGTCGTGGGACCGCCCACGCCACGGCTTGCCGCCGGGTCGGTGCCACCGCCGAAACGGTTCGGGCTGGTGCAGGCCGCGGTGGCCAGCGCCGCGACGAGAAGAAGGGTCTTCGTAAGATGTCTCATGGGTCCGGGTCCTGCTCTTGTCATTTTCAGCCTGTTTACCACAGGCCGCATGCAAGTGGAATCGACGTTGACGTGGTTGGGGAAAGGTTAATGCGGTTTCGCGGCTGCGTTACACCCATAAATACCCTTATTGAAGGGGTCCCCAGCTGGGATCAGACGCACCGGCGGGAGTCCGCACACGTTTCAGGTTCCGTCCAGAGACATCCACCGTGTACAGCGCCGTCGATCCTTGTGCGCCCTGCGTTTCACGCGAGAACATGATGACGCGCCCGTTGGGCGCCCATGTCGGCCCCTCGTCCAAGAAGGAGGCGGTCAGCAGACGTTCTTCGCTGCCGTCGGTGCGCATCACGCCGATGTGGAACCGGCCTGCGTTCTGCTTGGTAAAGGCGATGCGGTCCCCGCGCGGCGACCAGACCGGCGTTCCGTAACGCCCGTCGCCAAAGCTGATCCGCTGTCCTTCACCACCCGAGGCGGGCATGATGTACAGCTGCTGGGTGCCGGACTTGTCGCTTTCAAACACGATCTTCGTCCCGTCCGGCGAAAAGCTGGGCGCCGTTTCGATCGAGGGCGAAGAGGTCAGCCGCCGTGTGGCCCCGCTGGCAAGATCCATCGCGTAGATATCGGTATTCGACCCTTGGGTCAGCGAATAAACCACCATCCGCCCGTCCGGCGAAAACCGCGGTGCAAAGCTCATGACGCCCTCGCCGGCCTGCAGGATGTTGCTGGACACGGTGCCGACGGTCAGAACGTGGATGCGCGGAAACCCGGTTTCATAGCTGGTGTACAGCACCCGGTCGCCATTGGGCGAAAAGCGCGGCGCCAGCACGATCGAGTCGTCGCCGGTCACGTACTGCACGTTCGCCCCGTCATAATCCATGATCGCCAGCCGTTTCTGGCGGGCGTCCTTCGGCCCGGTTTCAGAGACAAACACAACCCGGCTGTCGAAATAGGGGGTTTCGCCGGTCAGCCGCGAATAGACCTGATCGGCCACCTTGTGCGCCAGCCGCCGTACGCCGCTGGCGTCCGAGGCGAACTGCATCCCCTGCCCCAGTTCCTGTCCGGCAAACACGTCCCAGACCCGGAACTTGACCACAACCCGACCGGCGGCATCGGCTGAAACCGCTCCGGTGATCAGGGCCTGCGCGTTGATCGCCTTCCAGTCGGCGAATTGCACCGGCGCGCCAAAGCTGGACACCCGGCTGATATGAGCGTCGCGCGGAACCTCGCGGAACAGGCCGGTGCCGGTCAGGTCGTCGGCGATCACGCGGCTGATCTCTGCCGCGAACTGTTCCGCCTGAGGCGTTTCGGCCACGAAATCGGGAACCGCATAGGGCAAGGGTTCGACCACGCCTTCGGTGATCTCGATCCGCAGGGGGCCGGATTGGGCGATGGCGCTGACTGGCAGCAAAGCCGCGGCGCAGGACAGAACCAAAGCGGCAAGACGTGACATCATCTCGGAAACCCTCCTTCGGGGGGACTGCTCGGACCGGATGCGGCGGGTCTTTGGCCCGCCTTTTGTTAACCTATCGCTATTCGACCCGCCGCAAAACCGGGAATGCGGGCCTGACAGGGGGGAATTTGCGCAGAGAACCGCTCATCTGAGCCTCATCTCTTCGGGGTTGAAGGTCATCTCGATGTCCCGCCACTGGTCGAATTTCTCCGCTGGCAGGTCATAGCCGTCGTTGCCCTGACAGCGCAGGACCGCGCGGCGTGCCGCCTGAAAGGCGATGTCGATTGCCGCGCTGCTGCCTTGGGACGCACCGACCATGTTGATGCTGTTCGGCACCACACGGCCATCGCGGTCCATCTCCATGCCCAGCGTCACCGTGATGTTCGACGCCTCAGAGCCGACGTCGACCACCCAGCACGCCTGAACGGCCAGACGCAGCGCATCCCGTTCGCCCCGGGTCATCGGCGGACCGGAGGGCGCATCAGGCGCAGGACCGCCCGCGGCCAGCGCCTCGGCCAGGGCCGCGTTGATATCGGCCTGCGCGGCGGACAGCGGGTCCGGCGTCGCGGGGGCAGACGGCTCTGGCGCCGGTTGCGGAGCGGGCTGCGGGGCGGCCTGCGCGGCGCGTTGCGGACGCGCCTGCGGGCGCAGCGACTGCGTCGGTGCAGACCGCGGCGTTTCGGCCTCGGTCACGATCTCGGTCGTGGTCTCGGGCGGCGCGGTGGCCTCTTGCCGTTCTTCGGTCACGTCGGGGCTCAGCGCATCGGGGTCCGCCGCCTCTTGCCGGTCCGGCGCGGGCGTGGCGGCCGGGTCGGGCGGGTCCAGCGGCGTATCGGCCACCCGGTCCGCCGGGCGCGGCTTGGGCCGCACCGAAGAGGTCGGCGCCAGCGCGACAGGCGGCGGGGCCGGTGTCGGCGCGGGCGGCGCGGGCACGGGATCGGGCTCCGGCAACGGCGCGGGAACCGGAACTGGATCAGGTTCTGGCACCGGCTGCGGCGCGGGGTCCGGCTGCGGGGCTGGCACCGGTTCTGGCACTGGTTCTGGCGCAGGGGCCGGCTCTGGCTGCGGCTCCGGAGCGGGCGCAGGTTCCGGAGCGGGCTCCGGCGCAGGCGGTGTCACAACCTCCGGCTCCGGCTGTGCGGCAGGGGTCACCGGTTCAGGCTCCGGTGTCGGCTCGACCGGAGAGGTCAGCCGCGCGAAATCCTCTTCGCTCAGCACGGTGACGTCCGCCACCTGCATTTCCGGCGGCGCGGCGTCGAACAGATTGCCGATCAGCAGCCACACAAAGAACAGGGCATGCGCCCCGCCTGATATGTAAAGATAGCGCTTCATCTGCGCCTCAGCCGCCGTCCGGGCCGTCAAGGACCGGCCCGCCCACGTCTGTCACCAGACCGATCGAGGAAAAGCCACCGGCGTTCAGCGCGCCCATGACCTGCGCGACCTGCTCATAGGGTACGCTGCCGTCCGCGCGCAGATAGACCCGGTCATCCGACCGTTCGGCAGCAATCGCCCGCAGCCGCCCGACCAACTCGTCCCGGGGCACTTCAGTCGACTGGATCAGCACCGTGCCATCCGCCGAGAGCGTCACTGTCAGCGGCTCTTGCGGGTCGCTGGGCAGGGCCTGTGCCGCGGTCTTGGGCAATTCAACCGGCACGCCCACCGTCAACAGGGGCGCGGCCACCATGAAGATGATCAACAGCACCAGCATGACGTCCACAAAGGGCGTCACGTTGATTTCGGCCATGGGCTGCGCGCGGTTCCGGCGCGAACCGCGCCGCCGCTTGCCGCCCCCCGATTTGACGACACCCGCCCCCATCGCTCAGGAATCCAGCTGGCGCGAGAGGATGGTGGCGAACTCGTCGGCAAAGGCTTCGTAATTGCCCACGATCCGGTCCGAATCGGCGGAAAACTTGTTGTAGAAGATCACCGCCGGAATAGCCGCCAGCAGGCCCAGACCCGTGGCCAGCAACGCCTCGGCGATGCCCGGCGCCACGACGACCAGCGACGTGTTCTGCTGCGCCGCGATCTCGATAAAGGCGTTCATGATCCCGAACACCGTGCCGAACAGCCCGATAAACGGCGCGGTCGACCCCACGGTCGCCAGCACCGGCAAGCCGCGCTGCAACTGGTCGGCTTCTTTCTGGATGGCGACATCCATGCTGCGGTCGATCCGGCTTTGCGCGTTGGCGATCAGCCCGCCGTCTTCGCGGTGCGAACGGCGCCATTCCATCATCCCGGCGGCGAACACCCGTTCCGACCGGCCGCCCGGCTCTGGCCCCAATTGTTCGAACAATTCATCCAGCGGCTCCCCGGACCAGAAGGCCCGGTCAAAGCGCGTCGCCTCGCGCCGCGCCTTGCGATAGCTGACAAATTTTTCGATGATGATCGCCCACGCCCATACCGACGCTACGATCAGCATCAGCATGACGAGTTTCACCGTCAAGGTGGCGCGCATGAAGAGACTCCAGAAGGAGAAGTCGATCTCCGACGCGAGTGCAAGCGTTCCTGCTTCCATAGACCTGCTCATTTTCTGCCGGCCCCTGTGGCCGGGACCTTAATTAGCGTCGTGTGTAGCTGATTTGCAGGGGAAACACCAACAGATTGGCGCTTGGCCGCCAACGACAGCTCCGATGGGCGAAAGCCTGCCACAGTGGGCCTCGCAGCGGCGTGTTTCGGGCCCGTGGCGCAACGTGGTATCCTTGCGGATGACGATGCGCACCGGAAAGGCCCGAACATGCCCCGCCCCCTCTGCACGATCATCGGTTATGGCCCCGGACTGGGCGCGGCCTATGCCGAAACCTTCATGACCGCTGGCTATGATCTTGCCCTGCTCAGCCGGTCCGGGCGACGATACGATGGCCCGGCGCAGGGCGGCGCGCAGACCCTCGCCCTGCCCTGCGATGCCGGGGATCCCGCCGCGCTGTCTGCCGCTCTGGACACGGTCACGCGTGACCATGGTCCGACGGATGTTCTGATATACAACGCCGATCTGGCCATGTTCGGTGCGCTGGATGACCTGACCGAAGAGCAATTCGAGGACAGTTGGCGGGTTTCGGCCCTTGGTCTTTATGCCGTGGCCCGTCACACCGGGCGCGCGATGGCAGAGCGCGGGACCGGCACCATCATCGTCACCGGCGCGACCGCCGCGCTGAGGGGGCGCAACTGGACCACCGCCTTTGCCCCGGCCAAGGCCGCCCAGCGGATCCTGTCGCAATCGCTGGCCAAACAACTGGGCCCAAAAGGCGTCCACGTCGCCTACATGGTGATCGACGGGGTCATCGACACCGCCGCCACCCGCGCGCATTTCGCCAAGGGCAAACCGGACGACTTTTTCCTCCAGCCGGAAAAGATCGCCGAAACCGCCCTGCTCCTCGCGCGGCAGGACCGCTCTGCCTGGACATTCGAGATGGATCTGCGCCCGTTTGGCGAAGACTGGTAGCGGCCTACGCCTTCAAGGCACAAAGACCCCTGATCAATGCACCTGCTGCCGCAGCCCCGCAGGCAAACGGGCCGGATGCCCGTCCCGCGTCACGCAGACCGCCGTCACCTCGGCGCGAAAGATCACCTCTTCGCCCCGCAGCACCTCCTGCCCCATGATCAGCCGCACGCCGGTCATGCTCTTGACCGTGGTCCGCACCTCCAGCGCGTCATCGTATTTCGCCGCCATCAGGTAATCCGCCTCGATCCGCCGCACGACAAAGACGATGCCCTGCTCTTCGCGCATGGCGTTCTGGTCCAGCCCCTGTTCCTTGACCCAGTCGCTGCGGGCGCGCTCGATGAATTTCAGGTAGTTGGCGTGATAGACGATCCCGGCCATGTCGGTGTCTTCGTAATAGACGCGGATGGGGAAACGGTGCATGGGAGGCCTCCTTGCTGGCAGCGCGACCCTAGGCGGCACGCGCACCATCGGCAAGCCGAGGGCTCATCGCTTGCGCCGCCCGCCAGCACTGCGGCTGTGAAACGCCGGTGGCCGCTTGGCGATCCATTTCAGGAACCCCGACAGTTCCGGCGCGGCGCGCAGCTTGTCCACCGTGTTCAGGTCACGCGCCAGTTGCGCCTCGGTAAAGCGCGCGTGGATCTCGCTGTGACAGATCTGGTGCAACAGCACGGTCGGCCCGCCCTTGCCGCCTTTCAGTTTCGGAATCAGGTGATGCAGGCTCTGCTTCGCTTCGGGCGGAATCGGGCGCAGACACAACGGACAGATCGGTTCCTTCGCCTCTTCCATCACCCTACCCTTGTCCCGGCGGCCCGCATTGGGCAAGACGGTGGGGCGACGGCCCAGAGGATCAAGCCCGATGAATTTCGACCTTACAGATCAGCCAGAAATCGTCCAGCAGGCCGCGGGCTATGCGCTGCAAGGCTGGGAGATCGCCCGCACATGGCTGATGTCCCCCGCCGCATGGTCGCAGTTCGGGCTGCTGGTCGCGGCCTTCGTTCTGGCTTTGCTGCTGACACGCAAGCTGCGCCCCTGGCTGGAACGGATCCTGACACCGGAGGAGGGCCGCAGCTCGATCCTTGCCACGGTGCGCCGTTTCCTGCTGGTCTTCGTGCCGCTCATGTTGCCGGTGCTGGCCTGGGCCTTCACCGGTCTGGGAGAGGGGCTGACACGCGCGCTGTTCGGCTCTGGCGCGGTGATCGCCTTCGGTAAACGGTTCTTCCTGCTGCTCGCCGCCCGCGTCCTGGTGAAGGAAATCATCTCTGACGGTTTCCTCAAGGTACTGGGCCGCCTGATCCTCCTGCCGGTCATGGCGCTCTATACACTGGGCCTGCTGGAACTCGCGACCGAACGGCTGAACGAGCTGACCGTCAGCCTCGGCAATATCGAATTCACTGCCATGGCCGTGATCCGCGGGCTGATCGCCGGGTCGATCCTGTTCTGGCTGGGCCGCTGGTCGAACGACCAGACCGGCAACTACATCAAGAAACAGGATGAAATCCGCCCCGCCACCCGGCAACTGGCGGCCAAGGCGGCGGAATTCGCCATCTTCGGCCTCGCCTTCCTGCTGCTGATGAACATCGTCGGCGTCCCGCTGACCTCGCTGGCGGTACTGGGCGGTGCCATCGGTGTCGGCCTTGGTTTCGGCCTGCAAAAGATCGCCTCCAACTACATCTCGGGGATCATCCTGCTGCTCGAAGGGCAGGCAACGGTCGGCGATTACGTCGAACTGGACAACGGCGAGGCCGGTACGATCGTCCAAACGACCGCGCGGGCGATGATCCTCGAAACCTATGACGGACGCTGGATCGTTGTCCCGAACGAGGATTTCATCACCACCCGCGTCATCAACTATTCCGATCAGGGCAGCGCCAACCGCTACGAGGCGGATTTCTCGGTCAGCTACAAGACCGACATCAACCGCGTGCCCGGCATCGTCGAGGCCGCCGTCGCCAGACACCCGGAGGTGCTGGACGACCCCTATCCGCCCGACTGCGAACTGCGCGGCTTTGGCGACTCCGGCGTGGATTTCGCCGTTGAATTCTGGGTCAACGGGATCGACGACGGGTCCAAGAAATATACCTCTGACGTGCTCTTCCTGATCTGGAACGCACTGAAAGAAAACGACATCGAAATTCCCTACCCGCATCGCGTCGTCCAATTGCAGCGACCCGAGGACGCGCCCGAGGCGTGACCGCAGATGCGCTTGTCATCGGGGGCGGCCCGGCCGGGCTGATGGCGGCGGATGCGCTGCTGTCGGCGGGGCATCGCGTGGCGCTGGCCGAGGCAAAACCATCACTGGCGCGCAAGCTGCTGATGGCCGGGAAATCGGGTCTGAACCTGACCAAGATGGAACCTCCAGAGGCCTTTCTCAGCGCCTATGGCAATGCCTCCCCGGACCTTGCCCCCATGCTGCAGGAGTTCGGCCCGGAACAGGTCCGGCGATGGGCCGAGGGTCTGGGCCAAGCGACGTTTACCGGATCGACCGGGCGGCTGTTCCCGAACGCGATGAAAGCCTCGCCGTTGCTGAGGGCATGGCTGACACGGCTGGACGACATGGGGCTGGACCGGCGGACCCGCTGGCGCTGGCAAGGCTGGAGCGAAGACGGGGCACTCCGGTTCCAGACGCCGGATGGCGTGCATCTGGAACGCCCGCAGGTGACGGTTCTGGCGCTTGGCGGGGCCAGTTGGGCGCGGCTGGGCTCTGACGGGGTCTGGGCGGAATTCTTCGCCAAAGAGGGACTGCCCGTGACGCCCTTTGCGCCGTCCAATGCCGGGCTTGCCGTGAACTGGTCGCCGCATATGGAACGGCATTTCGGCGCGCCGCTGAAGGGGCTCGCCTTTCGCTGTGGCACGCTGGAAAGCCGGGGCGAGGCGGTTATCTCGAAACGCGGGCTGGAGGGCGGCGGGCTATACCCGCTGACGCCTGCCCTGCGCGACGGTCACCCGCTGGTCATCGACTTGAAACCGGATCTGGACCACGCCGCCCTTGCCGCAAAACTGGCCAAGCCGAGAGGCAAGCAAAGCCGCGCCAATGCGCTGCGCAAGGCACTGGGTCTTGCCCCCGCCGCGCAGGCCCTGCTGATGGAATTCGGCCAACCGCTGCCGGAGGAAGCCCATGAACTGGCCCAACAGATCAAGGCGCTGAAGGTGCGCGATGCGGGCCTGCGACCAATGGATGAGGCGATCTCGACCGCAGGCGGTGTTCCCTTTTCCGCACTGGACAGCGGGCTGATGTTGAAGGATCGACCCGGCGTGTTCTGTGCCGGTGAAATGCTGGACTGGGAGGCGCCGACCGGCGGTTACCTTTTGACCGGCTGTCTGGCGACAGGGCTGTGGGCCGGACGGCACGCGGCGGATTGGTTGTCAGCGTCGGGTAAGACCTGACCACCGGCAGTCAGGGGCGACGCCCTTATTCGTCCCCGGCCTCCGCCGCGCTCCACGACAGAGTGATCCGCCGATTCAGCGCCCGCCCTTCGGCGGTGGCATTGTCCGCGACGGGACGATCCGGGCCAAAGCCCACAACCGTCATCTCCTCCGCCGGTACGCCGCGCTTGGCGATTTCATCGGCCACCACCTTGGCCCGCTGTTGACTAAGCGCCCGGTTGGCCGCCACGGCGCCGACATTGTCGCTGTGACCCTCGACCTGCATCCGCAAACCGCCCTGCAACACGCAGACCCGCGCCACGGCAGACAGGGCATTCACGCCCCGGATTGACCGGGCATCCAGCCGCATCTCTCCGGACAGGAACCGCACCGGATCTGCCTGTTGCGCCAATTCGCCCTGACGGGTGCAGGTTGCGACCGAGGGGTCGAAATCCAGCACCGGCAACCAGAATCCCGCCAGAAAAACCTGCGCCGCGTTCAGTGCAACATTCTGCCGCCGGGTGCCTTCGGCCGGAAAGACCGTCAGCAGGGACAGGTCCAGCCTATCGCCTGGCGCAAGCACCGCGCGCATGGCGGCCTCGACCTGCGGCAGATCAACACCGGGCGACAGAACCGCGCGCAGCGCCAAGGTTTCAGGCGCCAGTTGCAACTCAAGGCTTTCCGCCTCCCCCAGCCACGGTGCCACCGCCTCCAGCATCGGGCGCAGCCGGGGCAACCCCATGTCCTTTTCCTGCTTCGGCGCATCTTCGGGCGCAGGCAGGGACAGCAGCTCGGCCGCCTCTTGCCCGGTCATGTCCGCCGGCATCCCGCCCGCGATCTGCAGACCGGCTTCCGGCGCATAGATCAGCCGCCCATCCAGCGCGACACCGTCATCGGCCACGTCGATAAACAGCCGCAGATCCCCGCCCTGCGGTAGCGCCGCCAACTGTTGTTCGACCCGAGCGGCGCTGTCGGAATCAGGCAGGACCCCGGTGACCGTCACAGAATCCTCCGCCAGCAGGATCGAGCCCTGCACCAACTGCGCGAAAACCTCCTGCACCGCCGTCAGGCTGTCAGACCAGTCCTGTGCGTCCGGGTGATCCGATTGCATCAAGCGGGACACATCCGCGCCCTGCGCCCTGCCCAGTTCAGCGGGCACAACGTCGCGCGGGACAAAGCCGCTGGCCCAAACCGCCTCTCCCAACCGTTCCAGCCGCAACCAGAAGGGCGGCGGCACCTCTTGCGGAAGGCGCGAAAACTCCACGTGATAGCTTTCCGGCAAGGCGGCGCGCAGGTTGTCCAGCGCGGCATCCATCGCCTCATCGCCCCGCATTCCGGTCAGGACCACCATCCCCGGCGAAACCGTGACAACCCCCTGCTCGGCGGTTGCCAGCACCTTCATTGCGTCCTCCATCGCCTTGGCCAGCCCCGGCCAGGCCGGATCGTCGGCCCCGTAAGTCACTTCGCTGCTCTGAACGCCGCCCAACAGAACCGTCAGAACGCGTGCAGAACTGTCTGGCGGCAGCTTTCCACGGATCGAATCGCCCCGGCGCGGGTGACGTTCGGCCACCAACAGGAACGGGGCGGCCTCGTCGATCACGATCAGCTCGCGGGTGACCCGCAGTTCCCCGGACAAGGCATCCAGCCCCGTGTCGACCCGGTCCGCACTGTCTCTGTCAGGGACATATCCCTCGATCGACACGGCTTTTTCTTCCAGCAGGACGGCCCCCTCGGCCAGGTCCACAAATACCGCCTGCACCGCGGTCAGGGTCTCCGCCCAGCCCTGCGTGTCGGGATAATCCGACTGCATCAGGCGGGACACGTCCGCATCCAGCGCCCGGCCCAGTTCGGCGGGATCAACGTCTCGGGGCACCAGCCCGCTGGCCACAACCCCTTCGTCTGTCCGGTCCAGCCTCACCCAGAAGGGATCCCGCACCACCTGCGGCAGACGCGAGACATCGACCCGGAAATCACCGGACAACGACGCACGCAAATCCTCCGTGGTCGTATCCAGCGCCGCCCCGCCGCGCAGCCCGTTCAGAACCACGGACCCCGGCGTGACAGTGACAACGCCCTCTTCGGCACTGGCCAGCACCTGAACGGCCTTCGTCATTGCCTCTGACAGGCCCGCATAGCCGGGATCTACAGGGCCCGACACAAGGCTGTCAGCCTGCGGATCGGACAACAGCGCCGTCAAAGCCTCGGGCTTCAGATCCGGCGGCAGCTTGCCCCGGATCGTATCCCCCCGCCGCAAATCGCGTTCAACCACCAGCAGGAAAGGCGCGCCATCGTCGATCACGTTCAGATCCAGCGTGATCTGCATGGCCTCGGGCAACGCGCCAAGCCGCTCCGCCACCCGCGCCGCATCGGCGGGCCATAGCGCGGTGCCCGTCACGCTGCCCTCAAGGCCGGTCACACTGATCTCGGCGGATGGCAGAGCCTGCACCGCCTCGGCCAGCACGATCAGCGCCTCATCCCAGCCCTCCATGGGCGCTCCACGGGACAGTTGCAGCGCCTCTGTCTCTGCCCCTGTCACCCGCCCCAGCGTTTCCCGGATGGCCGCGCGGGTCAAATGACCGGACAGGCTGACACCGCTTTCGTCCTTGCTCAGGGAAAAGGTGAAACTCTCCACCTCCGGCATCACGGTCAAAGAGGCGCGCACCTCTTCAACCCCGGTGATCCCGTTCAGGGCGGATTCGATGTGTCGCCGGTCGGCATGGCTTTGCACCAGCCCCTCGACCGTGATCACCCGCCCCTTGACCGTCATCACGGGCGGGTTCGGCACCTCGGCCATCAGCGCCTCTGCCTGCGCCCGAAGACCCGCCTCGACCGTCGGTTCGTCGCTTGGCACCTTGAACAGGCCAAGCCCGGCCAGTGTCAGAAAGATCACCAACCCGGCTATGGCTTCGACAAGGGCCTTGGCCGTCATCGGTTCAGATCGCGGCCTTGCGGCTCTCGTCCAGATAGATCTCGCGCAGGCGCAGGGCGCGCGGACCCGGGGTCCCGCCGCCAAGGCTGACGCCGTCGATCTCGACCACCGGCATCACGAAGGTGGAGGCAGAGGTGATAAAGGCCTCATCCGCCTCTTTCGCCTCATCGACGGTAAAGTTACGCTCTTCCACCTCCATCTGGGCCTCCTTGGCAAACCGCAGCACGGCGGCGCGGGTGATCCCGTGCAGGATATCGTTGGACAGACCGCGGGTCACGATCTTGTTGCCCTTGATGAAATAGGCGTTGTTCGACGTCCCCTCGGTGACAAAGCCGTCCTCGACCATCCAGGCATCATCGACACCGGCCTTCTTGGCCATCATCTTGCCCATCGACGGATAAAGCAGTTGCACCGTCTTGATGTCGCGGCGGCCCCAGCGGACATCCTCGATGGAAATCACCTTGATCCCCTTCTGCGCCGCCGGGTTGTTGGCAAGGTTGGCCTTTTTCTGGGTGAACAGCACCAGCGTCGGCCGGACCTTTTCCGGGTCCGGAAAGACGAAGTCGCGGTCATCCGCCGCGCCGCGCGTCACCTGCAGATAGATCAGGCCTTCCTCGATGTCGTTCAGGCGCACCAACTCGCGGTGAATTTCCAGCAGTTCATCCTTGGTCGCGGGCGAAGGCATGTCCAGCTCGTCCATCGACCGTTGCAGGCGCACCGCGTGGCCGTCGAAATCGATCAGCTTGCCGCCCAGAACGCTGGTCACCTCATAGACGCCATCCGCCATGAGAAAGGCCCGGTCGAAGATAGAGACCTTGGCCTCGGTTTCGGGCAGGTACTCTCCGTTGACATAGACGGTACGGGTCATGGGCGGGCCTCCGGCATCAGGTGTAGCGCTGCGTGCTGCAGCAGAATGACTGTCTTTGCATCCCGGATGCGACCATCGGCGACCATCGTCAAGGCCTCTGACAGCGGCAGGTCCAGAATCTCGATCTCTTCTCCCTCTTCGCGAAGCCCGCCAATGCGCGCCTGTGCCTCGTCGGCGGAATAACGGGCGGCGAAATAATGCAGGATTTCGGTGACCGATCCGGGGCTGGAATACAGATCGAACAGATGTGTGACCCGGCTCAGAGTCAGGCCCAGTTCCTCCTGCGCCTCGTCCTTGATGCGCGTCTCAGGCTCGGCGTCGTCCAGCTTGCCGGCGGCGGCCTCTATCAGGTGCGGTTCGGGGTCGCCGCGATGGGCGGCGGGCCAGCGGAACTGACGACCAAGCAGCACATTTCCGCGCTCGGGGTCATAGGGCAGGATCACCGCGCCGTCGCCCCGGTCATAGGTCTCGCGCCACTGCTCCTGCACGCTGCCATCCGACAGCGTCACGCGCAGTTTCGTCGTCTTCAACAGGCCCCAGTCGTCCGACAGATCGCGGACCTCCAGCACCTCCCATTTCGTGTCCAGACCCATGACCTTGTTCCCGTTCAATCAGATGCGACCCGGACCCGACAGATCAGCCCCAGAGCGCAGGCAGCGGCGGATGCACCCCTTCGGCATCGAACAGCAGCGGCACGTCCCGATCCTCGGCCAGCAGAAGCGGCCCGTCCAGATCGGTGACCAGCGCCCCCTGCGCCAGCAGAACCGCCGGGGCCATCGCCAGGGACGATCCCACCATGCAGCCCACCATGATGTCATAGCCCTCCGCCAGCGCCGCCTCGCGCAGCATCAGGGCCTCGGTCAGACCGCCGGTCTTGTCCAGCTTGATGTTCACCACGTCATATTTGCCCTTGAGCGCAGGCAGCGAGGCGCGGTCATGACAGCTTTCGTCGGCGCAAACGGGCACCGGACGGTCCATGCCGATCAGCGCTTCATCCGCCCCGGCGGGCAAGGGCTGCTCGACCAGCGCCACACCCAGCCGCACCAGATGCGGCGCAAGCTCGGCATAGACCTCCGCCGACCAACCTTCGTTCGCATCGACGATGATCTTCGCCGCGGGCGCGCCACGGCGCACCGCCTCCAGACGCGCCATGTCATCGGGCGTGCCCAGCTTGATTTTTAACAAAGGCCGGGCGGCATGTTTGCGGGCCGAGGCCTCCATCTTTTCCGGCGTGTCCAGCGACAGGGTATAGGCCGTCACCTCCGGCCCCGGCGCGGGCAGTCCCGCAAGCTCCCAGGCGCGCTGGCCCGCCGCCTTGCATTCCAGATCCCACAAGGCGCAGTCCACCGCGTTGCGCGCCGCCCCTGCGGGCAACAGCTCCTGTAGGCCCGCGCGCGTCACATCCTCGGGCAGCCCGGCAATCTCCGCCTCGACGCTCTCCAGCGTTTCGTCATAGCGCGCATAGGGCACACATTCGCCCCAGCCGGTCACGCTGCCGCGCGTCACCCGGACGGTCAGCACCTTCGCCTCGGTCCGGCTGCCGCGGGAAATGGTAAAGGCCTCGGCCAGTCGAAACACGTCGCGTGCGACGGAAATGGTCATACCCCTGCCCCTGTCATTTTCTTGCTTATGCTACCCAAACACACCCGCGCCGCAGGTGCCACCATCCGGTCGACAACGCCCCAAGGGACGGTGGGTGGGGCGCCTTTCGCGCGGCACGCGCGAAACAGCGTCCGGCCAAAAGGCCGGCCCACCCGCCGTTCCGGGATCAATAGGCGGCCAGCGACTCCGCCAGACGCTCGGCCCCATGCCGGAACGGATCCACCGTCGGCAGGCCCAGACGCGCCTCGACCTCGGCGCAATAGGCCGTGGCCTCGGCCTCGCCCATGTGCTGGGTGTTGATCGACACGCCCACAACCCGGCACCCCGGGTTCGCCACCTTGGCCAGCGCCAGCGACAGGTCCCGCACCTCTTCAAGCGTCGGCAGCGCATAGCCCGGCAGACCGCGCATATGGCTGCGCGTCGGTTCGTGGCACAGGATCAGAGCATCCGGCTGCCCGCCGTGGATCAGCGCCAGCGTCACGCCGGAAAAGGACACGTGGAACAGGCTGCCCTGCCCTTCGATCACGTCCCAGTGGTCATCTTCGTTGGCGGGGGTCAGGTACTCGATCGATCCCGCCATGAAATCCGCCACCACCGCGTCCAGCGGCACGCCGTCGCCAGTGATCAGGATGCCGGTCTGTCCGGTGGCGCGAAAGGTGGATTTCATCCCCCGCGCGCGCATGGCCGCGTCCAGGGCCAGTGTCGTGTACATCTTGCCCACGGAACAATCCGTGCCCACGGCCAGCACCCGCTTGCCCGGACGCTTGATGCCATCGGCAATCGGATACTCCACCTCCGGCACCCGCACGTCGTGCAGCGCACGGCCCGTCGCCTTGGCCACCGCCTTCAGGTCCGGCTCGTCGCGCAGCAGGTTGTGCAGGCCGGAGGCCAGGTCAAACCCCTCTTCCAGCGCCGCGACCAGCACCTTCTTCCACGCCTGGCTGATCTTGCCGCCCCGGTTGGCCACGCCGATAACCAGTGTCTTGGCCCCTGCCGCCTTGGCCTCGGCCAGATCCATATCCGGCAGCTTCATGTCGGCCTTGCAACCGTCCATGCGGTACTGGCCGACACAGTTTTCGGGACGCCAGTCGCGGATACCCTGCGCCACCTTTGCGGCCAGCGGGTCCGGCGCATCGCCCAGAAACAGCAGATAAGGGGTCTCGATCATCGTGGTCTCCATGTCCCGGTTTTCACGCAGTCTGCCCGAAACCGCCTGCAACACGCTTGTTTTCCGGCGTCACTCAGCGGGAATTCTCGAAGAATCCCGCGCCAATCCCGCCTTTTGCCGAAGAAACGTGCATCGCGACCTGTGCTGCCCTGCAGCGAATTTCGCTTGCGCAGCATTGCGCAGTTTTATAACCCGTACACCAAGGTATACGCAACATTATGACCGAAAGGCCCGCACATGTCCTTCCGAATCCAGCCCGCCGCCCCGGCTCGTCCCAACCGCTGCCAGTTGTTCGGCCCCGGATCACGCCCCGCGATCTTTGAAAAGATGGCCGCCTCTGCGGCGGATGTCATCAACCTCGACCTCGAAGATTCGGTCGCCCCCTCGGACAAGGACAGCGCGCGCGCCAACGTGATACAGGCCATCGGCGACGTCGATTGGGGCACCAAGACCCTGTCGGTGCGCATCAACGGTCTGGACACGCCCTATTGGTATCGCGACGTGGTGGATCTGCTGGAACAGGCCTCCGACCGGCTTGACCAGATCATGATCCCCAAGGTCGGCTGCGCCGGGGATATCTATGCCGTGGACGCGCTGGTGACAGCCATCGAACGCGCCAAGGGCCGGACCAAGCCGATCAAGTTCGAGGTGATCATCGAATCCGCCGCCGGCATCGCCCATGTCGAGGAAATCGCCGCCGCCTCCCCCCGGCTGGAGGCGATGAGCCTTGGCGCCGCCGATTTCGCCGCCTCCATGGGCATGGCGACCACCGGCATCGGCGGAACGCAGGAAAACTATTACATGATCCGCGAAGGGGTAAAGCACTGGTCCGATCCGTGGCACTGGGCGCAGGCCGCCATCGTCGCCGCCTGCCGCACCCATGGCGTGCTGCCGGTCGATGGCCCCTTCGGCGATTTCAGCGATGACGAAGGTTTCCGCGCGCAGGCGCTGCGATCCGCCACGCTGGGCATGGTCGGCAAATGGGCCATCCACCCGAAACAGGTCGCGCTGGCGAATGAGGTCTTCACCCCGTCAGAGGCGGCTGTGAACGAGGCGCGCGAAATCCTCGCCGCAATGGAAGTGGCCAAGGCCAAAGGCGAAGGCGCAACCGTCTACAAGGGCCGGTTGGTCGACATCGCCTCGATCAAGCAGGCAGAGGTGATCGTCCGCCAGTCCGAGATGATCGCAGCCCAGTAACCGTTCCCGGGTCCGGCTTTCGCGCTGGGCCCGGAAAGGCCTGGCGCACCAACCAGTGCGGCGTCACGAGGGAGGCTTACGTTTGGTCTGACCGCTTTTCAGGAACCGGCGCAGGGCCTGCGCCTTGGCCTCCGCCAGCGCCTCATCGTCCAGATCGGAACGGTTGAGCGACAGCAGCAAACCGGCCGCCGCCGTCGGCTGAACATTCTGCAAGGGCAGCGGCACCAGCCCCTCGGTCGACACCCCCAACAGGTCCAAGGCAACGCCCAGCGGCCCCAGCGGCCTGTCGCCGAACGCCTCCAGCGGCGTCGACCGAACCTCTGCCATCCCCTTCAGCCTCTCCACGACCTGCGCCACCACCGCGTCCAACTCCGCCGCTGGCCCCATCCGCGTGGCATAGGCCTCAAGGTCCTCGGTGATCCGGGATCCGCGCAGGTTCTGCCAGTAGACGCTGCGCAGCCATGCTTCCGGCGCGCGGGTCGAAAACCAGACCGACAGTTCCGCCCCCGGCACATGCGCGGCAACAACCCCGGCAAACCGCGCTACCAACTCGGGCGCGGCCGCATAGCTGCGCACAGATTTGCGCCCGGGGATCAAACCACACAGATGCTCGGAGCTGATCAGCACCGGCCTTTTCTCACCTGCCAAGGTCTCGGCCAGCGCCTCAGCGGCCTCGACAAAGGCGGCCACACGCTTGGGCCTCGCGCCCAGTGAACACCGCCGCGCCGCATGGTTCACCGCCTCCATGTCATGCGGCAGGATCAGCCGGACGCGCGGATCCAGCAGCTCTTTCTGCGCCTGCGCCCCGCGTTGCAGGCTGGTTGTGCCGGTCTTGTGAAACCCGGGATGTATGAGAATTCGCCTCACCCGCGCAGATCCTTGGGCGATCCCATCACCACATAGGACGTCAGCGTGCGCACCTGCGGCAGCGCCCCCAGAATATCGGTGTGGAAATGCTTGTAGGCGGCCAGATCCGCCACCTCGACCCGCAAGAGGTATTCGACCGGCCCGGTGATGTTGTGACACTCGCGCACCTGCGGGGCGGTCGCCATGGCACGCTCAAACGCCTCTTGCGCGGGCTTGGTGTGCTGGTTCAGCCCCACGGTGATATAGGCGGTAAAGCCGATCCCGGTCTTCTCACCGCTCAGCACGGCGCGATAGCCCCGGATCACCCCGGTCTTTTCCAGCGCCTGCACCCGGCGCAGACAGGCCGAGGGCGACAGGCCGACACGCTCTGCCAGCGCAAGGTTGCTGAGTCGCCCATCCGCGCCCAGCGCCTGCAATATCCTGCGGTCTATATCGTCCAGATTACCCATTAAATGCAAAACTATCCGCGATACGACGCAATTTGCAACTTCATGCACCCGGAAATCCGCAACAATTGCACCCATGACACCGGATCTCTTCCTTGCCCTTGCCCTGTTCGCCGCCGCCACGGTCTTTTCGCCGGGGCCGAACAACCTGATGCTGATGACCTCTGGCGCGAACTTCGGCCTGCGCCAGTCGCTGCCGCATATGGCCGGGGTGGCCTATGGCTTTCCGCTGATGATCCTGCCCGTGGGTCTGGGCGCGATGCAGTTGTTCGAGCACTTCCCCCCGGCCTACACCGCGCTCAAGGTGCTGTCGGTGCTCTACCTGCTGTGGCTGGCGTGGAAGATCGCGCATCAATCCGCCCCCGGCGAGGGGCGCACCGCCGCCCGCCCGCTCAGCTTTGTTCAGGCCGCCGCCTTTCAATGGGTCAACCCAAAGGCATGGTCGATGGCGCTGGGGGCCATCACGCTTTATGCCGCCAGCCGCGATCTTGCCGCCGTGGCCTGGGTTTCGGCCACCTACGCGGTGATCGGCACCGCCTCTGCCACCACCTGGACGATTCTGGGCACGGGGCTGCGGCGCTGGCTGTCGAATCCCCGCCGGCTGCGGGTGTTCAACTGGACCATGGCGACGCTGTTGCTGGTGGCCATGGCGCCGGTTCTGCTGGGCTGAGGTCAGTCTCGCAGCGGCACGTGGATTTCCGTCAACAGATCGGCAGGCGCGCAGTTTGACGGATCATTGAGATAGACCTCGAACGCGGGCCGATCCGCCGGTTCCGCGCCGCTGTGTGGCAGCGCCGTGCAATAGAGGTGATCCCATGCCTTGCGCAGCCCCGAATAGGGTCCGGTCATCGTCAGCACCCCATGCCGCCCGCCCGGCAGCACCACCTCCTGCAGGTCGGACGGCAGGTCGAACGCTGCGTCCACGGCAATGCCCGCGTGGCTGCGCAACTGCTCCTCGGGCACATCCTCGGGACTGTCGTAATAGACGCCGACCATGCCGCGCGCCTGCGGCCACAGGCGCTGCGCGGTGAACACCGCCGCCACCTGACCAAAGGCGCGCCCGATCTCGGGATAGGGCCCGCGATGCGGCAGGGCGGCGATGCGCAGCGGTTGGCTGTCACGGATTTCAAAGGGATACATATCAGGCCCTCCTTGTCTCAGCTCCGGGGATTGTGGATCCGGCGTGCCCGCCGCCCGAAAGGCGGCAGGCGTCATGCGGTACTGGCTGCGAAAGGCGCGGGCAAAGCTCTGCGGATTGTCGTACCCGGCCTTCGCGGCCACCTCGGCCAGCGGCCAGTCCGTCTGCACCAGCCAACAGGCCGCACGATGGGCGCGGATCCGGCGCACCGCCTGCGCGCAGGTTTCCCCGGTCATCGCATGGTGGACACGGTGCCAGTGAAACCGCGACATGGCGGCCACCTCCGCCAGCGCATCCAGCGACAGATCGCCCGCCGGATTGTCAAAGATATACTGGATCACCCGCCGCAGCCGCGCCTCATAGGGATGCCTGCTCATGTCGCCAGCCTCTGTCACTTTGCCCCCTATGCCCGGCCCTATGCCGCACAAAAGGCATAGCGCAAGCGCCACAGACAAATCTTGCTTTATTGCATCCGGCGCGCAGCGAGGTCATATAGCGCTCTGCAAGGAGACGCAGATGACCCATTACCTCGACTTCGAAAAACCGCTGGCCGAAATCGAAGGCAAAGCCGAAGAGCTGCGCGCCATGGCGCGCGAGAATGAGGAAATGGACATCGAGGACGAGGCCAAGGCGCTCGACCGCAAGGCCGACGTGCTGCTGCGCGACCTCTATGGCAAACTGACGCCCTGGCGCAAATGCCAGGTCGCGCGCCATCCCAACCGCCCGCATTGCCGCGATTACATCGACGCGCTGTTCACAGAATTCACCCCGCTGGCCGGGGACCGCAACTTTGCCGATGACCACGCGGTCATGGGCGGGCTGGCGCGGCTGGATGACCGCCCCGTGGTGGTCATCGGCCACGAAAAGGGTCAGGACACCGCCTCGCGGATCAAGCACAACTTCGGCATGGCCCGGCCAGAGGGCTATCGCAAGGCCGTGCGCCTGATGGACATGGCCGACCGCTTTGGCCTGCCGGTGGTCTCGTTGATCGACACCCCCGGCGCCTACCCCGGCAAGGGGGCAGAGGAACGCGGCCAATCAGAGGCCATCGCCCGCTCGACCGAGAAATGCCTGCAGATCGGCGTTCCGCTGGTCTCTGTCGTGATCGGTGAGGGCGGTTCCGGCGGCGCGGTGGCCTTTGCCACGGCAAACCGCGTGGCGATGCTGGAACACTCTGTCTACTCGGTGATCTCACCCGAAGGCTGCGCCTCGATCCTCTGGAAAGACGCGGAAAAGATGCGCGAAGCCGCCGAGGCGCTGCGCCTGACCGCGCAGGATCTCTACAACCTCGGCATCTGCGACCGCGTCATCCCCGAACCGTTGGGCGGCGCACATCGCGACGCCAAGACCACGGTGCACACGGTCAAGGGCGCCATTGCCGGCCTGCTCAAGGACCTCGACGGCCAAAGCCGCGACGACCTGATCCGCGCGCGCCGAAACAAGTACCTCAACATGGGGTCCAAGGGTCTGGCAGCCTGACACTGTGCTGAACGGCCTCGACCAGATCGACTGGGCGGGCCTTCAGCACGCCTCCGGACCCGCGACGGACGTTCCCGCCGCCTTGCGGGCGATCGCCCTTGGCGGATCATCGCAAGCGACCCGCGCTATTGCCGCACTCTCCGATGTGCTGTGCCATCAGGACACGCGCTATACCGGCACCGTTGCAGCAATCCCCTTCCTGGCGGAACTGGCCCTCCGGCCCGGCCCCCATGTTCCCGGCCTGTTGCACCTGCTGCGCGCCATAGCCGCGCCGTCCTGCCAATACATGCTGGAGAACAGGCAGACGACACGCGCCTTTTACGCCGACATGGCAAGGCGAAGGGCCACGCAGGGAAACGCGGAACAAATTTACAGCGACACATATGGCATATCGCCGATGGTGGAGGCCGACTGCCATGCGCGCGTGGCAGAGGCGCTGCCCCACCTCCTGCCGCTGCTGACCAGCGCCTCGCCCGCTCAGGTCGCCGCCATGCTGATGCTGATGGCTGAATTTCCTGGCCAATGGTCCGACAGCGCACCGCTTATCTTTGCCACACTGAAAGGATCGCCCGTACCCGCCGTGCAACGCGCCGCGATGGCCGCCTTGGGGCGTCTCGCACGCTCGGTCGAGGCAGGTCCCGTCGATCCGGTTTTGCGGGATTGGCTGTCTCCCCGGCACGCTCCGCCCCTGCGGGCCGAGGCCGCGCTGGCCATAACCTCCAAAGACCCGGAGCGGCACGATACGCTGCGCGACGCGCTAACCTCGGCGAACCTGCTCTATCGCAACGATGTCGAGGAGCGCCCGATCTACGGCCGCCGGGGCTGGACGGTGACCCGCGTGGCGGACTGCTTCGCCCGCTGGCGCGGCGACTATGCGCAGGACACGCAAACCGTCGCCGCAATCCTTGCCGCCCTGCCACAAGCCGCAGAGGCCGGCGCGGCCCCGGATCCACTGGTGCGCGCCGCCCTGAAGACCCTGGCCCGCAGCGCCCCGATAGAGGGCATGTTCCGTGGGCGCAGGCGCTCGTCCCTGTCCAGCATGGAACGGGCCGTTCTGAACGCCATCGTCACCCATGGCCCATGGCAGATCGGCGACAGCCGCAACGGCAATTTCGCAGGGCTGATGCACCGCTGCGGACTGCCCGACACCCCCGAAGCACTGGCCCGCTTCGCAACTCCGCCTGGTGCTCTGGCCCGCCTGCTGCGCCGCTGAAACGAAACATTTTCCCACGCGCACGTGATGCCCCGTCAGGGGATTGTTGGATGACAGGCCCGCCCCGGCGGGCATTATCATACCATGGACCTTATCTTCGCATATGGTGCGGGCCTCCTGACGCTCATCAATCCCTGCGTGGTGCCAGTGCTGCCCATCGTCATCGCCGGCGCCCTGCAGGCCAACCGCGCCGGGCCCTTGGCCATGGCGGCCGGGCTCAGCCTGTCCTTCGTCCTCCTCGGCGTCGGCGTCACCGCCTTTGGCCACGCCATCGGCCTGACCGTCGACACGATCTCCAAGGTGGGCGCGGTTCTGATGGCGCTCTTCGGCCTTGCCCTGCTGCTGCCGCAGGGTGCAGCCCTGATGCAGACCGCCACCGCCGGTCTCTCCGCCCGAGCAGACGCGCGCATGGACGGGATGGACCGGGGCAACCTTGGGGGGCAATTCGCGGGCGGCCTGCTGCTCGGCGCGGTCTGGAGCCCCTGCATCGGCCCCACCCTCGGCGGCGCCATCTCGCTCGCCAGCCAGGGGCAGAGCCTCGGCTGGGTCACCCTGATCATGCTCTTCTTCGCGCTTGGCGTCTCGACCCTGATCCTTGGCCTTGCCTATGGCACCCGGGGGGCGATCACCCGCCACAATGCCACCCTGCGCGCCCTCGCCATCCGCGCCCGCCCGATCCTCGGCGCCACCTTTGTCGCCGTCGGCCTCGGCCTCTACTTCAACATCCACCACTTGGTCGAAGCCTGGGCGCTGCAGATGATGCCCGCTTGGCTGATCGACCTCTCCGTTTCCCTTTGACCACAGGAGCCCTCATGGACCGCCGCCACTTCCTGACCCTCACCGCCGCCGCTTCGGCCCTGCCCTTCGCCACCTTCGCGGCCCCCCTGGACTACGCCCCCGGCCTCGTCACGAAACACCTGAAAAAGGGCGACACCGTCTTTCTGGATTTCAAGGCCGACTGGTGCTCGACCTGCGCCGCACAGGAACGCGTGATCAAGGCGCTGAAGGCGGAAAACCCCGCCTATGAACAGCACATCACCTTCATCAACGTCGACTGGGACGCGCATTCCAACGCCAAGCTGACCAAATCGCTGCGCATCCCGCGCCGCTCGACGCTTGTGGTGCTGAAGGGCGAGAATGAACTGGGCCGCATCGTCGCCCAGACCTCGCGCGCCTCGATCAAGGGGCTGATGGATGCCGCCCTTGGCGCGGCAATGGCCTGAGCAAGCGCCTTCCCGTTTCTTCTCTTTGAAAATACGCCACGTCGCGGCCGTCAGGCCGCGGCTTCCCCGGCGGCCTGCACGCGCTGCACGGCGATCAGCGTCACCAACGGCCCCACCAGTTCGAACACCACGGTTGTCCCGATGGTCAGCGTCAGCAGCGCCTCGCCCAGGTCCGGGAACTCCGCGGCGGCGACCAGCGCCATGCCCACGGCCACCCCCGCCTGCGGCAACAGCGCCGGGCCGATCCACAACCGCTGCGTCGGCGGCAGACCGGTCAGCCCCCCGCCGGCCCAACCACCGGCCACTCGTCCCAGAACCCGCAGCCCCACATAGGCCAGCCCGATACCGCCCACCGCCATCAGCGCCTTCAGCTCCATCGACGCGCCCGCCAGCAGGAAGAACAGGATCAGAAAGGGCCGCTCCACCAGTTCGATCTCGTGAAAGGCGCGTTCGTGGTGCTTGGCCCGGTTGGCAATGACCGCCCCCGCCATCATGCCCGCCAGCAGGAAAGACACCTCCATCCACAGCGCCAGACCGGCGGTCAGGAACACCAGCCCCAGCGCCTCCAGCCGCGTCGGCTCGCCCGGTCTCAGCCGCCCGGTCAGGATGGCCCCCGGCAGGCCCACCGCCAGCCCCAAAAGCAAGGCGCCGCCCACCTCCCAGCCCGCCAGTTGCAGGTGGTGCAGGTCGAACCCGCCGTTGCCGTTGGCCTGCACCACCACCATCACCAGCGCAAAGACGATCATGCCCCATGCGTCATCAATGGCCACGATCCCGCGCAACGTGTCCGCAAACCCGCCCTTGGCGCCTGCCTGCCGCAATGTCTCGTCCATCGCTGCCGGATCCGTCGCCGTGGCGATGGCCCCAAGGATCAGCGCCACCGCAAGCGATTGACCGATTGCCATCAGACCGGCGGAGACGATCAGCAGCGTCAGCAGGACAATCGCCACCGAAACCCCAAGGATCGCCCGCCCGTGCGCCGCAAGGTTGTCGGCCTTCAACGCCGACCCCAGCAGAAAGGCCACCATCGTCAGGGCCACGATGGACAGCGGTTCGTACCAGTCGATCGCCGCATCCGGCACCACGTCAAAGACCGATGGCCCGATCAGGACGCCCATGATCAGCAACAGCGTCACCCCCGGCACCCGCGTCCGCCGTCCCAGCGCATCCGCCGCCAGCCCGGTCAGGAACAGCGCGCCCAGCGCGATGAAGATCAGCCCGTAGTCCAACCGCCCGTCACCCCGCCAGCATCCGCAAACCCTGCGTCACGTCCGACCGCACCGCCAGCCGCAGGCCCGGCTCGTCCCCGGCTTTCAGCGCGGCGATGATCAGCCGGTGAAATTGCGGCGGATCGGACCGGCGCAGCCGCCCATAGAGCGCCCGCATGGTCGGCCCCAGTTGCAGCCAGACGGTTTCCGCCATGGCCAGCATGGCCGGGGCCTGCGCCCGCAGATACAGGGTGCGGTGGAATTCCAGATTGGTGCGGATATAGCCCACCGCATCGCGGTTCGACACCGCGTCGGCAATTGTGCCGTTGATGGTCTGCAGCCGGTCGATCAGCGCCATATGCGCCCGCGGCAGCGCGCGAGAGGCCAGCTCCACCTCGATCAGCGCGCGCAAGGCGGCCAGCTCCTCGATCCTCTCGTTTGACAGTTCCGGCGTCGACACCCGCCCGGACGACGACATCTGCAGCGCCCCCTCGGCCACCAGCCGGTTCACCGCCTCACGCGCAGGCGTCATGGAGACATCGAATTCCTTGCCAAGCCCGCGCAGGGTCAGCGCCTGACCCGGCGCGATCTGCCCGTGCATGATGCGCGTGCGCATGCCCCGGTAAACGCGGTCATGGGCGGAAGCGGCGATGTCTGTCTTGGGTACGGCCTGCATGGTTCAATTCGTGATCACAACGGGCGCGCCGGTCAATTGCGCGCTTTCGCGCAGCCCCGGTCCCGGCTCGCGGCCATTAACCTTCTCTTTAGAAACAGGTATCGCGGCCTTTGTGCCAAAGTTACATTGAATTTGACCTAAATGCCGCGATCTGCGGGGGCAGGACCACCGCAGGGACCATCCCAATGAGGGAGACCGCCATGACCCGCATCGCCCCGAAAAAGGCCTTTGAAATCCTCGGCGTCACGCCCACGGATGATTTTTCGACCATCCGGCGCGCGTGGATCAAGCTGGTCAAGGAAAACCACCCGGACGTGGTGGGCGGCGACCTGCAGGAACTGACTGCCAAGCTGACGCGCATCAACGAGGCCTATGATTCCCTGCGCTGGCACAGCCCGGAAAAGGTCCGCATCCGCGAAGAGCGCAAGGCCGAGGCCGAGCACCAGGAAGAGACCGCCCAAAAGGACAGCGGCCCTCGCCGCAGCGCGCCCGATCCCCGGGCCGCCCATCACGATCGCCGCTCCGCAGAGCCCCCCCGCCGCGATGAGACCGACCCAAGCCCCGACGCGCATCCCGAAGCGGCCACCCCCCGCCGCCAGATGCCGCTGGGCGCTGCCGCCGACCGCGTCGGTCCCGTCTGGACCAGTCTCAGCGCCGAAGAGCGGTTTCAGGTGGCGCAGGTTCTATGCGCCCCGAAAACCGCCCCCCACGACCTCAAGCGCCCTCTGGCCACGGTCTGACGCCGCGCACCCTCAGTCGAACCTGTACCGATGCAGTTCCGCGCCGTGCTCCTTCAGCCACTTGCGCGGGCTGCGCCAGTCGCCATACAGCGCCTCGACCTGTGTCCAGAACGCCGACGAATGATCCATGTGCCGCAGGTGCGCCACCTCATGCGCGGCCACGTAATCCAGCACCTCCCGGTGCCCCAGGATCAGCCGCCACGAATACATCAACCCGCCGTCATGCGTGCAAGACCCCCAGCGCGAGCGCGTGTCGCGCAGCGTCAGCCGGCTGTATCCCTTGCCCAGCCGCCCGGCATAGAGGTCCGACGCCTCCGCCAGCCGGTCCCGCGCCCGCGCCTTCAGCCAGCCCTTCAGCCGTGCCGCCACGCGCTCCTCGGGGCCCGGCACCCAGAGGATCCCCTCCGCCTGCTGCACGCTGCGCCCGCGCCCCGTGCGCACCTCGTGCAAGACCCCCTCGACCGGCACCCGCGCCCCCGGCCCCACCACAACCGGCCCGCCCTGCGCCGCCAGATGTTTGCGCAGCCAATCCTCCTTGGCGCGCAGAAAGGCCACGCCCTCCGCCTCCGGCACCGCCTGCGGCAGCGTCAGCGTCACCCGCCCGTCCAGCGACGAGATCCGCAACGACAGCCGCCGCGCCCGCGCCGACCGCCGCAACGTGACCGCAATCGGCGGGTTGTCTCCGAAGGTGATCTGCCCCATATGCCCCTTCTCCGCGTCTGATGCCGGATGTTGCCGTCAAACCTTTTGACATCGCACAGGTGATATGGCAGGGGGCACAGATTGTCGACATGACCAAGAGTTGAAGGGGATCACCCATGCCCAAGGAAGAATGGGGCACCAAGCGTGTCTGCCCCACCACCGGCAAACGTTTTTACGACCTGAACCGCGACCCGATCGTCAGCCCGTATACCGGTGAGGTTGTGAACCTCGAAACCGGCAAGCGCAGCATGATCGCCGCGGATTCGGCCGACGCCGCCAATCCCAAGACCAAAAAGGTCGAGGACGAGGCAGATCTGATCGATGATGATGATGTCGATGTGGAACTGGACGACGATGATGTGCTCGAGGACGAAGACGACGACGATAGCGTCTCGCTCGACGACATCACCGACGTGGCCAGCGACGACGACGACTGACGCCACGGCCCGATCCGGGCCGCGAACACCGGCTGCGCCGCCCTCCGAAGTGGCGCAGCAGAAATTCCTCGGGGCGTTGCAATTTTCCGCTTGATCCCATCGGCGGCAAATCGTAATCACCCCCGCACGGTGCCGCTGGCACCACCCGGGAAATGGGGCCTTAGCTCAGCTGGGAGAGCGCTACAATGGCATTGTAGAGGTCAGGGGTTCGATCCCCCTAGGCTCCACCATCCCTCCCCTCACGACAGAAACCACAGCACACCGGCGTTCACAGAACGCCCGTTCGGCGTTAGGCTGTCCGCATCTGCGGAGGTCCCATGCGCCTGTTCCTTACCGCCCTTCTCGCCTGCCTCTCCGCGCCCCTTGCGGCGCAGGATCTGATCGGCTTCGACTCCACCGATTTCGGCAGCGTCGTCCTGACCCGCAAACAGGGTTTCGGCGCCCCGGTCCCCGAGGTCGCGCTGGGGGCCTATAACAACGAACCCATCGTCACCTATTCGCCCAAGTCGGTCTTTGCCCGCATGGGCCGCTCTGTCGGGCGGCTGGACGTGCTGACGGACAAGGGCGTCTTTCCCTGCACTGCCTTCGTGGTGGCGAAATCCACCCTGCTGACCAACCATCACTGCGTGCCCGGCATCCTCGACCATCCCGTCGTCGGCGCCACCCGGATCGAAGCGATCCAATTCGTCGCCGGTTACACCCGCCAAGGCGTCGATGCAGACACCAAACGCTATTTCGTCAGCCCCGAACCCGTCGAAAGCAGCCGCGATCTGGACTATTCCGTCCTGCGCGTGATCGGCGACCCGGCAGAGGACTTCGGCACACTGGCGCTGGCTGCGCATGATCCGGGGGATGGGGATCCGTTCTGGATCATCGGCCATCCGATGGGAGAGGCGCAGCGCATCAGTCGCGAGAAATGCCGCGCCAATGCCCCCGCCCGGAACAAGAATCGCCTGCTGCACACCTGCGACACGCTGCCGGGCAATTCCGGCTCTCCGGTGATCGACGCCTCGTTGCAGGCGGTGGTGGCGCTGCACAACGCCGGGTCCGAACGCGACTCCGTGAATTTCGCCGTCCCGATGAGCCTGATCCTCGAAAACTCGGCGGTGCTGACGGCCTCCCTGCGCGCGCCCGGTCCCATCGCTGCCCCGCAACCCGCCAAACCCGGTCCCGACATCACCTCGCTGCTGGATGAGGTGGCCGCCATGGGCTTCAAACTCGGTAAAGAGCGGGAAGCCCGCGAAGCCGCCCAAGGCGAACTGTCGCGCCTGCAAGAGGCGCTGGACACCGCCCTGAAGGAGGCCGGAACAGGGGATGCTTTCCGCGCCGAAGCGCAGCGCCTGCAGGCCCGACTGGAAGAGGTCATCGCCCGCGAAAAGACCCGTGAGGCAGCCATCGCCGGGCTGCGCGACGCGCTCGTCGCGGCAGAAACCCGCGCCGCCACCGCAGCCCAGCGGTTGCGAGAGGCCGAGGCGGAACTGGCCGCCGCTTTGGCATCTCGTCCGGTCTCACGCGACACGGACAGGGTGGTTGCCGATCTGCGCCGCAGGCTGGCCGAGGCTGAGGCGCGCGCCGCCGAGCAGACCGACGACACGCGTTCGCTGGAAGAAAAGCTTGCCGCCGCATTGGCCGCGCGACTGGCGGCAGAGGTAAGTGTCGAAGACACGCGGGACAAGCTGGCCGCCGCCCTTGCCGCGCAGAAGGCCGCCGAGGCGCAGTTGACCGACCGTCTTGATGAGGTCGAGCAACGCCAGATCCTGCTCAACGAGGCGCGGGACAAACTGGCCCAGACCGAAGAGCGCGCCACCAAGGCCGATCTGCAAGTCGAGGCGCTGAACCAGAACGTCGCCGCTCTGCGCAGCCAGTTGGCGGAATTGCAGGCGCTGCTGGACGACTCGCGGGCCAAGGACAAAGCGTCGGAGGTGCGGTTGCAGAACCTCGGATCCGAGCTGAACGCCGCCATCGCACGTGTCGCACAGGAAGAACGAAAACGCCGACTGGCCGAAGAGGCAAAGCGCAAGGCGGAAGAAGAGAAGCGCAGGCTGGAAGAGGAGCGCGCGGCGCGTCTGGAGGCGGAAAAGCTGGACCTGGAGAAATACCGCTCCGAGTTCTTTGGCCGTTTGCGCGACGTGATCGGCGACCGCGAGGGGATCACCATTTCCGGCGACCGGTTCGTGTTCTCGTCAGAGGTGCTGTTCGAAGTGGGCTCTGCCGATCTGTCGAACGCCGGGCGGCAGGAGATCGAGAAGGTGGCAGAGATCCTGCTGGATATCTCGCGCGACATTCCCGAGGAATTCGACTGGGTCATTCGTGTCGACGGGCATACCGACAACCAGCGGATTCGCCCCGGGGGCGCGTTTGCCGACAACTGGGAACTCAGCCAGGCGCGGGCGCTTTCCGTGGTGCGCGACATGATCGACAATTACGGCATGCCTCCGCAGCGCCTGTCCGCCAACGGTTTTGGTGAATTCCAACCCATCGACCCGCGCAACACCGCGGGCGCCCGCGCCGCCAACCGGCGTATCGAACTCTCCCTTTCAGAACGGTGACAGAATGGACATCGGCCGCCTGACAGAACGCATGATGTCGATGGATGACGCCACATGGGCGCGTCATGCCAACCCGCTCAGCGGCTGGACCCGGGTCAGCATCCTGCCCCTGCTCGCGCTGGTGCTGTGGTATCGCGATGCGCTCGGTCTCTGGACCTATGGCCTGATCGCCGCGCTGGTGTTCTGGACATGGCTGAACCCGCGCGTCTTTCCCGAACCGAAATCGCTCGATAGCTGGATGTCGCGCGGCGTGCTGGGGGAACGCATCTGGCTCGCCCGCCACGCCGCCCCCATCCCGCCGCATCACGCCCGCGCCGCCATTGTGCTGAACACGGTCGCCGCTTCGGGACTGATCCCGCTGGTCTGGGGGCTCTGGGTTTTTGCCCCCGGCCTGACCCTCGCCGGACTGGTCCTGACCATGGGCGGCAAGCTCTGGTTTCTCGACCGGATGGTGTGGCTGCACGCGGACAAAACGGCGCTCTGAGGGGCCCGTTTTCCTAACAAAGGGTAAAACCGTCCCTGTAACTCCTTGATCTGGCATTCCCCCTAAGCTGTCCACGCGTGGACACGCCCGGATCACACCGACCCGAAACAGGCCAGCGCCGGCCCATGCACGCCAATATCCACGGGGCCGAAAATACTGTCCACACAGAGCGAAAACAGCCCCGCCTCGGGCAGGTACAGCACCGAATAGGCCCCATTCGACCGGGTCACGCTATAGCCGGTCCCCGTCTGCCCGCCGCTGAAATTCACCGTGATCGGCCGGGGCCGTTTCACCCGCATCCGGGCGAATTCCTCCAGCAGCATCCGATCCCCCTGATCCCCGACCGCAAAGGCCGTGATCTCTGCCTCGATCAGGCCGGTCACATGAGCAGGAATCTCCGACGGGTCCATGCCGCTCAGGTTAGAGCCCGCCGCACGAGGTTCAAGCCCGCCACCAGCAGCACCACCAGAGTCGCCCGCCGAAAGGCCCTTTGATCGATCCGGTCCTGCACCCGCCCGCCGATCCACATCCCCACCAGCGCCGGCGGCACCAGCCAGGCCGACAGCCAGACGGTCTTCGAATTCAGCACGCCAGAGCCCAGATGCGCCAACGTCAGAGCCACCGCCCCCAGCCCGTAGATCACCCCCTGCACCCGCATCTGCTCACGCTTTTCCGTGCCCAGAGCGGTCAGGTAGGCCACCGTCGGCGGCCCCCAGACGCCGGACAAACCGCCCATGAACCCGGCAAAGGCCCCGATCCCGATCTCCAGCCCGCGGTTCCCCCCATGCGCCAGCCGCGGCGTCCACCCCGCCAGTTGCAGCAGGGCAAAGACCGTGATCGGCGCGCCAATCAGCAGCAACAGGATCTGTGTCGGCAGAACCCGCACCAATTGCGAGGACAAGAGCAGCATGACAAAGGCGATCCCGAGGAACCACTGGAACCGTCGCACCGACTCCGCCGCCGCCGCCACCCCCTGTCCGAGCGCCTGAATCCCGTTCGTCACCAAGGTCGGCAGAATCAACCCGGCCAGCGCCAGTTCGGGCGCGAACAAGCTACCGAGGCCAGAAATCAGCACCATTGGCATGGCGAATCCGACCAGCCCCTTGATTACCCCGGCAAGCAGAGCAATTCCTGTGGCAGTGATCAGAACGAACGGCGGGAGATCAGCAAGAAATTCGGGCATGCTGCCTCATACCACGGCCAGAATGGACTGCACGCGCAAAGAGGCTTGCGCAATAAATGATCAATAGCGCCGCAGCGAATGTATTTTTGTTGCGCTGCATCTGCAAAGTGGGTAGGACCGATGAAACGGCGGAACAAGGCTGACCGAGTCACTGCTATCCGCCACCGGCGACACAGACGCAAGGCGGCCCCGATGGCCCCGCACAGCTAGAGAGGACCTGTTGAATGGCCCATGATGGACAAGATCTGACCCTTGGCAGCGTGATCCTGCCCGACTTGCTGACCCTGACAAAAGCGGCTGTTCCCCCGGTCGAAGGCACCCTCGAGGCCGCCCGCGCCTCGGTGCGCAAGATGGTCATCAAGGACGACCGCGTTTCCGGCGCGCTGGTCGAACAGTACCAATTCGCGGCGCATGGCCTTGCATGGCTGGCAACTTACGTCGAATCCCTGCGCCAGATGCAACATTGGGCCGAAAAGCTTACCGCTGAGGGCACGTTCGGCGAAGTCGAACAACTGATCCACCAGATTGCTTTTGGCGAGTACCTCTCGCAGATCCACGGCGGCATCCAGATGAACCAGGGGGAGGTCGTGCGCCTTGCCGATATGGGTCTGCATCAGGATGAACGCCGCGCCATGCTGACAGAGACCGTCGAGACCCTGATGCAGGAGGCCAACAGTCCCGCCGCCCGCACCCGTCTTGTCGAGCTGATGCAGGAACGGCAGGCCGAGGTCACGGTCGGACGCACCGGCCTCGACGAAGAACTGGAGATGATCCGCAACCAGTTCCGCCGCTATGCCGTGGAACGCGTCCTGCCCGACGCCCACGAATGGCACCTCAAGGACGAACTGATCCCGATGGAAATCATCGAGGAACTGTCGGAAATGGGCGTCTTTGGTCTGACCATCCCGGAAGAATATGGCGGTCTTGGCCTGTCGAAGGCCTCCATGTGCGTCGTCTCCGAAGAACTCTCGCGCGGCTATATCGGCGTCGGCTCCTTGGGCACGCGGTCAGAAATCGCCGCAGAATTGGTGATCGCCGGTGGCACGGATGAGCAAAAGGAAAAATGGCTGCCAAAACTGGCCAGCGGAGAGATCCTGCCCACCGCAGTCTTTACCGAGCCGAACACCGGATCGGACCTTGGCGCGCTGCGCACCCGCGCGGTCAAGGACGAAAACGGCGACTACAAGGTAACGGGCAATAAGACCTGGATCACCCACGCCGCGCGCACACATATCATGACGCTGCTGGCCCGCACCGATCCGTCGACGGACAACTACAAGGGCCTGTCGATGTTCATCGCCGAAAAGACCCCTGGCACCGATGAAAACCCCTTCCCGACCGAGGGCATGACCGGCGGCGAAATCGAGGTGCTGGGCTATCGCGGGATGAAGGAATACGAACTCGGCTTCGACAACTTCCACGTCAAGGGCGAGAACCTGCTGGGTGGCGAAGAGGGCAACGGTTTCAAGCAGTTGATGGAAACCTTCGAATCCGCCCGCATCCAGACCGCCGCCCGGGCCACCGGCGTGGCGCAGTCCGCACTGGACGTCGGGATGCAATACGCCATTGACCGCAAGCAATTCGGCAAGTCGCTGATCGACTTTCCCCGCGTCTCGGGCAAACTGGCCATGATGGCGGTCGAAGTGATGATCGCGCGGCAACTGACCTATTTCTCCGCCCGCGAAAAAGACGAAGGCCGCCGCTGCGATCTGGAGGCCGGCATGGCCAAGCTCCTAGGCGCGCGCGTCGCTTGGGCGGCCGCCGACAACGCGCTGCAGATCCACGGCGGCAACGGCTTTGCGCTGGAATACAGCGTCAGCCGCATCCTCTGCGACGCCCGCATCCTAAATATCTTTGAAGGTGCTGCCGAGATTCAGGCACAGGTCATCGCCCGCCGCCTGCTGGCCTGAACTGCCTGACAGCCTGCCATTGGGCCTCGCCTTTGCGGCGGGGCCCTTTTCCGTTTTTCGGCTTTGTGGTTTTACAAATACCTCGGGGGCGTCACGGCCTGCCGCGACAGGGGCAGCGCCCCTTCTGCAGCGATGACTATTCTGATCAGGATCAAGGACCTGCAGGACGCGACATGCTTTTGAGGCGCAAACGACACCTCAGGAGAAAACATGTCCTTCACCGAAAAATTCAATGAAACCCGCGACAACCTGCGCGGCCTGCGCAAGGCCATCCCCGATACCTTTGCGGGTTTCGTGCTGATGGAAAAAGCCGCCAGCGCAGAGGGTGTCCTGTCCCACAAGCAAAAGGAGTTGATCGCGCTGGGGATCGCAGTGGCCCTGCGTTGCGAGGACTGCATCACCAGCCACGTCGGCGCCTGCCACCGCGCCGGGGTCAGCCGGGACGAACTGGTGGAGGCCCTGGGAACCGCGATCCAGATGTCTGGCGGGCCGGGCCTGATGTATGCCTCCAAGGCATTGGCCGCATTTGACGAAGTGATTGAATACGCCTGATCACCCTGCGGCAGCCTGTCGCGACGGGAATGCATTCAGAAACCGTTATATGAATATCAACGGAAAAACGGATGGACCCAATGACCAAGTATCTCGCCCTCGCACTCGCCCTGACCGCAGCGCCAGCCTTTGCACAGCGGGGCAACCCCGGCGCGCATTTTGTAGAAAACTGGGATCTGGACGGTGACGGGGCAGTCACCGTCGCAGAAGCCACCGAACGCCGGGGCGATGTCTTTTCCTCCTTCGACGCCAACGACGACGGGTTTCTGGATGCACAGGAATACGTCCTGTTCGACGAGGCGCGGGAGGAAGACATGAAAAACAACGCCGTCGGGCACGGCGGCGGTCTGGGGCGCGGTGGCATGATGCGCGCCGCAGACGGGATGCTGCTGGTGCACAATGACGCTGACGGCGACGGCAAGGTCAGCCGTGAGGAATTCACCACCAACGCCGCCGCGTGGATTGCGCAGATGGATCGGACCGGGGATGGCGTGGTGACAACCGACGACTTTGGCCGCGGCAGAGGTCAGGGGATGGGTTTGGGCCAAGCCAAATCCGGAAACTGACCAAGCCAAAGGGCCGCGCGGCGGATCGTCCCCCGCCGCGCGCGCCGTTTATCTTTTACGACCGCAGGGTGCCGCCTGTGGCTTTGCTGACTTTTTCGACGATCTTGGCCGCGACGGCCTCGATGTCCTTTTCTTTCAGCGTCTTGTCTATCGGCTGCAAGCGCACGGTAATGGCCAGCGACTTCTTGCCTTCGCCCAGGCTGCCGCCAATGAATTCATCAAAAACACGCACGTCCTCGATCAATGCCTTGTCCGCGCCGGCGGCTGCGTTCACGACGTTCAGCGCCTCGACATCGGCATCCACGACAAAGGCAAAGTCACGCTCGACCACCTGCAGGTCGTTCAGCTTCAACGCCGGGCGGGTTGCGCCGGATTTGCGCGGCATCGGCACCTCACCCGGCCAGAGGACAAAGCCGACCGCCGGGCCTTTGACATCCAGCGCGTCCAACACCTTTGGATGCAATTCGCCAAAGACCCCCAGCACCTTCTTGGGCCCAAGGCAGAACCGCCCGTGCCGTCCCGGATGCCACCAGCCCTCACCACCGCGCAGGATCTGCATCTTTGCGGGCGCGTTTAAGGCTGCCAGAACCGACTCTGCATCCGCCTTCGCATCAAAGACGTCCACGGGACGGGACGCCCCGTGCACATCCTTGGGCCCTGTCCGACCGACAAGGATGCCCGCGACCTGAACATGCTGCTCGCCCGGTTCCCCACCGTCAAAGACAGCGCCCACCTCGAACAGCGCCAGATCGGCAAAGCCGCGCGCCTGATTGCGGGCCGCCGCCTGCAGCAGTCCCGGCAGCAGCGAGGGGCGCATGTGGCTCATTTCGGAGCTGATCGGATTGGCCAGCATATGAGCGTCGTCGCCACCGCCGAACAGCGCCGCGGCGGGCTGATCGATAAAGCTGTAGGTCACGCATTCGTTGTAACCGAGGGCGGCAACGCTCCGCCGCGCCGCGCGTTCCCGCACCTGCATCGGCGACAAGACCGGGCGCGGAATACCATCTGACAGACGCGGCAGGGGCTTGCCCTGCAACTTGGTCAGCGAGGCCACGCGCGCCACCTCTTCGACAAGATCCGCCTCGCCCTGCACGTCCGGTCGCCATGACGGAACATGCGCCATGTCGCCCTCCATCCGGAAGCCGAGCGTCTCCAGAGTGGCACGCTGCTCTTCGGCCGGGATTGCCATGCCGACAAGCGACACCACATGATCGGTGTCCAGCTTGTAGGCGCGATCCGCCACCGGCACTTCGCCAGCGACCACAACTTCCGACGCCTCGCCGCCGCAGAGATCGATGATCATCCGCGCCGCATCTTCCATCGCCTGCATGTTGTAGGCCGGATCGATCCCGCGTTCGTTGCGATACCGCGCGTCCGAGTTGATCTTGAGCGCGCGCCCGGTGTGGGCGATCTGAATGCGGTCCCAGACCGCGGCCTCGAGGAAGACATTTACCGTCTCCTCGGTGCAGCCGGTGGCCAGTCCGCCCATGATTCCCCCGATGGATTCGATCCCTTCGTCGTCCGAGATCACGACCTGTCCGTCAGAGAAGGTGTAGGTCTTTTCGTCCAACCCCTGCAGCGTTTCGCCGGCCTTGGCCCGATGCACCCGCAGGTTGCCTTTGACCTTGTCCGCGTCAAAGACGTGCAGCGGGCGGTTGCGGTCGAAAGTGAAAAAGTTCGTGACATCCACCAGTTTCGAAATCGGGCGGAGGCCGATCGCGCGCAACCGATCCTGCAACCATTGCGGGCTGGGGCCATTCTTGACGCCCCGGATCAGTCGACCGGCAAAGACTTCACAGCCGTCGGTGCGCGTGTCTTCGTCGATTGCGATGGTGATCGGGCTTGGGAAGGCGCCCGGCACGCTTTCCACCTTCAGCGGTTTCAGTGTGCCAAGGCCGCGCGCCGCAAGATCGCGCGCGATGCCGTGTACCCCCAGTGCGTCCTGCCGGTTGGGCGTGATCGCGATTTCGATCATCGAATCGACCTTGGCCGGATCGTTCTGGGCCAGCCAGTCGGTGAATTTCTCACCCACCTGACCTGAGGGCAGTTCGATGATGCCGTTGTGTTCGTCCGACAGTTCCAACTCACGCTCAGAGGCCATCATGCCGTGGCTTTCGACACCGCGGATATTGCCGACCGAGAGGGTCACATCGATCCCCGGCACGTAGTCGCCCGGCTTGGCGAGCACCACGGTGATCCCGGCCCGGGCATTGGGCGCGCCGCAGACGATCTGTTTCACACCCTCGTCGGTTTCGACCTTGCAGACACGCAGGCGGTCCGCGTCGGGGTGCTGCTCGGCCTCCAACACCTTGGCGAGGGTAAAGGAGGACAACCGCGCCGCCGGGTTCACGACCTCTTCGACCTCCAGCCCGAGATCTGTCAGCGCCTCGGCGATTTCATCTACCGTGGCCGTAGTGTCGAGGTGCTCCTTGAGCCAGGAGAAGGTGAATTTCATCGGTCCGTGCCTCGCATCGCCGTCGTCTTGTCGCGGTGTGATTAGCGGATCGGTCCCGGGGAGGAAAGAGGGGCCGGGCCCGCGCCCGCCCTAAGTGTCCGGCGCATGCAGCAAACCCGGCTAAAACATCGTACGCTGCATCGCGGTTTTGCCCTGGATGACAGCGGTCAGTTCGACGACGCGCCAGCCGCTGCTCAATCTCGGTCAGGCATCGGTCCAGATGCCCGACGATCCCCGCCAGCGCAGTCCCCGAAATGGACAGCGGCCCAGAAACAAAACAATTTTGCTCAGGTCAAACTGCACCTCGGAGCCGGCATAGCTGGACACTGCGGAAAACCGAGGTGCGTGTTCCGTCATGGCCAGCCTCTGCTGGAAAAGGATCGTTCGGACATCATCGACGGTACGAATTGCCAAAGAGGGAAGGCCGATCTGCCGGTGCCCCCTCTGCCGTCAGTCACCCGGCCGCACGCAACATGGCGGTGTTGTTCTGCACCACCGCATTCAGATCCATGACCTTGGCAAGACGCTCTTCGATTTCGGCCTGACAGATATCCAGCTGCTCGACGATCCCGTTGAGTGCCGTCCCAGAACTGCTCAAGCTCGCGTTTTCGATCTTGCACATCATGCGCGTTGAACTGAGCCCGGTCACATACCGTTTCATGTCCTGAACGCTGTGCGCAAAACGCCGTGCTTCCCTTTCAACTGAACTCAGCATCTCGCCCGTCTGTCTGGCGAACGTTCGTTCATGCCCCTGCAAGATGTCGGTTTCCCGATGCAAGTCCACGGAATCGGGGTAGTCGTGATCCTTTTCGGAAAAGACAGCTATCATTTCGCGCTCAACTGCCGCCGAGAAGGCAAGGAACTGACCCGCCAGAATCGCCGTGCGGATGCGGGACAGGACGCAATCATCGCCCTCCACGAATGTCTTCACCCAGGTCGTCATCTCCTCCAGCATCTGGCTGTAGTTGACAGAGATCGCACTGATCGGGCCGCCGGCGTTTTCCAGCCGTGAGGCGATGATGCGCATGTTCATCGGCACGGTGCGGATGGCCTGAAAGGCCTCCGTCAATTGGTTGGTTTCGTCCTCCACCTGCGTAATAGCCCGGGACATGTCGAGGTAACGTTTGAGCAGCGGGTCAAGGGATTTCCCCATCTGGCGCGTGCGCGAGTCGAATTCCGTCGCCAGAGCGTGGCTCTGGAAGGCTTCGTAGGACGGGTATCCCTTTGCGCGCAGGGCGTCGCGCAGGGCGGCGGCGCTGTCCTTTGGCGTCAGTTCTCCCTCCGCTTCGCGGCGGGCAAGATCTGAATAGAGTTCTTCCACCTCAGCCCGCAGCGGTGAGGTGGGTTTGATCCGGGTCGAGATGTAGCCATCCTCCCCCGGCGCGGCCAGCGCAAAGACCCAGTAATAGCGCCCGCACACCCGGCGGTTCTTGATATAGGCGCCGGTCGGAAGCCCGTCCTTCAGCCGCTGCCAGAACAGTTCGAACACACCTTTGGGCATATCGGGATGGCGGATGATCTTGTGTGGTGCGCCGATCAGATTGTCCCACTCGTGGCCAGCCACCCGCTGAAACACGTCGTTACCAGCAAGGATGACGCCCCTTTTGTCCGTGCGGGAATAAAAGGCCTCATTGACGCGGAACATCGCCTCGTTGCTGGACGCGGCCTTTGCAAAATGGGGATCGTGTTCGGACATGCGCGGCTCCTTGTTGCTCAGACCATAGAGGGCGATCCGTTTTCGAATCCTGAACAGCGAAGCGCCGCGAAAACTCGCGGCGCCTCTATTCTAGGATCAATTTTAGCGGTCAGACCGCCCCGAGTGCTCAGCCCGGGCTCAACCCGCGCATCTTCTCGGACCGGCGCCGCAGAATTTCGACTGTTGTCAGGAGCGCGATGGAAATCGCAACGAGGATCGTAGCCACCGCAAGGATCGTCGGGCTGATCTGTTCGCGTAGGCCGGTGAACATCTGCCACGGCAGCGTCTGCTGTTTGGCCGAACCCACGAAGATCACCACAACCACCTCGTCGAAGGAGGTGATAAAGGCGAACAGGCCACCCGAAATCACGCCGGGCAGGATCAGCGGCATCTGCACACGGAAGAAGGTGGTCACCGGATCCGCCCCCATGTTCGCCGCCGCCCGCGTCAGCGAGCGGTCAAAACCAACCAGCGTTGCCGTGACAGTGATGATCACAAAGGGAATGCCGAGCGCGGCATGGGCCAGCACAACACCCGTCAGCGTCCCCTGCAGACCGATCCGCGAATAGAAGAAATACATGCCTGCAGCCGAGATGATCAGCGGAACGATCATCGGCGAAATCAGGATCGCCATGATCGCCCGGCGAAAGGGCACATGTTCGGACGACAGCCCGATCGCCGCCAGCGTCCCGAAGCTGACAGAGAGCAAGGTCGCCAGCGGGGCGATGATCAGGGAGTTGCGCAACGCCTGCTGCCAGTCGTCGGAGGTGAGGAAGTCGCGATAGTGCTTGAGGCTGTACCCCTCGGGATCAAAACGCAGCATTTCGGGGGTAAAGGTAAAGAAGTCCTCGGCGTTGAAGGAAAGCGGCATGACCACAAGGATCGGCGTGATCAGGAAGACAAAGACCGCGCCGGTCAGCACCCGGAACGCATAGTGCCACAGCACCTGCCCGCTGGTCAGATAGGGCGGCAGCGGCACACGGTACCGCCCGTTGCCGATCCAGTAGGTGAACCAGCCGAAGAACCAGCCGAATAGAGCCCCGACCACCAGTCCGGGAACCCCTCCCAACAGGAATCCGGCCACGGCCATCAGCCCGACCAGCCCCCATTTCGCGGCTTTCTCCAACCCCGGATCCAGCACTTCGAGCAGGACATAGGCGATGGCCGCCAGCACGACAAAGCCCGCGATCAGCCCCAGCAGGACGGACCCATTGGCGGCGCCCACGAAAATTCCGGCAAAGCCCCCCGAGGCGCCAACCACAGGGGCGGCAAAGGAGATCGGCTTTTTGACGGCAGCGGTTTCGACGGCCATGTTTCAGCCCTCCTGCTTGGTCTGCAGGCGCGCGGCTTCGGCGCGCGCCCGTTCGATGGCGGCCTGCATCATCTGCGGCCGGAATTCACGATTGTTGTAGACGCGGTAGCCCTGCACGGTGCCGACAACGGCCAAACCGGTCGAGACCAGCACCACCCCAGGTTTGCCGGTCGCGGCCCATGACCCGACCGCCATGCAGCCTGCCGCCAGCGCCGTGCCGGTGATGGGACGTTCCAACGCCCAGCCACGGAAGGACAACATCGGCAGTGCAAAGCTGAACAGGCCCATCGCGGCTGCCGCCAGCAGTGGATCCAGCACCACCTTGCCGTGAAGGAGCAGCGACAGGAAGTACCCCGCCCCCAACCCGCCAATGACCCAGAGCAGGCCATGTTCATAGCGCCCCGTGGCCCAAAGCCGTTCCCACATCGGGTCGCCCGGCTCGCCTTGCAGCTCTGCCATCGTCACCCTCCAAGCTTGACGTTGTCGATCCCGACGATCCGGTCGTACGCCCAGTAGAGGATCAGAACGACCCCCAGCAGGATGGTCCCCAGCGCCGCCGCGAGACCCCAGTTCAACGAGGACGAGATGTGATAGGCAATCCGGTTCGAAATGAACGTACCCGTGGTGCCCCCCACGATCTCTGGCGTGATGTAGTAACCGATCGACAGGATGAACACGAGGATGCTGCCCGCCCCGATGCCCGGCACCGATTGCGGAAAGTAAACCCGCCAGAACGCCGTCCAGTTGGTTGCGCCCAGCGACTTCGCCGCACGGACGTAATAGGGCGGGATCGTCGACATGACCGAATACATCGGCAGGATCATGAAGGGCAGAAGGATGTGTGTCATCGCGATGATCGTGCCCAGCTGGTTGTTGATCATCACCAGTCGCGCGGCATCATCCACCAGCCCCAGCCAGACCAGAACATCGTTGATGACCCCCTGTTGCTGCAACATGACCTTCCACGCAGAGGTCCGCACCAGAAGCGAGGTCCAAAAGGGAAGCAGCACGAGGATCATCAACAGGTTCGCCGTGCGCATCGGCAGATTCGACAGCAGGAAGGCCACCGGATAGGCCAGCAGGATGCAACTGACGGTGATGACCAGTGACATGAACATGGTGCGCTTGAACAGAAGGCCGTAAATCCGCTCGTCCTCATCGCGCATGGCCGGGCCGTCGGGCGTCTTCTGCATATCGATCGCGTTCAGGAAATAGCCGTTGGTGTAGGCCGGGCTGTAGGTCTGGATCGTCCGCCAGACTTCGACGTCCAGCCAATCCTCGTCGATCTTCTCGAACGCGGGCTTCAGGTCCACAGTCTCGAAGTCCGGCGTTTCGACCAGTGCATCCGCGGCTTGCAGCATCTCCGCCCGCGGACCGGCATACCTGGACATGTCACCGGCTTTCAGATCCTCGTAGAGCCGGGTGTGAACGATGGTCCACGGCTCTTCCTTCAACAGGCTCTTTTCGTCTTCGACGATCATGAAGTCGGCAAAGCCCTGATAGATGGCCGACGTGCGCGGCAGAAGGTCCGCAATCCCGTCGCGCAGTTCAAAGGCCGGTAGCGGGTCGCCCTTCTTCCACTCGCGCATCTCCGCCAGCCAATCGTCCGACCCCATCAGTTCGGCCCACGGCTCGCCCTTGTCCCAGTCCTTGTCGAGATCTTTAAACTGGTCCTGATAGACCTCGCCGATGTCATCCAGCCCTCGCCCGGACTTGCGGAACAGGGAGGATACGCCGGTCAGTTCATAGTTCAGACGTGTGCCAAGACGGGTGTGCAGCTTGTTCTCGGCAGCGATGAAAATATCGGTATAGGCGGCGTCAAACACCGTGTCGGGGGGCAGTTCGCCGCTGCTGCCGTCCCAATCCTTCAGCGCAGTTGTCGTCCGCGGCAGGGTTTCCTGCACGATCTGGTTCTCGATCGAACGGAACAGCATATCCGCGATCGGCGCGATGAAAGTCACCAGCACGAACAACAGCAGCGGCGCAATCAACGCCAGCGCCCGCATTTTTTGCGCCCGGAGCGCCCGGGCAAGGCTGCGTTTCAACGGTGTGCCGTCTGCCGCCAACATCGGTCCGGATTGTGTCGCGTCGCTCATGCTGCGCCCTCCACGAGAATGATTGTGCCCTCGGAATGGGCCTTCCGGATCTTCACCAGTTCCTGATAGGCCGGGTCGAAATAAGCCGCGCGGGCGGCGTCAAAGCTTGGGTAGGCAATAACCACGTGGCGTTCGCCCGATGTCCCTTCCAGCAGCTCGGCGCGACCGCCCCGCACGATGTAACGCGCGCCGTGGCCGCGCATGATCGGCGTGTTGCCGGTGACATAGGGTTTGTATTGCTCAAGGTCGTGCACGGTCACATGGGCAATCAGATAACCCAAGGGCGCGTCGCCCGCCGGTTCCGGCAGGTCTTCGTCATTGCCTTCGACCACCATGATCGTGCTGTCGGCAGAGGCACGCCGGATTTCGGCGACCTCTTGATAAGCCGGGTCATGGTAGGAGGCCAGCGCCGCCTCGTAGCTTTCATATTCGAACAGGACATGGCGCTCTTCGGCCTGCCCTTCGACAACCTCGGAGGTTCCGCCGCGCACCAGAAACCGGCCGCCGGAGGCCAGCAGGATCGGCGTATCCTTTTCGACATATTCCTTGTAGGCCACCGGATCCTTCACGGTGATATGTCCGATGATATAGCCTTTTGGCATATCGCTTCCCTGTCCCTGCGGGGTTTTGTTGGTCCGTGGCGGGACATGCCCGCCACGAACGTTGTTTCGGATCGGGCGGGCAACCAAGCCCCCCTACCCTTGCCTTACTGCGCGAGCCACGCCTGGAACTTCGCGTCGATATCGTCGCGATAGTCCGCCCAGAACTCATAGTTGTAGAGGAAGGTGTTCTTGGCGTTGTCCGGATCCGTCGGCATGTGCGGCGCCATTTCGATCCCCAGATCGGCATGGGTGCTGACCAGCGGCGCCGAGCTTTCACGCGCCGGACCATAAGAGATGTACTTGGACTGGTCCGCGAGACGCTGTGTGTCAGTTGCGAACTTCAGGAAGTCCATGACCCGCGCCAGACGATCCTCCGGCAGACCCGCCGGGATGATCCAGCCGTCAAGGTCAAAGACCTGTGCGTCCCACATCATGCCAACCGGCTGGTTCTGTTCGACAATGACCGAGAACAGGCGGCCGTTGTAGGTCGACCCCATGAAGATTTCGCCATCGGCCAGCAGCTGAGGCGTATCTGCGCCAGCCGACCACCAGATCACGTCGTCCTTGATGGTGTCGAGCTTGGCGAGTGCGCGATCCTGGCCCTCTTCGGTTTCCAGAACGTCATAGACGTCTTCCTTGGCGACGCCGTCACAGAGCAGCGCCCATTCCATGTTGTTGATCGGACGCTTTTCCAGCGCGCGCTTGCCCGGGTAAGTGTCCAGGTCAAAGACCGAACAAATCTCGGACGGCGGCTCGACGCCCTCGGGGACCATGTCGGTACGGTAGCCGAAAGTGGTCGAATAGACGATCTGCGGAATATAGCAGTCGGAAACGATCAGATCGCCGAAGTCGTCGCTGGCAGAGGTGCCGTCAGGTGCGGCTGCCAGAACTTCGTCATGGTCGATTTCCATTGCCAGACCTTCGTCGCACAAACGGATGGCGTCCGAGGCCACCACATCGACGAGATCCCAGGTCACGTTGCCTGCTTCGTTCATGGCGCGCAGCTTGGCCACCGCTTCGGCCGAGCTTTCGTCCCAGGTCGCGGACACGCCATCGTGCATAGCCTGGTAAGGTTCGACATAAGCCTTTTGCTGCGATGCCTGATACGCGCCGCCCCAGCTGACCAGCGTCATGTCCATTGCCATGTTGCCATGGCTTTCGGCATGGGCCGCAACAGCGGCCACGGTCAGCGCCGTGCTTGTCAGTAGAGTTTTCGTAAGTTTCATTATTTTTTTCTCCCTTGGTATTTCCCGATTTCTGCGGGGGCTGGGCTTCGGGTCATTCTCGCCCGCTCGGCCTTTCGGCAAAGCGCAGGGCGGGTGTATCCCGCCCTGCCCGCGATCGCGTGGTTACTTGACCAGCCAGGACTGGAAGCGTGCTTCGACGTCGTCCTGGTTGTCAGCCCACCATTCGATATTGTTCACCAGAAAGTTCTTCTGGTTGTTGGGGTTCGTCGGCATGTGCTGCGCCATGTCGATCCCCAGCTCTGCGTGATCTCCGACCAGCGGCTGCGACGAAGCGCGAGCCGGGCCATAGGAAATCCACTTGGCCTGATCGGCCAGACGCTGGGTGTCGGTGGCGAACTTCACGAAGTCCAGCACACGGTTCAGACGGTCCTCGGGCAGATCGGCGGGAATGATCCAGCCATCAAAGTCGAAGACCTGCCAGTCCCAAAGCATCGCAACCGGCTGTTTCTGCTCTTCGATGACCGAGAACAGGCGACCGTTGTAGGTGGAACCCATGACGATCTCGCCATCGGCCAGCAGTTGCGGCGTGTCGGCACCGGCAGACCACCAGATAACCTGATCCTTGATCGTGTCCAGTTTGGCCAGCGCGCGGTCCACGCCGTCCTCGTCCAGAACGTCGTACAGATCTTCCTTGGCAACCCCGTCGCACAACAGCGCCCATTCGAGGTTTTTCTTGGGGCGCTTTTCGAGGGCCCGCTTGCCCGGGAAGTTTTCCAGGTCGAACAGGGCGCAAAGGCTGTCGGGGGTCTTACCGCCCCATTCGGCCACGTCGGTCCGATATCCGAAGGTCGTCGAGAAGACGATCTGCGGAATGAAGCAGTCATTGATGAGCGACGGGCCAAAATCGTCCTCGGCGCTGGTGCCATCGTCACCCGGCGCCAGCATTTCCTCGACGTCGATCTCCATCGCCAGACCCTCGTCGCAAAGACGCTGGCTGTCCGGTCCCTCTACGTCGACGAGGTCCCACGTGATGTTGCCGGCTTCGGCCTGGGCCCGAAGCTTGGCAACCGCCTCGTTCGAGCTTTCGTCCCAAGTAATGCTGATCCCCGGGTGCATTGCTGCATAGGGCTCGGCATATGCATTGACCTGCGAGCGCTGGTAAGCGCCGCCCCAGCTGACAAGGATCATGCTGTCTGCCATGTCCTGCGCTGCCACGACGCCGGCAGTCAGCGCAAGCGCCGAACCGGCCATCAAGGTCTTGGTGAGCTTCATCTAAGTCTCCCTAGTGTACCCGTGTTGCGAAAGGGGGCCGGGTACCGGGTTTTCCTCCGGCCCTTTTGATACCCGCCGAACGCTAACACGATGCTGGCGGGGTATTCCGTATCACTTGGCGTCAAGCGCGCGGCAGTCTTCAGGCTGCCATCCGATTTCCACCGTGCTGCCAGGTTCCATGCGAACCTGGCCGGGGGCGTTTCGTGTCTTGACGACGAAGTTGTCATTCCCAGCAACCCGCAGGCGGGTGCGGAAAATATCGCCCATGTAGATGAACTCCAGCACCTCGGCTTTCAGCAGATGCGCGTCCGGGTTCAAACGCTCCTTGTTGAACTCGACCCGTTCGGGACGGATGGAGACGCGCGTGCGCTCTCCTACCGCGCTGACGTTGACCGGGGTGGCGTCCAGAACCGACCCATCGTCCAGCTTGACCACGCAGGTGTCGCCAGTGATCTCGGACACCACGCCTTCAAGCGTGTTATTCTCACCGATGAACTGCGCGACAAAGCTGTTCTGCGGCCGTTCATAAAGCTCGTCCGGCGGCGCGAGTTGCTGAATGCGACCGTCATCGAACACCGCGACGCGATCCGACATGGTCAGCGCTTCGGTCTGGTCGTGGGTCACGTAGACCGTGGTGATGCCAAGGCTGTGCGCCAGATTGGTGATTTCGAACTGCATGTGTTCGCGCAGCTGTTTGTCCAGCGCGCCCAGCGGCTCGTCCATAAGAACGAGCTCCGGTTCGAACACCAGCGCCCGGGCCAAGGCGATCCGCTGCTGCTGCCCGCCGGACAGTTGCGCGGGCCGGCGACCGCCAAAGGCGCCCATCTGCACCATGTCCAGCGCGCGCTTGACCTTGGCCTCGCGGTCGGACTTGCCGATCTTGCGCACTTCGAGCGGGAAAGACAGGTTCTCGGCCACGGTCATATGCGGGAACAGCGCATAGTTCTGGAACACCATGCCGATGCCGCGTTTGTGCGGCGGGATATTGTTGATCGAAACGCCGTCCAGCTTGATCTCGCCATGGGTGGCGGTTTCGAACCCTGCCAGCATCATCAGGCATGTCGTCTTGCCAGAACCGGACGGCCCAAGCATGGTCAGGAACTCGCCCTTCGGCATGCTCAGGTTGAGGTCTTTCACAACGAGCGTTTCGCCGTCATAGCTTTTTTGCACGCGCTCGAACGCAACGAATGCGTCGTCGCCAGATCCATCAGCCACGTAGTGCTCCCCGTCTGTTGTCTCACGGATGTTTCTCCGCTTTGTTGATCCCAGACTAAAGCGCGGTCACCGCCTACTTGCAAGGGACTCACGGGATTCTGCGCAATCACTACGCAATTCCAATACGTTTGATCATAAATCCAGCGCCACGCAGGACGCCCGGTTGCCAAGCTCAGTTGATTCGGGTCATTCGCCTGCCAAAAGAGAAGCTAACGCCCCCTCCTTTTCGCGCAGACGTCACATCTGAACGGGCGACGATCCGCGCTCCCGATACCGGGTAGTTCGCGCCGCTCTTATCACCTTACTTTGCGCCCTTTCGCCCGGTTCGCGGCGCGGTCTGCAGGCCCTCAGGCACGATCAGGCATGTGCCGTACTCGATCCGCTGGGCAATGGCGCGCAGATGCTCCGGGTGAAAGGCCAGGCAGCCTTCGGTTGGATAACCCTGACGCCGCCAGCGATGCAGGAAAATCGCCGATCCCCGCCCTTTTTGAGCACGCGGCCAGTTCCAGTCTGTCAGGATCACAAGGTCGTACAGGTGATCCCCGCGCCGCAGTCTTTCATGACTGTAGGGATACGGCGCGCGGACCATCAGGTTGTAATCGTCATGGGCGGGGTCATCGGACCATAGGTCCGTGGGTCTGATCGGAACAGCCCAATCGACGGGGGGCGCCATGCGGTCAGGACGGTACAATAGGCCAACGATGCGGTGCACCCCTGCGGGCGTCGCACCGTCGCCTTCGCGCTTGTCCACCCGGACACCGCCGCGCCCGATGGAACAGGGCCAGTGGCGGCCCGCAAAGCGCAGCCCCATTGGGGTCAGCACCATGTCCTTGGCACGCATGCTCTGCATTTCACGCGGCCTCGGCGCGACCGATCCGGCCCATGACCTCGGCGGCAATCTCGAAGGACCGCAACCGCGCTCCATAATCGTGAATTTGCCCCGTCAGGATCACCTCATCGGGTTGATGCCTTTCGATCAAATTCCTCATCTGAGTCTCGACCTGCGCCGGGTCACCCACCGCGCTGATCCGCAGCGCGGCGTCCAGCGCCGGCATCGCGCCCGCCGGCACGACAAAGGACAGATCATCCACCGGTGCAGGTAATTTGCCCGGTGTGCCGGTCCGCAAACGATAGAATGCCTGTTGCATGGTTGTGCGCAGGCGGCGCGCCTCTGCCTCCGTCTCGGCGGCAAAGACGTTGATCGCCATCATCGCATGCGGCTTTTGCAGCGACTCCGAGGGTTTGAAATAGCGCCGGTACACTTCCAACGCCTGCTCCAGCATCTGCGGCGCGAAATGCGATGCAAAGGCATAGGGCAGCCCCAGCATCGCCGCCACCTGTGCCCCGTGCAGTGAAGACCCAAGAATCCACAGCGGGACTTGCGTCCCCTCACCCGGCAATGCCCGCACCTGGCGTCCGTCCACGGGCGGCCCAAGGAGATCGCGCAATTCGGCAACCTCTTCGTGGAAACGCTCTGCCCGCGCGTGCTGTACGCCCAGCGCCTGCATCACCGCGTAATCCCCGCCCGGCGCGCGGCCAAGGCCAAGGTCGATCCGGTCCGGGTATAGCGTCGCAAGGGTGCCAAAGGCCTCTGCCACGGCCAGCGGCGCGTGGTTGGGCAGCATAATCCCCCCTGCCCCGACGCGCATGTGACGCGTGATCCCGGCCACGTGACCGATCAGAACCGCCGTCGCGGCTGAGGCGATTCCCGGCATGTTGTGGTGTTCCGCCATCCAGTACCGGTGATAGCCCCAATCTTCGGCATGACGCGCCAGATCACCGGTATTGCGCAGCGCGTCCGCCGCGGTAAAGCCTTCGGGAACGGGCGAGAGATCGAGCAGGGAATATTGCATGGGACATGCTCCTTTGTAGGCAAAGCTATGTACTGCGCCCCAAGGCACAAGCCCCCGGGACCGTCATAGCAGGTGCCCGGACTTGGCAGCCTTTACCGCAAGGTAGCGCGCATTGAACTCCGTCTCCCCCACCTTCAAGGGCACGCGTTCCGCCACGCGCACCCCGCAGTTTTCCATCATGGCCATCTTTGCGGGGTTGTTGGTCATCAGGCGCACGGCAGAAAATCCCAGTTTTTGCAGGATCTGCGCGCCCAAACGGAAATCGCGTTCATCATCCTCGAATCCAAGTCGATGATTGGCCTCGACCGTGTCGAACCCCTGATCCTGCAGCGCATAGGCGCGCATCTTGTTGGCAAGCCCGATGCCGCGCCCTTCCTGTTGCAGGTAGAGCAGCACACCGGCCCCTTCTTGCCCCATCTGCATCAGCGCGGCGTTCAACTGCGGCCCGCAATCGCATTTCAGCGACCCCAGCAGATCGCCGGTGAAACAGGCCGAATGCAGGCGTGACAACACCGGTTTATCGCGATCTGGACGGCCAATTTCGATGGCGTAATGCTCTTCGGAACCGTCCGCGGGCCGATAGATGTGCAGCCGAGCGTTCTCTGCCGCGCGCAGCGGGACGCGAGCCGAAATCACATGGCTCAATTCTGGCAGGGCGTCCAGCAGGGGCGCCGCCTCCGCCGCGTCGATCACCCCCAGCCCCTCTGCCTCTGCCAGCCCCTCGGGCACCGGAACCACCAGCGCGGCGGGCAGCAGTCGCGCGCCCTTGCACAGCTGCAGGGCCAGTCGGTGCAACGCGGCGTCGCCGTTGCGCCGCGTCTGCAACGGGCCTTTCATCGGGTTGGCAAGGTCATCGGCCGGGTCGGATAAGTCCTGCACCCAGGACAGGCGCGCGTCTTCGGGCACCACTACCCGTGCAACATCCCCGTCATAGGCCCGCGCCTTCAGCGTTGCCGCGCGCCGCCCCGTAAGGGCAAGGTCCAGCGGCCCCAGCGCCTGCAAGGCACGCATCCGCGCCTCTCCCAAGGTTTCGGCGGAGGCCACCAGCACCATGCCCTTTGGCCCGCGCAGCACGACAGGCACGCCCATCCTCAGGTCCGCCCGCGCCCGTGCGAGCCGCTCATTCAGGTCTGCCCCCAGTCGCACAACCGCCCCTTTTCGCCCGTCAACTTCCCGATTTCTGTAACATTTCCGCCTCTGGCACACGAGGCCGTGAACGGCTTGCAGCAAAACTTGCCGGAGGCGCACATTGTCCACATCTGATCTGAAAGGCAACACGGAGTCCCGGAAGCATGGCACAGTTGAGAAACATCCTCTTGGTCGACGATGACGAAGATCTGCGTGAGGCGCTGGCCGAGCAATTGATCATGACCGAGGACTTCGAAGTGTTCGAAGCCGAGTCCGGCACATCGGCAATGGCCCGCGCCAAGGAACAGATCTATGACCTGATCATCCTGGATGTCGGTCTGCCAGACACAGACGGACGCGAATTGTGCCGCCTGATGCGCAAGCAGGGTGTGAAATCGCCGATCATCATGCTGACCGGCCACGACAGCGACGCCGATACGATCCTTGGCCTTGACGCTGGCGCAAACGACTACGTCACCAAGCCGTTCAAATTCCCGGTGCTTCTGGCGCGGATCCGGGCGCAACTGCGTCAGCACGAACAGTCCGAAGATGCGGTGTTCACCGTTGGCCCCTACACCTTCAAACCAGCGATGAAGATGTTGGTCACCGATGACGATCGCAAGATCCGCCTGACCGAGAAGGAAACCAATATCCTGAAGTTCCTCTACCGCTCGACCGAGGGTGTGGTGCCGCGCGATACGCTGCTGCATGAGGTTTGGGGATACAACGCTGGCGTGACCACACACACGCTTGAAACCCATATCTACCGCCTGCGCCAGAAGATCGAGCCGGACCCGTCGAACGCCCGTCTGCTGGTCACTGAGTCGGGCGGCTATCGGCTGGTGAATTGAGCGAACGTCGGGGGCGAAACATCCTAAAGTCGCATTGTTGAAAGGCGGATGTGGACGGTAAGGTTGACTGGCGCCCCGATTGACGCTGATCAAAGAAACAGACCGGTCACATCTTTTACCACTGGTCTTGAGAGTTCCCGTCGCATGTGCGGGTCAACACATGCACCTCCCTGTTGGACCTGGCCGGGCATAATGCCCGGCCTTTTTTCGTCCAACGCCTGCACCTGCTCGATGCGTCGCCGTGTGCCCCGATGGTCAGCGGCCCGGCAACCTGACCGGGGCCCCTAGGGGCGTTTCGTGAGTGGTGTCGCCGGAAATACCCGGTCTGCAACCTATCCTTGATTGGAGCTTGCGGGAAAAGGGTAAAGAAACGGTCAAACTTCCCCCCGCAAAACGAGGTCATGGCGGCAGAAGGCCAGACCACGGATCAGACAGAAGGACTCGCTTTGTCAGGCGTTGTCTGTGTCTCTTTCCGCAGCGTGTCGCGCAGGTTCAGGACTTCATCGCGCAGCCGTGCCGCCTCTGGCATCGACAAACCGCTGCTTTCAAGGAAACACCGCGCCACCTCGGCGCTTTGGGCCTGCATCGCGCGCCCCTCTTCCGTCAGGCGAATACGCACCTGCCGTTCGTCCTGCGGGTCGCGCGTCCGGGTGACCAGGCCCTTGGCTTCCAGCCGTTTGACCAGCGGCGTCAAGGTGTTGGAGGCCAATTGCATCTGGATTCCCAAAGATCCAAGCGTCTGATCATCCGCCGACCACAGAGCCGACAGCACAAGGTACTGTGGATAGGTGATGCCCATCGGATCAAGAATCGGCTTGTAGGCCTGCTGCATCGCGTGCCCGGCCGAATAGAGCGCAAAGCACAACATTTCTTGCGGTGAGAGCGACTTCATCATTCCACAGGAATAAATCGCGCACGATTAAATCGCAAGCGTTGACTTCTCCCCGCTCCGATGATTTCTTTCGCGCACGATTTAATCGTTACAGAGGAGATGCGCGATGAGTGTCGACACCAAGTATTGGACCGAAGCCTGGGCAACAGGCGGCGGCCGCAATGGGACCGCCGGACTGGAATCCGGCATGCTGACCGTCACCATGACCAGCCCGACGGAACTGGGTGGATCCGGCAAGGGCCACAATCCCGAAGAGCTCTTCGCCACCGGCTATGCTGCTTGCTACCTTGGCGCAATGCGCTTTGCCGCGCAGAGCGAAAAGCTGGGCACCGTGCCCGAGGACGCCAAGGTCACGGCGCATGTGGGCATCGGCCCGCGCGACGACGGCGGCTTTGGCCTACAGGTCAAACTGGCGGTTTCCCTGCCCGGGGTCGAACGTGACGTGGCCGAAAAGATTGTCGAGCGCGGCCATTTCATCTGCCCCTACTCGAACGCCACCAAGGGCAATATCGTGGTCGAGACCGAACTCGTCTGACCCATCGGCGCGGGGCGCGTTCAGGCGTCCCGCGCCTCTAGATACATCCGCACAGCTTCCTGCACATGGCGAAAGCGGTCACCGCCCAGATGCTTGCCACCGTACCAGCGTGTCACCACGACAATCGTGTTCCGCAGATCCTCACGCTCCAGCATGCGCAGGATCACCATGCCTGCACCACTTTCGCCATCGTCGTTCTTCAGAGCGCCATCGTCGGTCAGACAGGCCCATGTATTGTGCGTCGCCTTGGCGAACTTCTTGCGACGCTTCAGGTCCTTCAGAAAGGCTGCCGCCTCTTCCGGCGACTGGCAGGGTCCACCTGACACGGCATAGCGCGAGCCCCGGTCCTTGATGATGTTTTCCAGGATCTGCATGGCGTGGGACTAGAACCGTCAGGCGCCCGGCGCAAGGTCTCGCCCAAATGCGGGCGCACCCCTGACACATCAGCCGCGAGTTTCCAACGCGTGCGGATCGAGGTAGAACCGTCGAACACCCGCAAGAATATCTCATCCAAAGCATAATTCTTATTCGTTTTTCTCATGCAATAGAATCCTCTATCTCTGAACCTGCAGGGAGGCGGCCGGGCCACAACACTGCCTTGAAGGGATCATCCCCCCGACAAGAGGCCCGGCCAACCGCCTTACCTGCCGCCCAGTGAAAGGAGCGACCATGAAAACGATGATCTCCCGCGGGTTGACCGCGACCGCCGCCGCCCTCGCCCTGTCCCTGATGGGGGCTTGTTCGGCTGAACGGGCCTTTGACAATACGGTCGATGCCTCACTCTTCGTGGGCAAGACAGCGGTGAAGGCCACCGCCGGAGCCACGAAACTGGCCGTCAAGGGCACCCGCTCGGTCGTAGGTGCCGGCAGCGATGACAACTGAATTAAAGACATGAAATACAAAAAAGCCCCCGACCAGCGGTCCGGGGCTTCGTGTTTTCAGTCAGAAAGGTAAAGGTGTGATCAGCCCTCTGCCGCTTCTTCCTTTTCCTTGGCGATTTCTTCGCCGGTCTCCTGGTCGACCATCTTCATCGCCAGGCGGACCTTGCCGCGATCGTCAAAGCCCAGCAGCTTGACGTAAACTTCCTGGCCTTCCTTCAGAACGTCCGAAGGATGGTTCAGGCGGCGGTTCTCGATCTGGGAGACGTGCACCAGACCGTCACGCTTGCCAAAGAAGTTCACGAAGGCGCCGAAATCGACGATCTTCACGACCTTGCCCTTGTAGACCTTGCCCTCTTCCGGCTCTGCCACGATCGAATAGATCATGTCATAGGCCTTCTGGATGGACTCACCGTCCGGCGAGGCGATCTTGATGATGCCTTCGTCGTTGATGTCGACCTTCGCACCCGAAACCTCGACGATCTCGCGGATCACCTTGCCGCCCGAACCGATCACTTCACGGATCTTGTCGGTCGGGATCTGCATGGTCTCGATGCGCGGCGCGTGAACGCTGAACTCACCGGCAGTCGACAGCGCCTTGGCCATCTCGCCAAGGATGTGCAGGCGGCCTTCTTTGGCCTGTGCCAGCGCGGTCTTCATGATCTCGGGCGTGATGCCCGCGACCTTGATGTCCATCTGCAGCGAGGTGATGCCATTCTCGGTACCAGCCACCTTGAAGTCCATGTCGCCAAGGTGATCCTCGTCACCAAGGATGTCGGACAGGATGCCGTAGGAGCCATCCTCTTCCAGCACCAGACCCATTGCCACACCGGCCACCGGCGCCTTGAGCGGAACGCCCGCGTCCATCATCGACAGCGAACCGCCGCAGACCGACGCCATCGAGCTGGAGCCGTTGGATTCGGTGATCTCCGACACCACGCGGATGGTGTAGGGGAAGTCCGTCGCCGCCGGCAGAACAGCCTGCAGCGCGCGCCAAGCCAGCTTGCCGTGACCTATCTCACGACGGCCGGGGCCACCCACGCGACCAACCTCACCCACCGAGTAGGGCGGGAAGTTGTAGTGCAGCAGGAAGTTGGAGCGATAGTTGCCGTGCAGGGCGTCGATGATCTGCTCATCGTCGCCGGTGCCCAGCGTGGTCACGACCAGCGCCTGCGTTTCACCACGGGTGAACAGGGCGGAACCGTGGGTCCGCGGCAGCAGGCCGGTTTCCGACACGATCGGACGGATCTGGTCCAGTGCGCGGCCATCGATACGGCGGCCGTTCTTGACCACGTCACCGCGCAGAACCATCGATTCCAGCTTTTTCATCGCCGAGCCAAGGTTCGGATCGGCAAGCTGCTCTTCGCTCAGACCGGCCTTGATCTCTTCCTTGAGCGCGGCAACTGCTGCCACACGCTCCTGCTTGTCGGAGATCGCATAGGCGGCGCGCATCTTCTCTTCGCCAGCGGCCTTCACGACGTCGTACAGGGCCGAATAGTCGGGCGCCTGGAAATCGAACGGCTCTTTGGCGGCCTCTTCGGCCAGTTCGATGATCAGGTCGATCACCGGCTGAATGCTTTCATGCGCGAACATGACTGCGCCCAGCATCTCGTCCTCAGTCAGCTCGTAGGCTTCGGACTCGACCATCATGACCGCGTCCTTGGTGCCCGCGACAACCAGGTCGAGCCGCTGCTCGGGGTTGTTGCGCAGCTGGTCCATGTCGTCCACGGTCGGGTTCAGGACGTATTCACCGTCTTCGAAACCAACGCGTGCGCCGGCGATCGGGCCGCGGAACGGCGCGCCGGAAATGGTCAGCGCGGCGGAGGCGGCGATCATGGCGACGATGTCGGGATCGTTGACAAGGTCGTGGCTCAGCACGGTGCACATCACCAGAACTTCGTTCTTGAAGCCGGGCACGAACAGCGGGCGGATCGGACGGTCGATCAGGCGTGCGGTCAGGGTTTCTTTCTCGGTGGGACGTGCCTCACGCTTGAAGAAACCGCCGGGGACCTTGCCCGCCGCGTAGTATTTTTCCTGGTAGTGGACGGTCAGGGGAAAGAAGTCCTGGCCTTCTTTTTGCTGCCTGGCAAACGTCACGTTGGCCATGACAGACGTCTCGCCCAGAGTGGCGATCACGGTGCCGTCTGCCTGACGGGCAACCTTCCCTGTTTCCAGTGTGAGCGTTTCTTCGCCCCACTGCAGCGTCTTTTTAACTTCGTTGAACATCAGATATCCTCTTGGAGGCACTCCCGAGCCCTCTCGGGTCCTCCGTTTGCGTGGCGGCCCCATTGCCGCCGACCCCTTCATCATCCCATGCGCCAGGGTCAGAGCGTCACGTCTCAGATGGGTGGCGCATACAACAGAAGACCCCGTTTGTGAAGCGGTTCCTGCGCTCAGGACGACAAGGCCGGTCACCTCCCCGACAGGCGGTGACCGGCGTCAACAGCGGCAACGCGGGATCCTGCCCGAAGGTCCTGAAATCGTCCATTGCCCGGAGTCATTTTCGCCCGAGGGGGATCTGTTTCCACCACAGCCTTTGATCTCATCCACAACCGCTATGGGCGCGGGCAGAACACTTGACGGCCCATCCTTTGCCAAGGCGGCGCTGGTCAGGATGATCCGGCCGACGTCACTTTCGGGTCGGATACGCAGTAACCGTCCCCGTATGGTGCAACTCGAAAGCCCGCACTTTTTGCGCAGTAAAAGCCGTTTCAGCGTGCTAGACGCGGTCTGTCCTTTCAGAAAAGCGTTCCCATGACCCTGTTACAGATTGCATCTCTGCTCATCGTTCTTGCCGCCGTCTTCGGCACGATAAACTATTTCGTTCTCAAATTGCCCTCCGCCATCGGTATTCTTGTGGTTGCCTTGCTGACGTCCATGTCCGCGCTCGGGCTGGATACGCTTGTTCCTTCTTTGACATTGGCCGAAGACTTGCGGGGCATCGTGACCGGGATCGATTTCTCCGACGCCCTGCTGGAGGGCATGTTGGGCCTCTTGCTGTTCGCCGGTGCCCTGCATGTCAAACTATCGGACCTGCGCGCCGTCTGGCCGACCGTGCTGCTGATGGCGACGATCGGCGTGGCGCTATCCACCGTTGTGATCGGGTTGGGCTTTCACTGGCTCACCGGCGCGCCGGTGCTGATCGCGCTTGTCTTCGGGTCGCTGGTGTCGCCCACGGATCCGGTTGCCGTCATGGGCGTTTTGAAACAGGCGAACCTGCGCAAGTCCCTGGAAACCCAGGTCGCAGGTGAAAGCCTGTTCAATGATGGCGTCGGATATGTGGTTTTCCTTGTCCTCGTCGGCCTGGCCTTTCCGGCCCTATCGCATAGCACCGGCGGCGACGCCGCGCATGCCAGCCCGGCCATGGATGCGCTGAAACTCTTCGCACAAGAGGCGCTTGGTGGCGCGGTTCTGGGCATCGTCCTCGGCTGGCTGACCTTCCGCGTCATGCGCCATATCGACGATTACGCGCTGGAGGTTCTGCTGACCCTCGCGCTGGCCTTTGGCGGCTACGAGCTGGCCATCGCGCTGCATGTCTCGGCCCCCATCGCGGCGGTCTGCGTCGGCCTGCTGATCGGCGACATCGGGGCCAAACACGGCATGTCCGAGGAGACCCGAGAATATGTCGAAAAATTCTGGGTACTGGTGGACGAAATCCTGAACGCCGTACTGTTCATGCTGATCGGGATCGAGATTTTCGCAGTCAAGCTTGAGACCAACATGCTGGTAACGGGCGTCATCTGCATTGCGCTGGCTCTGTTCGGACGGCTTGCAGCGGTGGTGGTGCCGATCATGATGCTCAAACCCTTTCGCAGTTTCGCTCCCGGTGTCATGCCGATCATGACATGGGGCGGGCTGAAAGGCGGCATCTCTGTCGCGTTGGCGCTGTCGTTGCCGGACAATGAATGGAAACCCCTGATCTTGACCGTGACCTACGTGATCGTCGTCTTCTCGATCATCGTGCAGGGGCTGACCATTGGACGGCTTGCCAATCGGGTCGGACGAGAGCCCGACCTGGTCTGATCTGCCGTGCCCTCGGGGGCCTCGCGCACCACTGGTTTTTTACCAGATCGGTCAACGTGTCTGGCACTGCCTAGAACTGCGGGCTGCACCCCGCGTAGTTGGTCGCCATGGCGTGGCGCAACGCGCGCCTGTTCCAGCGATACGTTTAGAGCCCCGACCTCGGATCGGCCCCGAGGGCAGGTCGGCGCAAAATCGTACTTCTTTTGCGCCAACCGCTTTTGCGCCAGCCGCGACAATTCCTCTCCCAGAGGCACGGTCAACAAGTCCCGGACTCAACGGCGCAGGGTCATGACGCCCCTCTCAGGAAAGACTGGTCGCGTCGCGCCAAAGGCCCGGGAGGCCCAACCATTGGCAAGACGGGCCGTCACTGGATTGAAATCCGTCGGGAGCAGGCGACAAATGCCAAGAAACCGGCACATGCCCGGGTTCCTGTGCAGACCACGGTCCCGAAACGTGAAAACGCCCGCCTCCTTGCGGAGACGGGCGCCTGTCCCTCGTACGAGGTAAGTCGCTCTTAGCGGCGGATGCCCAGGCGGCCGATCAGGTCGCGGTACCGCGCCTCATCATTGCCTTTGAGATAGTCCAGCAGCTTGCGGCGCTGGGCGACCATCATCAGAAGGCCACGACGCGAGTGGTTGTCCTTCTTGTGGGTCTTGAAGTGTTCGGTCAGCGTGGAAATACGCGAGGTCAGGATGGCCACCTGCACTTCGGGCGAACCGGTGTCGCCTTCCTTGGTGGCATATTCCTTCATCAGACGGGTTTTTTCTTCCGCAGTAATCGACATCGGGGTCTCCTTTCGGATCAAAGGGTTATGGCGCAAGCCGGGATGTCGTCCAGCAGGGCCCGTGGAGAAGTCCGCTTGAGCGGATGCGCGCAGGTACGCGATTCACCCGCGTTTGGCAAGGGCCGCAGGTCAGCCCAAGGCCAATGCGCCTGCAGCGCTTTCCCCCAGCAGCACAATCGAGGACAGGGGCGGCGCCTCATCGCTATGCAGATGACCCAGCACAGCACCGTCAACGACAATCTCCGTCTTCGCAGGATCGTCTTCGCTGACACGCAGTTCCAGAGCGGGATCGCCGGTACCGGCGCTGTCATCGTAGATGATCAACAGCTGTTCCTCATCGATGTCGAACGCTAGCAGATCCGCGTCCGGTTCGTGCGGTTCGACGGCGGGCACCTCATTTGCCACCTCAAACGCCTCCAGGGAAAGAACCTCCGTTGCCGGTGCGCCGCCTGATGCGCCCGCTTCGCCCTCGATCTCTGTCATCAGGTTGATCAGCCCCATGCGGGCAAACAAAGATCGGCCCTGATCATAGATGCCATCATCCGGCAACGGCCATTGACCGTCATCGAGGGGCGGCACCTTCGTCGCGGTCAGATCCACGTCATCTTCGGGAACCGAACCGCCGCCCGGATCATCCGGCCAGTCGTCCGACGGATCATCTTCCTCAAAGGTGCCGACGCCCACGATCGCAACCGACCCAAGCGCCATCATGCCCAGCAAGCCCGACAAGAACAACATCAGGTCAGTCCCGTCATCAGCCCACTTCCACCCAGCCACATCCTGCACGCGACCCAGGCCGCGCGAGGCCGACTATCGCCTAAGCGGGTAAACCGGGGATTACTCTGACGGGATCGATTTTTCGATTTCTTCCACCGTCGCCTCGACCTTGTCATCGATCTCGTCGATGATCGCGGTGGCAAGATCACCCAGGATCGGGATGAACTCGATCTGGCTGAGCACGATCACAACGGCCGAGACCAGCGCCGTGGCCCCCACCGCGGTGCCAAGACCAAGTGCCAGCCCACGGATGAACTGCCAGAGCGCCAGTCTCCAGATGCTGTTGTGAACCCGCACGAACCTGTGCTGGTTCAGGCGCTGAACCTCATCGGTCAACCGGGCAATTTCGCCTTTCAGAACGGTCATATCGGGTTCAGGCGGCATACCGCACCTCCACTGGCCAAGGCGCGGGCTGCACCGAGTAGGAAACATACAACGGATGACGCGGGTGCCCGGCCTGCGTCAGACCAAGGTGCCGCACGTCGCCGCAAAGAACCGGCGCCAACCTTGGCCCGGCATCATTAAGCGCCCCGTGCACGCCCCAGGCAGCCAGCGTGACATCCGCCGCGTCGGACCAGTCGCGCAGCAGGGCGGCATTTTCCGGCCCCTCGGGATCCGCCGCGTGACGCAGGTCTTCGGGTCGGGTGGCGCGATAGGCGAACAGGTTCGCGATCCGCATCGCGCCAAAGCCCAGCGCCCGCGCCCGGCGCTGACAGCGTTCGATGGTGGGGTCATTGGCCAGTTCTGTCGCGGTCGAGGGGTTCAGCATTACGTACATCACCTCCGGCCCCGCGGCCCAGACCCGGCGCAGCCCGTAACGATAGGTTTCGCAGGGCGAATACCACGCAAAGCTCTCCTGCCCATCCTGTTCTGCCCGTCTCTCGATCATGGCGCCAAGCTGCCCCGCGCCGCGTCCGGGTGCAAGGCACATTGACATTCGTTCGCCCCTGCGGCCCCTTGCACGCGCAAGAGTGAGGACATCATGAACATCGAGATGATCGAGGCCGCAGCAGAGCGGGCCAAGGGCATCACCCGCCGCACGCCGCTGTTGTCGTCACCGGCGCTGGATGCCATCGCCGGGCGCCGGGTGCTGGTCAAGCCCGAGTGCCTGCAAATCACCGGCAGCTTCAAGTTCCGCGGCGCGTGGTCGGCACTGACCGCCCTGCCCGAAGATACGCGCGTCAAGGGTGTCATCGCGTTTTCGTCTGGCAACCACGCGCAGGGGGTTGCCCATGCGGCGCAGTGGCTGAGAGTGCCTGCGGTGATCCTCATGCCGCAGGATGCACCGGCTGCCAAGATCGAGGGCACCCGGTCCTATGGAGCGGAGGTCGTGCTGTACGATCGCGCCACCCAAAACCGCGAGGAGATTGGTGCTGCCATTGCCAGCGACCGGGGCCTGACCCTGATCCGCCCCTATGACGAGCCACAGGTCATTGCCGGGCAAGGCACCTGCGGGCTGGAAATCGCCGAACAGGCCGCCGAATTGGGCGTGACCGAGGCCGATGTCCTGATCTGCTGCGGCGGCGGCGGTTTGACGGCGGGAATATCGCTGGCGCTGGAAGCGCGCGCGCCGGGCCTGCGCCCGCGCCCCGCCGAACCGATGGACTATGACGACACGGCCCGTTCGCTGCGCTCTGGTCAGCATGAGCGCAACGCGACAGAGGCTGGCGGCCTGTGCGACGCGATCCTGACGCCAACCCCCGGAGAGATCACCTTTCCCATCCTGCAACGGCTCTGCGGTCCCGGCCTGACCGTTTCGGACCAAGAGGTCCTCAGGGCCATGAAACTCGCCCTGATGCACCTGAAGGTCGTCGCCGAACCCGGTGGCGCGGTGGCGCTGGCCGCTGCCCTGTTCAGGGCCGATCAAATCAAGGGCGACGCCCTAATCTGTACGATTTCCGGCGGCAACCTTGATCCAGAGATCCTGATCCGCGCCATCGAAACGGCATAAACCTCTCCCCGGAGGTTGAGATTTTCATGATTTACCCTTGAAATGGTCGGGAATCCCACCGTCCCATTTCAAGCCCATTTTGCTATCATGCCTTCAAGCAAAGTTTTCATCCGGGGGAAAACCATGCACCGCCTTTCATCCATTATGACAGCCCTTTTCATGTCCGCGGCACCCGCCGCTCTTGCGCAGGATCTTATCGGGTTCGATCCGGCCTCTTTCGGCAGTGTCATTCTCAAGCAGAAACAGACCGCCGCAGGCGACGTCGTGCACGAAATGGCGGTCGGCGCCTACAACAACGAATTCATCTCGGCCTATTCGCCGAAATCCGTCTTTGCCAAGATGGGCAGATCCGTGGGGCGTCTGGATGTTCTGACGGACAAGGGCAACTTTCCCTGCACTGCCTTTCTGGTCGCCGATGACCTTTTGATGACCAATCATCATTGTGTTCCCGGTATCCTCGACGACACCCGCATCGGCGCGAATGCTATCGCCGCCGTTCAATTTGTCACCGGCTACACCCAGGAAGGGATTGCCACCGGGACAGAGAAGTTCATGGTCAACCCGATCCCGGTAGAGACCAACAAGGACCTTGATTATTCCGTGCTGCGTATCCTCGGCGCCAAGCCCGGAAAGAAACATGGCACCCTGCGCCTTGCTTCGTTGCAACCACAGGACAATGACCCCTACTGGATCATCGGCCATCCGATGGGAGAGGCCCAGCGCATCAGCCGCGAAAAATGCCGCGCCAATGCCCCCGCGCTGTCCGAGTCCCGACTGCTGCACACCTGTGACACGCTGCCGGGTAATTCCGGCTCTCCGGTGATCGATGCCTCCTCGCAGATGGTGATTGCGCTGCACCACGCAGGCAGCCGCGCCAACAGCGTGAACTTTGCCGTGCCAATGTCCCTGATCCTTGCAAACAGCAAAGTGCTGGTCGGGACACAGACCGGCGGCGGCAATCAGGCCTCCAAGCCGGACACCGAAACGCTGGCGCTGGGGGCACTGTCACGGGCCATCTCGATTTCCGAAACGAACACCCGGATCGCCGCTTTGGAAACGCTGGTCGCGCAATATGATGGCACCGCTGCCGCAACAACCGCGCACCAACTGCTTGCGGTGCTGAAGATGCCGGTGCCCAAGCCGCAACCACAGCCGCAGCCGGTCGTCACTGTCGATCCAGAACCGCAGCCGCAGCCGAAACCGGTGGTCAAGGTCGATCCGGAACCGCAGGCACCGTCACTGTCGGTCAATGAACGCATGGTTGCGGATGCCGACGTGCAGCGCTGTGACCGGCTGGCGGGCACTTCTGCGCACCCGGACTACAAGGCCGACATCATGGTGGTGCGCGGCGTCGATGTTGACGACATCCGCCCAGACACCGCTATTGCCGCCTGTCGCGCCGCCCTGCAGAAGTTCCCCGATCACCCGCGCATGCTGGCCTTTCTGACCCGTGCCCTGCTGGCCGCGAACGAGCATTATTCTGCCGTCCGCCCCCTGCACATCGCCGCTGAATCCGGCGACCCGCTGGCGCAGAACAATCTTGGCATTTTTTATGAGAACGGCCACGGCGGGCTGAACAAGTCGGCCGAGGACGCCGTCACCTGGTATCGCAAATCCGCCGAACAGGGATTTGCCATTGCGCAGTCCAATCTGGGGATCATGTACCTCGAAGGGCACGGCACGGTGAAATCCGAAAGCTCTGCCGCGCGCTGGTTCCAGAAAGCTGCGGATCAGGGCGACACCATTGCCGCGCTGAACCTCGGACGGCTCTACCGCGACGGGGATGGTGTTTCCAGGAACCTCAGCACCTCGACCCGCTATTTCCGCAAGGCTGCCAACGCCGGAAATGCCGACGCGCAGTACAACGTGGGTCTCGCCTATGCCAACGGCAACGGGGTGTCCAAATCCACCTCTCTGGCGGCGCAGAACTATCGCAAGGCCGCCAATCAGGGACACATGGACGCCCAGTACCAATTGGGGCGCGCCTATGCCTATGGGACCGGTGTGGGGCAATCCTGGACCACGGCACGCAGCTACTACGATAAAGCGGCGGCGCAGGGCCACGGCAGCGCCAACTACGCCCTTGGCAACATCTACTACTACGGCGATGGCGTGACCAAGAACAACAACCGGGCACTGAGCTATTACCGCAAGGCCGCCGACAAGAAAGTCAGCGATGCCTATGTCATGGTCGGCCTCTCCTATTCCAAGGGCTACGGTGTGACCAAAGACGAAAAGACCGCCGTGACCTGGTATCGCAAGGCAGCCGCTGCCGACAACACGCAGGGCCAGTTCAACCTTGGTGTGATGTATTCCAACGGCCGGGGCGTGACGCAAAGCAAGACCACCGCCAAGACGTGGTACCTGAAAGCCGCGAACAAGGGCCATGCCGCCGCGCAAACCAACCTTGGTGTGCTGTACTACATGGGTCAGGGCGGCATCACCAAGGATTACAAGGAAGCGGTGAAATGGTACCGCAAGGCCGCTGGCAAGAAGCACGCCACCGCGCTGACCAACATGGGCATGGTCTATGCCAAGGGTCACGGCGTCACCAAGGATGCCAAACTCGCTGCCAGTTACTATATCCGCGGGCTGAAGGGAGGCAGCCGTTGGCTGCTGGATCGTGACGCGCGCAATTGGGATGCCGATACAGCGCGCGAATTCCAGCGCAAGATGAAAGAGGAGGGCGTCTATGACGGGGCCATCGACGGCGCCATCGGCCCGCAAAGCGTCGCCTCGATGCGCAAACTTTTGCCCTGACGTTTCTGACCTGACGTCGTGTCCGGCACAATTTGCCCGGCCTTCCCCACAGGAAGGCCGGGCTTTTTCTTAGCACTGGGGACCACCGCTGACGCTGACCCGCGTCGATTTCTATGTGTTCGCGCTCAGGGAGGTCCGGAATCCCTTCCCCGACGGCAGGGGCGTGACGTGCTATCCTGACGGCAATCCGAACCCTCAGCCCAAGGCACCCATGAAACCCGTCCTGATCCTTGTTGCCGCCCTGCTTGCCGCCCGCCCGGCGCTGGCGCAGGATATGGTCGGTTATGACCTCTCATCTTTCGGCAAGGTTGTGCTGTCGCACAACCAGGTGGCCACGGTGGGCGACGACCCGATCCACGAGGCCGCCTTTGGCGACTATAACAACGAACATATCTCTGCCTATTCGGCGACCTCGGTCTTTGCCCGCATCGGACGGTCGGTCGGGCGGTTGGACGTGGCGACGGACACTGGTGTCTTCCCCTGCACCGCCTTTCTGGTGGCCGACGACCTGATCATGACCAATCACCATTGCGTGCCGGGCATCCTCGACAATCCCAAGGCCAAGGCGACCAGCATCGCCGGTGTCCGTCTTGTGATGGGTTACGTCCGCGAAGGGGTCACCGAAGGCACCGAAAGCTTTATCGTGCTGTCTGACCCGGTCGAAACCTCCAAGGAGTTAGATTACACCATCCTGCGCATCGCCGGACAGACGCCCGGGGCAAAATACGGCGCGCTGCAACTGGCCTCCGCGACGCCGCTGGACAATGACCCCTACTGGATCATCGGCCACCCGATGGGAGAGTCGCAACGCATCAGCCGCGAAAAATGCCGGGCCAACGCCCCTGCCCTTTCCGAAGCCAAGCTGCTGCACACCTGTGACACCATGCCGGGCAATTCCGGATCCCCGGTGATTGACGCTTCGTCCCGTCAGGTGGTCGGCCTGCATCATGCAGGATCCGCCAACAACTCGGTCAATTACGCCATCCCGATGGCCCGCATCCTTGAACAGAGCAAGGTTCTGAAAGCCAGCGCATCCGGCGGCACAGCCCCTGCCCCGCCCGACCCGGAGGCGCAGGCCCTCGAACGCCTGTCCGAGGCGCTTGAGATCGAGGATGACGCCGATCGGCTCGCCGCGCTCAAACTGGTTGTGGCAGGCGCGCCGGGGACCTCTGCAGCCAAGACAGCGACCCGCCTGATCAATGTCATGCAGCCGCCCGCCCCGCCCGTCGACACCGGCCCGACGCTTGTTCAACGCATGACCAGCAGTCCCTTTGTTCAGGATTGCGACCGTTTTGCCGGGGATCGTTTCCACCCCGACCGGGAAACCGGCCTGATGCAGGAAGAAGGTCGACGGTTCGTCGATATCGACGCTGAACGCGGCATTGCCGCCTGTTCCGCCGCGCTCGAACGTTTTCCGGGTCACCCGCGCATGACCGCCTTTCTGGGTGAGGCGCTTTATGCCGCCAAACGCTATAACGAGGCGATCCCGCATTACCGCGCCGCAGCAGAGGCCGGCGACCCAATCGGCCAGGCCGGTCTGGGCACCGCGCATCTCTATGGATCGGGCGTCGAACAATCCGACGCAGAGGCGTTCCGCCTGCTCAGCCTGTCCGCCGATCAGGGCTATGCCATCGCGGAATCCTCGCTGGCCTACATGTACCGGCAGGGCATCGGCGTTGCCGTCTCTGACCAGACAGCCGCTGCGCTGGATCACCGCGCTGCAGAAAAAGGCTATGACGTTGCGCAGAACAACCTTGGCGACATGTACCTGACCGGCGACGGGGTCAGGAAATCTGACGAACAGGCTGTCGCCTGGTATCGGCTCGCCGCGCGGCAGAACAATGTCGCCGCTCAATTCAGCCTTGGCAGCCTCTACTACACCGGCACCGGCGTGACCCAGTCCAAGACTGAGGCCGTGCGCTGGCTGACCCGCGCGGCCGATCAGGGTCACGCGACCGCGCAGACTTGGCTGGGGCGGTTGTACTATGACGGGGATGGCGTCGCCCAATCCGAAGCGAGGGCTTTCGACCTGTTCACTGCGGCGGCAGAGCAGGACGACGCCGAGGCGCATTTCCGGCTGGCCATCCTTCACCTTGGGGCAAGGGCCATAAAGGAAGACGCGGACAAGGCCGCCGATCACTACGTGGAAAGCCTGCGGCTGGGCCTGACCTGGCTGATCGACCGCAACAGCGATCAATGGCTGCCCGAAGAGGCGCGCGCCGTGCAGCGCAAACTGCGCGACCTTGGGCTCTACAGCGGTCCGGTCAACGGCCAGATCGGGGCAACCACCCGCACCGCCATGCGCAAACTGCTGCCCTGAACTTCGGCACTCGCCGGATCCCGCCCGCACAGGCCGGCCAATCCGTGATAGACTATGAACCAGCCATTTTCTGGACCGGGGGTTCGCCTTCATGAAACGATTTGGATTTGCCGCGCTCTTCGCAGCCCTTCTTGCCAGCCCTTCCGCACAGGCGCAGGACGACATGATCGGCTTTGACATCAGTTCGTTCGGCGACATCGTCCTGAAACGCAATCAGGTGGCGGGCGATGATATCATGCTTGAGGCGGCGTTTGGCGATTACAACAACGAACCCATCTCGACCTATTCGGCGAAATCGGTCTTTGCCACCATCGGGCGCAGTGTCGGGCGGCTGGACGTGGCGACCGACGTGCAGGTCTTTCCCTGCACCGCCTTCCTTGTCGAGGAAGACCTGCTGATGACCAACCATCATTGTGTGCCGGGCATCCTTGACCACCCGCGCGCCGGGGCGAGCGCCATCATCGGCGTCAGGTTCATTGCCGGATACACCCGCGAAGGCGTGACCGAAGGCACCCGCAGCTTTCTTGTGAACCCGGTCCCGGTCGAGACCAACAAGGATCTCGACTACACCCTGCTGCGCATCATCGGGGACAAGCCGGGCCGGGAATTCGGCGTGTTGCGGCTGGCCTCGCGCGTGCCGGAGGCCAATGACCCCTACTGGATCATCGGCCACCCGATGGGTGAGGCGCAGCGCATCAGCCGCGAGAAATGCCGCGCCAATGCCCCCGCCATGTCCGAAGGCCGGTTGCTGCACACCTGCGATACGCTGCCCGGAAACTCCGGCTCTCCGGTGATCGACGCGACCTCTCAGCAGGTCATCGGCCTGCACAACGCCGGATCGGACCGCAACAAGATCAACTACGGAATCCCGATGGCGAGGATCCTGGAAGGCAGCAGCTTGCTCAAGGTTGCTCCGGACGCCGTGGACCCAGCCCCACAGAAACCGGACCGTGAAACGCTTGCCGGGCGCGCTCTGACAGAGGCCTTCGCATTGCAGGACGGCGAACAGCTGGAAGCCGGGCTGGCCAAGCTGATCGCGGATTTCCCCGGCACCTCTGCCGCCCGCGCCGCCCAACGCAGGCTTGACCGGTTCCAGCGTCAGCGCACCGACGCCGAAAAACGCAAACGCGCGGATGAGGCCAACGCCGCCCTGCTGGCCGCCATCGTGATCCCCGACGTCGAGACAAAGCGCGCAACGCTGAAATCACTGATCGATCGCTACCCCGACACGCCGGTTGTGGCTGCCGCGCGGTCCATGCTGGCCGGTCTGAATGCCCCCGAACCGAAAAGACCGGTGATCGAACCCGGCGCAAAACTCACCGCGCCGACAAAACCTTACTTCCTGAAGGAGCATGACGTCCTGCCGGAGGGCACCGGCATCACTGTCGTGGCAGAACCCGTCTACAAAAGCGCCTCGCTCTCTGCTGAAGTGCTCGGACACAAGGAAAATTCCGTCACCCTTGGCCGTCATGTCGGGGACGGCTGGTACAGGGTGGCCGGACAGGTGGGCCAGTTCGTCAATCTGCCCACCGGCACGCTGGTCCATGCAACCACCGCGCCGCTCTCTGGCAAACCTGACCGGCCCGCGCCAGTCACCGGCAGCGAACCGCATCCAAACGGCACAACCTTCAAGGTCAAATCCGCCAGACTGCACACCGCGCCGTCCAGTAGCAGCAAGACGGTATCCTTCATCTACGGCTCCGTGACCATCGGCTCCAACATCACGGACAACTGGTATGAGGTTGCGGGGCGCACGGGCCGGTATGTGCAGATCCCCGATAGCGCTGAAGTCCTTCGAACCGCCACCACACAAAAGACGGCAGCCCCCACCGATGCAAAGGTCACCACTCGCGGCACGATCTTCGTCCCCGGGACAACGCTCAAGATCAAATCGCTTGCAGCCCACATCGCCCCCCGCAGCGACAGCCGGACGATTTCCTACATCTACGGGTCAGTGACCATCGGGCGGCATATGCGCGACAATTGGTACGGGGTCGAAGGCAAGGCGGGACGCTACGTGCAGATCCCCGTCGGGACAGAAATCACCCGTGCCAAGGTAACAGCCGCTGCCCCTGCCACCGCCGGTCGATATCCACCCGGAACCAAGGTCAAGATCAAGTCTGCCGCACTCCGTACGGGTCCCTCGACCACGTCAAAGACGGTGTCCTATGCCTATGGCCAGGTCACTGTAGGCCAGCACGTTCGCGGCAATTGGTACGAGGTCTACGGGAGATATCCCAAGATCTACGTCGAACTGCCCTGAAAGGCCGACCGTTGCGGGCGGCGCTCAGTCCAACCGACGCGCCTCATCCTGCAGCATCACCGGAATGCCATCCCGGATCGGATAGGCCAGCCCCGCCGCCTTGGAGATCAGTTCCTGCGACTGGGCGTCATACCGAAGCGCTGTCTGCGTAACCGGACAGATCAGCGCCTCCAGCATCCGGCGGTCAAATTCCACGGTCATTGGATAAGGTCCTCTTCCCCGCCACGCATGGCATATTCTATCAGCATCACCAGCGTCTCCCGCCGCGTGCTGAGCGATGGCGCCTCCAGCAGCGCCTGTTTGTCTTCGGGATTGAACTCCAGCAGCATCGACAGGGAATTGAGCAGCAATTCATCGTCTGCCTGCTGCAGGGTTTCCCAATCCGCCGAAAGCTCCTTGGAGGAGAAATAGCGATCGAGCAGGTTCATGAATTGGCCCCGGTCGAACCTGTGGTCCTTTTCAGACCCCTGCAGGTCGCGCTCGAACCCGTCCCAACTGACCTCGCATCGGCGATACGGGGTAAAGCCGTCCACCTCTTTCTGAATGCGAAAACGCGACAGGCCCATCAGGGTGATCATATAGCGCCCGTCCTCGGTTTCCGAGAACTGCGTGATCCGGCCCGCGCAGCCGATCCGGTGCAAGGCTTTCTCATCGCGCCCCGGCACCTGCTGCGGCTGTATCATGCCGATCAACCGGGTCTCGGTCTTCAGCGCGTCATCCAGCATGGCCAGATAGCGCGGCTCGAAGATGTGGAGGGGCAGGCGCGCCCTTGGTAAGAGCAGCGCGCCCGGCAGGGGGAAGACCGGGATCACGCCCGGCAGATCTTTTAGCCTTGTCATGCAGGGCAATCTAGCCTGAGGGCAGGCTCAGGCAAATATCATCGAGCTCAATTTGCGACGTCCGTTCAGGACCACGGGATCGTTGGCTTTCAGGGCATCGAAAATCGTGAACAGCTGTGTCTTGGCCGCGCCGTCGTTCCATTCGCGGTCGCGCCTGAACAGCTCCAGCAATTGCTCGACCGCGCCTTCGACATCTCCATGGGCATGCATCGCCTGCGCCAGATCGAACCGGGCTTGATGATTGGCCGGATCTGCCTCCACCGCCGCGGACAATTCGGCCACGGGCCCGGCGTTCTGCGCCTGCTTGGCCAGTTCCAGCGCGGCATGCGCCGCCTCTAGCTCGGGTGACTTGGAAATCTCTGCCGGCGCGCCGTTCAGGATCGCCTCGGCCTGTTCCAGATCGTCCATCGCGATATGCGCGCGAACCATGCCGCCATAGGCGCCCGCATGGGCCGGTTCTTCTTCGAGGATCGCTGCAAAGGTCTGCGCCGCGTCCACCGCCGCGCCCTGCTCCAGCATCTCTTCTGCGGCGGCCACCGCGTCGTCCAGCCCACCCGATGCGTCGCCGCCCGCCGCGGTCACGACGCGCTCGACAAAGGCCTTCAGTTCGGACTGCGGCACCGCACCCTGAAATCCGTCAACCGGCTGGCCCTTGTAAAAGGCATAGACCGTCGGGATCGACTGGATCCGCAACTGGCCCGCGATGCTCTGCGCCTCGTCCACGTTGACCTTGACCATGCGCACTGCGCCCTTGGCGGCCTTTACGGCATCCTCCAGCATCGGGCCAAGCGTCTTGCACGGGCCGCACCACGGCGCCCAGAAATCCACGATGACCGGCACCTCGGCAGAGCCATCCACCACTTCGGCCATGAACTCGGCTTCCGAGATATCCTTGACCAGATTGTCCGCAGCCGGTTGGCCGCCGCCCAGTTCCAGCATGTCACCCTCACGCGGTTGAATATGTGTTGGACCGTAGATGGCGCAGGGGAGCGCCAGTTGCAAGGGCGCGGCAGGCTCGGCATGAGTTCATGCGGTCCGTCTCAGCCCTGCCCGCCCGGCCGGATTTGCATGAATTGCAGGTGTCAGCGCACGGCCGAACCGGCGCGTTTCACCCTTACAAATCGAAGGTCGCGAAAACCGGCGCATGATCCGACGGCTTTTCCCAGCCCCGCACATCGCGCCGGATGCGGCTGGAATGAGCGGCATTGGATATGTCCGGCGTGGCCCAGACGTGATCCAGACGCCGCCCCTTGTCCGCCGCATCCCAATCCTTGGCGCGATAGGACCACCAGCTGTACAGCTTGCCTACGGGCAGATCCTTGCGGGTCACGTCCACCCATGCCCCGGCATCCTGCACATCACCCAGCGCCTCGACCTCGACCGGCGTATGAGAGACGATCTTCAGCATCTTCTTGTGATCCCAGACGTCATCTTCCAGCGGCGCAATGTTCAGGTCGCCCACCAGCACCGATTTCTCCGGGCGCTCCGTACGGAACCAGTCCCGCATACCGGCAAGGTAATCCAGCTTTTGCCCGAACTTCACGTTGACGTTCCGATCCGGCACATCGCCACCCGCAGGGACGTAGAAGTTATGGATCGTCATGCCGTTTTCCATCCGCGCCGCCACATGCCGCGCGTGCCCGAGGTCGGCGAAATCCTTGTCGCCCACATCCTCCAGCGGCTGTTTCGACAGGATCGCGACCCCGTTGTACCCCTTCTCGCCGCGCGCAACCATGTGATGGTAGCCTAGGGCGGCAAAGACATCATGCGGGATCTTCGGCACCGGCGATTTGCATTCCTGCAAGCACAGCACGTCCGGCGCGTCCTCGGTCAGCAGCTTTTCGACCAGACCGGCACGCAGGCGGACAGAGTTGATGTTCCAGGTGGCGATCGTGACGGACATGGCTTTACTCCCAGCGCTCAGACCCGGCAAAACTGCCAAGCTGCGGGCCGGTGCGCAACCGCCAATCGACGAAACCTTTCCCCGGCAGAAAAATATTACAAATCAGTCAGATAATCTCATCTTCATCATAGAGAGGCGGCGCTTCAAGTTCGAGTTCGAACCGCTCCGCCGCCACTTCAGCCTTCTTCTGGTCCACCGGTTCGGCGATATGGAACAGCGCGTCGCCCTCGTTCACCACTGGCAGGTCCGACCGTCCGATCAGGATGCCAGTGCTTTCGGCCAGCACTTCGGCCTCACGCTCTCCGAACGGGTCCGAAACCACGCCCAGAACCTGCCCCCGTTCGACATAGTCACCACGCCGCTTCAACGTCCGTAGCAAGCCACCGCTAGGTGCGCGGACCCAGCTGGACCTCTCACAAATCACAGAGGTGTGCCGCGCCCGCGGCACGCCGCGCTCCGCTATCATGCCCAATGTGGCCATCACCCGCAGGATACCCGCAACCCCGGCCCGCGCGGCGTGCTCGTCAAACCGCAGCCCTTCACCGGCTTCGTACAGCAGAACATCGACCTTCGAATCCGCCGCCCATTTCCGCAGCGATCCTTCCCGTGTCTTGGACATCAACGTCACTGGCGCGGCAAAGGCTTGTCCCAATTCGCTCAGCCGTTTGTTGCCCGGCGTCAACCGGATCTGAGGCAGGTTGGTGCGCCCCACCGCTGCGGAATGCAGGTCGATGCCCACGTCGCAGGGGGCCACGACCTCTGTCAGGAACAGATCCGCAAGACGTGACGCCAGCGACCCGGCAGACGTTCCCGGAAAGCTGCGATTGAGGTCGCGCCGGTCGGGCAGGTACCGAGACCGGTTGATGAATCCAAAGCTGTTCACGATCGGAACGGCAACCAGCGTCCCCGCCAGCCGCGACACGGGCGCCGCCCGCAAAAGGCGTCGCACGATCTCGACCCCGATCACCTCATCGCCATGCACGGCGGCCGAAACGAACATCACCGGGCCGGGCCGTCGGCCATGCACCACATGCGCGGACAAGGTCACCGGCGTATGATCCGACAGCACCGAAACCGGCAGGTCGATGGTACGCCGAGTGCCAGGGGCGACCTGTTCGCCGCCGAGGATATAGGGATCACGCATGGCTGTGCCTCTGTCAGGAAAGAGCGCCACCGATATTGACCGAAGTTACCGAATTGAAAAGCAATTTCCGCAATTCCTAGGGTGAATGAAAAAACGGGCGCCCCACCGGGACGCCCGCCAATCGATCCGGAACCGGAGTTTAGACCGGCTTCTTGGTCTTGCGCAGGTAGGGCAGCACGGCCTCGACCTCGCCAAATTTTTCCTTGGCCTGTTCGTCATTCAGCGACAGCGCCACGATCACGTCCTCCCCCACAGTCCAGTTGGCCGGGGTTGCGATCGGGGTTTCATAGGTGGCCTGCAGGGCATCCAGCGCCCGCAGCACTTCGGCAAAGTTGCGGCCAACCGACATCGGATAGGTCATCATCAGCTGCACCTTCTTGTTCGGGGCGATTATGAACACCGAACGGACAGAGGCACTGTCGGCAGCGGTGCGGCCATCGGGCAGGTAGGCGTCTGCCGGCAGCATGTCCAATGCCTTGGACACGGCCAGATCCTCATCCGCGATGATCGGGAAACCAGCGGGCGCGCCTGCGGTCTTTTCGATGTCGCCTTTCCACTGTTTGTGCTCATCGACACCGTCGACGGAAATGCCCATCACTTTGGTACCGCGCTTTTCCCACTCGGCGGCCAGCTGCGCCACGGCACCGAATTCGGTGGTGCAAACGGGCGTGAAATCCTTGGGGTGCGAGAACAGAATCGCCCAGCTGTCGCCCATCCAGTCATGCAGTTTGTATTCGCCCAGATCGGTGGTGACGGTGAGGTTCGGGAGTTCGTCGTTGATACGAAGTGCCATTGAAAAATCCTTTCTTGTCCGAAAAATCGGAATTGCTCTGCCTGTTTAGGTACGATCTGAAATTGCCATGTAAAGCCCCTCCTTGCGCCTCTCTCATCGGGGTGACAGAGTGCCGCAAAATCCCGACCGACCATCCGGCTAATTCATCCGACAGGTCGTGTCAGGAGGGCAAATACGCGGGAGAAACCAATGCTCGAGAAACGCGAATTCTACATCAACGGAACATGGGTCGCGCCGCTGGCCGGGACGGCGCATGAGGTCATCGACCCCTCCACCGAAGAGGCCTGCGCGGTGATTTCGCTTGGCGGAGAGGCCGACACCAACGCCGCCGTGGCCGCTGCCAAAGCTGCCCTGCCCGGCTGGATGGCCACCCCGGTAGAGGACCGCATCGCCGCGCTGGAGCGGGTCTATGCCGCCTACAAGGCGCGGGCCGAGGATCTTGGCCCCGCGATCAGCATGGAAATGGGCGCACCCATCGAGATGGCCAAGACACAGCAGGTCGGCGCCGGTCTCTGGCACCTCAAGAACTTCATCAAGGCGGCCAAGGATTTCGCGTGGGAGGCGCCGCTGGGGGATCACGCCCCCAATGATCGGATCATCCATGAGGCGGTGGGCGTCTGCGCCCTGATCACGCCGTGGAACTGGCCGATGAACCAGATCACGCTCAAGGTCGGCGCGGCGCTGGTGGCGGGCAACACGATGGTGTTGAAACCCTCGGAGGAAAGCCCGCTGGACGCGATGATCTTTGCCGAGATCATGGATGCCGCAGGTCTGCCCGCTGGGGTTTTCAACCTTGTGAACGGGGATGGCGCTGGCGTGGGCAGCCAGCTGTCGTCGCATCCGGACGTGGATATGGTCAGCTTTACCGGCTCGACCCGCGCCGGGCGACTAATCTCGATCGCCGCCGCCGACACGTTGAAGCGTGTGCATCTGGAACTGGGCGGCAAGGGCGCGAACCTTGTCTTTGCCGATGCGGACGAAAAGGCCGTCAAGCGCGGCGTTCTGCACATGATGAACAACACCGGGCAGAGCTGCAATGCGCCCAGCCGGATGCTGGTCGAGGCGTCGATCTATGACCGCGTGGTCGAAGAGGCGGCCGCCGTGGCGAAGAAGGTCACGGTTGGGCCGGCCTCCGAAGAAGGGCGGCACATCGGGCCGGTTGTGAACGGCACCCAGTGGGAGAAGATCCAAGCGCTGATCGAAAAGGGTGTGGCCGAGGGCGCGCGGCTGGTGGCCGGTGGGCCAGGTCGTCCCGAGGGGTTCAACAAGGGCTATTACGTGCGGCCCACGGTCTTTGCCGACGTGACCAACGACATGACCATCGCGCAGGAGGAAATCTTTGGTCCCGTCCTGTCGATCCTGCGGTTCGAGACCGAGGAAGAGGCCGTGCGCATCGCCAATGACACGCCCTATGGGCTGACCAATTACGTTCAGAGCCAGGACGGCGCGCGGCGCAATCGGCTGGCCCGGCAGTTGCGGTCGGGCATGGTCGAGATGAACGGCGAGGGGCGCGGCGCGGGCTCGCCTTTTGGCGGCATGAAGATGTCCGGCAATGGCCGCGAGGGTGGCAGCTGGGGCATCCATGACTTTGTCGAGGTCAAGGCCGTGTCGGGCTGGGCCGCCGAGTGATCCAGCCCCCCCTTGTCCACGCGTGGACAGCTTAGGGGGAATGCCAGATCAATGGGTTACAGGGGCGTTTTAACCGACGCTTAAGAAACGGGCCTCGAAAGGGGCTCGTTTTTTGGCATGTCATGGCGCTGCAGAGAGGCAAGACATTCGTGAAACGACACCGATCTGACGTGACCTTGTCAAAATTGTTTCTGGACCGGTGTGTCCGGAATGACTGCTGTGCGGACTGAGCGGACATCCGATGAATGGCAGCTATCGGTGACGGACAGAAACGGTCGTTTCAGTCCGTGACAAAAACGTGCGGATTGTTTGGTCGCTCCGAGAAGCCCAAAGCTCACTCAAAAATTCTGGCGTCAGTTGGCAATAGCGCTTCGACAAACTGGAACATCCGAGAGCCAAGGAAGTAGCATCAGGTTATTGCGGGTTTCGATATAGTCTCTCAGGAGCCCAATTGACGATGGGCCTGGGTGCTGCATTAGGCCAATAGTCATAAATCTCGCCTGCCAGTTTGGATAACCTGGTACGGTATCTAAAAACCGCAGGCACCGCGCGTCACGCGACTTGCCTTTCATTCCAACTATAAACGTTAGCATCGAGAGCTCGGAAGCGGCGAGACAGGCATTCTCTTCGCCTGGGTCCAACCGTCTTTCAAAACACGCTCGCTCAAGGACACTTCCAGTGAACGCGTCGGCTCGAAGTTCCTCCCTGCGCTTCTCGTCAAGACTTTCGATCAGCTCGTTCAGACCAGAAACTATCGTCGCTTCCGTGGGATCTATCGAATAGTCGGCTGAATGTCCCACCTCATGGAGCAGGATTAGAGTGACCATGGCAGCTAGCGTGACGGTTTCGCCATCTGTGAGAGCATCGGGCAGACGATCTTCCTCGATCGCAGCTTCCAGCTCACCGGGAAAACCAGCGAACCTCGTGAGTAGAATATATCTGTCCCAATCTGCACCAAAGACTAGCTCAAACAATCTCAATTCATGCTCAATCAGCACTATACATCGACACTCTTTTCTGGTCCTAGGGTCAGGATGCATTGATTTCGCGTGAACAGCATGATTCACGGCTTCGAAAACGGAGCGGTGACATGAGCGATCTCTTCTGGCTGACCGACGCGCAGATGGCACGCCTGGCCCCTTTCTTTCCCA